>DATHPO010000020.1:0-2471 GCA_035483835.1 Terriglobales bacterium
AATGACATTCTTGATCTCTCACCGCTTCTCTACTGTTCGTATGGCAGATCGCATTCTCGTTCTGGAAAACGGCAGGATCGCTGAACAAGGACCACACGACCGGCTCGTCAAGAGTGGCGGGCGGTACGCAGAGATGTTTGAGCTTCAAGCTGCTGGCTATCGCTGAGAGCGACCCGAACTAAAATGGCGACCACATATCACACTCCGTCCGATCTTCGGCTAATCCTTCCGGCGCCGAGCGCCTCGTCAAATGGCGCGGAAACTGATGCTGCGGCAATTCGTCTCGGGCCGACCGCGGTCGAGCCAAACCTTGCTTCCAAAGAGCGACGCGTCGAAATTGATATGTCGGGCTGGAAGCTCGTGGATCGCCAAGATTCACGCGTTTCGCTGGAAGCGAAGAGGAAGACGATCGCCGCTCGCATCGATGCGGCGGCTGGCATGCTCAAGAGAGTCACGTCAACAGGGGTTTGCCTTACTGGAGATGCGCGGATATTGTCGGGGGCGCTCTCCGATATACAGTTGGCGCTTCTGGAATCCAAGGCTGCCATCCAGGTGGCGCCGAAACTTCCTCATGTGGAACGCCCGGACGAAAAGCGGGCCATCCCGCGTTCTTACGCGCTCGCAGCGAGCTTCCTCCAGGCCAGTAAATATGCCTTCGACGAGAAAAGCTTTGCGGAATTTGCCATTGAAGTCCAAGGAGCCGTCGCGCTCCAGATGTTCGAAGTATGGAATTTGAGAGCGTTTTTGGAACTCGCGATTCTCGAGCAGATCTCAAATGCCCTGCCAGGCATTTCGCTCGATAAGCAGGATGAAAGGTCTGACCCGGATGGCGTGAACGAGCAGCAAGAAAATGCGCCGTCTCCGTTCGCGTCGTTTGTGCTTTCCCTTCAAGAAGTTTCCGAATTGAATTGGAAGCTGTTCTTTGAAGCGATCTCGCACACTGAACAGATTCTCCGCTCGGATCCCCAAGGCGCATATGAGCGTATGGACTTCGAAACACGCGAGGCGTATCGCGAGGCCGTAACTGAATTCGCCAAGCGCTCTCAGTCCACCGAGCCGGAAGTTGCAAGCAAAGCAATCGCGTTAGCGCAGGCCGCGTCGAAAGAAAAACTTCGCAATAACGGCGCCAGCGATCGAAAGACTCACGTAGGTTACTACCTGATTGATAAGGGCCGAACCGCATTGAAGAGTTTGATCGGATATCGGCCGGCCTTAAACACGCGGATTCGAGAGACCGTACTGAGGTCGCCTGATTACTTCTATTTAGTTGGAATCGAAGTGATCACGTTGGGAGCCATTGTCGCCCTGCTAGCTTTGACACACGCGAGAACACCTGGCGTATTAGCCGTAGCACTGTTCCTGATACCGGCTGTGGAATGCGCGGTGGCAACCATCAATCTACTGGCAGCAGCCCTATTTAAGCCGAAGCGCCTCCCGAGACTCGATTTTTCGAGAGGGATACCCAAGGAGTGCGCGACAGTTGTAGCGGTTCCCACTTTGATCTCGAGCGAGGAACAAGTCCGCCATGCGGTGCGCGGGCTGGAAATCCGATTTTTGGCGAATCGAGACGCCAACCTTCATTTCGCCTTGCTCACGGATGCGCCCGACTCCACCCAACAGTTCGACGAAGAAGATGCGGGGTTAGACGCTCTGTGCTCAGACCTCATCGAGGAGCTGAATCGAAAATATGCGCACGAGCAAAAGGGGACCTTCTCGCATTTTCACCGTCATCGGACTTATAACGCCAGCGAAGGCGTATGGATGGGGTGGGAACGGAAACGCGGCAAGCTACTGGAGTTTAACCGCTTCTTGCTGAACCAGGAGGACGCGTTTCCGGTAAAAGCCGGAAATTGGGCGGCGCTCAAGAACATCCGTTACGTCATAACTTTGGACCTCGATACTCAGCTACCCCGTGATGCTGGCCGGCGGCTGGTCTCTACACTGGCGCATCCGATGAATCAAGCCGTTGTCGACGCAGCCACCAACACCGTTGCCGAAGGCTACGGCATCCTGCAGCCGCGCGTGGACATAAGCGTCCGCTCGGCGAGACGCTCGCGTTTCGCTTCGTTCCTGTCAGGCGATACCGGCTACGACATGTACACTCGGGCGATCTCGGATGTGTATCAAGATTTGTTTGGGGCAGGAATTTTTACCGGCAAAGGGATTTACGAGGTCCGGACCTTTCAGCAAGTGCTCGAGCATCGCTTTCCGAACAACGCTATTCTCAGCCACGATCTGATTGAAGGTGAGTACGCGCGCACCGGCCTGGTGTCCGATATCGAGGTTGTAGACGACTATCCTTCGCACTTGAGCGCTTTCACCCGCAGAAAACATCGCTGGATGCGCGGCGACTGGCAGATTGTTTTTGCGTTGCTTCCGTTTGTCCGAAACTACTTTGGCGAGATCGTGCGCAATCCGCTGAGCCACGTATCTCGATGGAAGATCATCGACAACCTTCGTCGCAGCCTCAC
>DATHPO010000021.1:0-16248 GCA_035483835.1 Terriglobales bacterium
TTGCTGACGATCGCGACCGCCGGGCTGTCCCGAGCGATTCGATGGGCGACGTCCGCGTCGCCGTCTGCCTCTCCCTCCGCCTCCGGAGGGATTTCCGGGTCCAACATTCATATTGTTTCTCTTTGTATAGTTAGCGTTTCAATCCCCGCAGAGGGGACTTCGGTCCTGGTGCTTGGGTACTACCGCCATCCGGGTGGTGCCTCGCCTCGCACACAAGCACCGAGCGTGCGTGGAAACCCAATGCGGTTGGAGTTCATCCGTGAATGATCTTTGTCCGTCTAGGCGCCTGGAGCTAATGGGCGCGGGAGGCCAGCTAGGGAGCATGGCCGCTTGGGAACACTATGATGGTATCTCTCACGACGGATATAGCGCAAGTGCTAACTGGCAGTAGTTTTGCACAGAAGTAACTGTAGAGTGGCTTTCCGGTGAGTTTCTTAGATTTTTTTGAGACTGACGGCACGGCTTGAAGTGTGTACGCTGGACCTTGGTCTTTGGTCCTTGGTCTTTGGTCTTTGGCCCCGCTGGGGCTCATCGGCTTCCCGCTTTTACCCACGGCTTACGCCGAGGCGCGCTCCTTCGAGGCGTCGCTTAGATTCCCGAGCTTACCTGGCGCGCCCATTGCATGGCTTGCCAGTAACACTCCGCGACTTCGCTTTCGGCAAGATGAAGATGCGCCGCCAGTTCACTGGCGGTCTTCCATTCGCCGGACTCTTGCGCCAGCATGAGTTGATAGAACGGGCGCAGACGGCTGGCGCCGCCGAGCAACACGGCCTTGCTCTCCTGGTCGATGGGAACGTTGTCGAGCACCTGGGACATGGGAATTTCGAGAATGACGTCCATCATCGAAAGCATTCCCATCAGGAACAAGTCGGAGTCACCGTGCGGGATTTTTGGCGAGACCAGTTCACAAAAGCGGGCGCGGACCATGGCGGAGAGCACCAGTTCGCTGCTCTTGCCTTGTCCGGCGCCGAGCGTGGCCACGAGGCGAATCCAACGGCGGACTTCGCGTTCTCCTAAGATCGATAATGCGTGCCGGACTGAGTGAATTTCATTGGCGAATCCGAACGAGGCGGAATTCAGGTAACGCAGCAGGCGGTAGCACAACGACGCCTCGCTCTTGACCAGATTCTCGATCTCGCGCACATCCAACTCGGCCTGCGAAACCGCAGTCAACATGCGCAGGTAATTGAGCTGATTGGCGGGGATCTCATGCGCGGTGAGCATTTCCGGGCGGCGAAAGAAGTATCCCTGGAAGTAGAGGAAACCGGCTTTCTTGGCGGCCAGGAATTCCTCGCGAGTTTCCACCTTTTCCGCCAGCATGCGGCAACGCCAGGGGCCGTAGCGTTTGACCATGGCGGCGGCGTCAGCGGCAGAGGTTGTACGGAGGTCCACCTTGATGATGTCGGCGACGTCGGTCAGGGCTTCTCGCGGATCGTTGATCCCGAAATCGTCCAGCGCTATCGTGTAGCCGGATTCTTTCAGCCGGCGACAGGCTGCGATCACCAGATCGTCGGCAGGAACGGATTCCAGAACCTCGACCACAGCCTGCTCCGATGGCAGGAGAGTGATGTAGTCCTTGAGCAGGATGTCGCGAGTGCAGTTGACGAAGGCGCGACGGCCGTCGGTGAGGACGTCGAGACCAAGCAACATCGCGGTGTTCAAGGTGCTTCGCGAAGCCACGTCCGCATCCGTGTGACGGAAGAAATCTTCGACGCCATCGCGAAACAGGAGTTCGTAGCCGAAAACCTTCTCGTCCGCTGTAAGAATTGGCTGGCGGGCGACAAACTGGGTTCCGGGCTTGGGCGCCGGTTTTCCGTCACCGGGATTAAGCGCAGTCGTAGGGGCAGTCACTCTTTATCTATCGGCACAAGCTTGCGGGAGATTAGTCCGACCGATAAAGCGTTGTCATGCTGAGCGAAGCGAGGAATCGCTACCCTCCGCCGAATGATGGCGGCAATAGGAATGCTTCGCTTCGCTCAGCATGACTTTCCAGCCTCGATTAGCTACCGATGGGGGCACTTCTGCGTTTTATTCCTCGACCCATTCGCTTCCGCAGGTGTAACACTTCCAGTTGTTTTTGCGGATGGGAATGGGAAAGGACAGAAGGAGCCAGAGACCGTAGGTCCAGAAGCGATTGATTTTTTCGAATCCGATGTCGAGCGAATAACAGCGGGGACAACGTGGCTGGGCGTAGGATTCGCCGACCTCTTCTTCGCTGAACTCGGGTGGGATAGGCTCGTCCAGAATGGCGCGAGCCGCAGCGGCGTCTTGCTCATGCACCTGCAGGCGAATGCCGCCGATGGCGTTCGAGAGGAGCCAGTCCATGCGAACCAGGTTGCCGTCGGCCAGGGCGCAGGCGATTCCAGCGGACTCTAATTTACCTTTGGCCAGCAGGGCCTCGGGAACATCGCGAAAGTGCTGCAGGGTGACGAGTTCGCTGGACATGGGAACGTAGCCGCTTGGTTTCGAGACAGCCGAGCCGAGCGGCTTTGGCCAGAATACTCCATACGTCCAGAGCGTTGGTTTGTCAGAAGTCTAGGGGCTGGCCTCGGGCCAGCCCTGTTTTCCTATTGGATGATCAGCGTGACGGGTACGGAATGGCTGAGGGAGCCTGCTGTCGCCGTGACCGTTACGCTGCTTGTGCCGGCTGGCGTCCCCGGATTGCTGGGCTGACTGCTACCGCCGCCGCAGGCGGGCATCCAGAATGTAGAAAGGGCCAGGACGGCGATCAGGCTCAACAGACGCAGCCGGCGCAGCGTACGCTTTCGACCCCCTGCAGGCACGACGAGTCCCAGAAAGCCCGGAAGAAGCAACGCATAGAAGAGTCTCCGGCTTCGTCCTAAGGGACTCTTGTCTATCCTTGCCGAGGGAGGCATGGTCGTGATCGTCAGGGTTCCTCCGGTTGCTGCGGTTGGGAAAGTACAAGCCGCTTCGGAAGGCAGTCCGGTGCAGGTGTAAGTCACAGTCTGACTGAAGCCGCCGAGTGGCGTGATGGTCAGCGTGGTGGTCCCGCTCTGGCCTGGAGCGGTCACGGTAACGGTCGTGGGATTGGCGGCGATCTTGAAATCCTGCACCTTGTAGGGAACGGCCGAAGATGTCGATCCGGAAAAGTTCGTGTCTCCGCCGTATGTCGCAGTGATGGAGTATGAAGCCCCGACCAGCGTGCTGCTGGTGAGCGTGGCTACCCCTGAGCTGTTCACCGTCCCCGTACCTAGCTTGCCAAGCGTCGCGTCGGTGAAAGTCACGGTTCCCGTGGGCGTTTTGGTGGAGGTGGTAGACGGCTTCACCGTGGCGGTAAGAGTCACGGTTGTTCCCGCGTTCGCGGGCGACGCGGGGGAAATGGCCAGGGTGGTAGTGGTGGCAACTGCCGAGCTCCAGCCAGTGATCAAGTTGTAGGCATCCACAGACCCGAGGCCCGTTACCAAGTCGTAGCCAGAGCCGGCACTGTAGCCAAACTGCCCAGCCGCTGGGCACTGCTGCGAAGTGGGATAGGTTGGCGGCGTACCGGGCGTGCATGGCACGATATTGTTGCCAGTCGTTATATCGTGAAAGGCAGTCGGGTCGCTCTTGGCGCGTTGGTAGAGGGCCGGATTGATATTGCTCAAGCCGGGCTTCGTTACAAGGCCATTCTTCAAAAGATATTGGTTGAGCAGAGTAACGATACCGGCAAACACAGGCGAAGAGGCCGAGGTCCCGCCAGCGATAAAGTTATCGTTTACAATGCCGCCGGCACAGCTTCCGCTAGTGCAGAGAAGATACCCGTCATGATCGGGGGACGCCGCGATCGTCACATCTGGCACGTCTCGCACTCCGTCAGTGCCCGATTGCCATGCGGGCTTGCTGAAGTAGATGCTTTTGCCCCCTCCGGTCGAGGCGAAACCTCCGCCCAACGCAGTGTCGTTCCAGCCCTCCTCCGGGATGTAGGAAAGCGCCGAGCCGAGATTAGGGCCATTGCTTCCCCAGTATGTCCCGCTTCCTTCGTTAAATTCGCTGCCGCCGAGGGCAGTGGTTTCGGGCACGCTCGCCGGAAGATTGACTTCGAGGCCTCCGGTTGCCGGAGGTGGATGCCCCGTATCACAGGCGGCCGCTCCTTCGTCGCCTGCAGAGGACATAAAAGTAATCCCGCTGCTGTTCGCCTGCTGAATCACAGCCCGGATCTGCGTAGCAGTGGTCTGGCCGTTCAAGGGTTCGCAGCCGCCGTAACTCATGCTGATCACGGGCGCGAGGTTGTTGTCGATGGCGTACTGGGCTGAGGTGAACACACCCCCGTGAGCCGCATCGCATTGAACGAAGATAATGTTCGCATTTCGTGCCACAGCACCAGACCACTCCAGGTCAAGGTCGGCCTCGACCAGATCGCCTGTTGTACCGGGGTTGACGCAGCCTGTCGCCAGTGTCTGTTGGAGTTTGATTGTGGGCAGATTGAATCCGGTGCGGAACTCAGTGATGTCTGAGAGGGCGATATCTGTCTGCCCTACAATGACGAGATTCATGTTTGTACCGTCGATCCCGGCTGCGTAGAGGGGCTTGATGTCATAGATGGTGGCAATGTCGTCAGGAGCGAGGAAGTTTCCGTTACCGCTTGAGTAGAAAGAACTCCAAGTGCCGCCCTGCGTGCTCGTCCGGCGCGCCACCATCGATTTCCAGAGAAAATCGTTTAGTCCATTTACGCTCGTTACTATGCCCACAAGGGCTTTCGGCAATGATACTTCCGTGGTGTTCGCGTAGTGTTGTTCCCCATCAACAAGGAAGCGATGAATCTGGGTGTGCAGCACGCTCTGCACCTGGGCCGCAGTTCCACTGAATGCCACCCAGTTGCGGGCGCGAGCTATTTGCACAATTGTGAACCCCTCGGAGCGCAGCCAATTCGCAATAGTTGCGGTGTCTCTGCGGCTCATGCCAAAGCGGCCGGCGAACTGCTCCGGCGTAAGCCAGTTGTGGTAATTCGGCGAGGCTGGGTCCTGCTGCTCGGCCAACAACTTGTCGAGTGCGGCCTGCTGCTCTGGCGATGGACTGACTTGGAGCGTGATGCGTCCGAGCTTCATCGAAGGATCAACCGGACCCCTGTCGAACTGTGGCTGGGCCTTGGGGTTGACATTGCCCTTCAGGACTACGGTCTGGCTATTGTCAATTGGCGTGACGATTCGATCTGGTTGTGCCGACCATGCAGTGACGGACAAAGTCGCCACAAGCAGAACCAGCATGAACAAAACGAACAAAGGGCACTGAGGTACGGCGTTGCGGTTCGGGGTTGCAGGGAGCATCAGTTTCTCCAATCACTCCAATCAATTTCGACAGGGATCTAACTACCGCTGCGAGGGAAGGGTGCAGCGAATGGGCCGATTATCGTGGAACCGAAGATCGACGTCAAACACAATAGTCTGGTGTACCAAAAGAGTCTCCCCGAAAAGAATCCATTCCATCTTGTCCCGATTCCGACGAAGAAAATGTCGCCGCATACCTACGTGATCTGGGTAGCCTTTGTCTTGACCCCTAGATTGGGCTTATGGGAGTACGCGGGAAATTTCATCATCTTCTTCTTTTTGCGATCTTAGTCTCTGGGGGCTTGATCTCTGTTGGCGCTCGGGCTCAAGTTTTGCCTGACGGATCGAGTGAACACCATTTTTGGGACACGACTAACAGGCTGCTCTTTGCCAGTCACGGAGTTCTGGAGGCTGTGGACTTAGGAATCACTCATCACAATTTAAGCGATGGAGGAAGGGAGATGGATTCGATGGGAAAGGCGCTGTGCGAGAGTGGAACGGCTGGCCAGTTGGTTTTCTTCGGAGGGAGAATGGTTGGGGTGGTTGGGATCAGCTATCTCTTGCACAGGACTGGGCACCATAAGCTGGAACGGGTTTTCCCGGTTTACGCCAGCGGCGATTCGGCGTATGGGGTGGGTTACAGCTTCGCTCACCGGTAGAGTCGGGGTGCGAATGTCCTGGGAGAAATGAACTGACCTGGCGATGTAGGAGTGAAACAGCGGATCCCTCCACTCTGCTTCGCTCCGGTCTGGATGACAGAGTTTGGAGCTTGGCTTCGGCCGGGGTGACTAAATTTGTGCAGTAGCTGCGGAACTATCTTGCTGCTGGTTTATCTTGCGCGGGCGAGGACCAGGGTTACGTCGTCGGGTTGTTCGTTGGCGCCGATCCAGTCGTCGACGGCGGCGGTCACAATTTCGGTAATGCGGGGAAGCGGCAAGTCGCGATTCTCGCGCAACAAGTCGATCAGGCGCTGCTCACCGAACTCACCAAAATCATTTTCGGGTTCGGTCACGCCGTCGGTGTAGCCCACGAATATCTCGCCGCGCCGGAGCTCGACCGAATCCTCCTGATAGCTTCTCTTATCGAACAGGCCAACCACGGTTCCGCCGCATTCCAGGCGGCGAATCGATCCGTCTTCGCTCAGGATGATGGGCGGCAGATGGCCTCCATTGCTGTAGGTGAGCTTGCGCTCCGCGCCGTTATAAATTCCGAGAAACAACGTGGCATACTTTTCGGGCGGCGTGCTTTCGTAGAGCTGATGATTCAGCAGGGAGAGCAAAGCGCTGGGGGAAACGTCGAGCGAGCGGAATGCAGAAGCCAGGAGGACTTCGGAACCGAGCGCCGCGCCGACGGTCGCGGGTTCGCGCAGGACAGGAACGTCTTGCATGCTGAGGGCGCGGACGGCGGAGTGGATGGTCGCCATCAGCAGGGCGGCCGAGATTCCTTTGCCGCTGATATCGCCGACAGCCAGGATCAGCCGATCCGCGTCCAGGGTGAGGAAATCGTAGTAGTCGCCGCTTACGGTGCGGGCCGGGCGGAAGAACCCGTGCACTTCCAGCGATGCGAGCTGAACGCTTTCCCGCGGAAACAACTGTGCCTGGACTTCCTGGGCGATGACCAACTCGTTCTCCAACCGTTGTTTGTCTTTCTGCTCTTCGATCAGCTTTTCCAGCGAAGCAGTCATTGAGTTAAACGAGTTCGCCAGCGTAGCCACCTGATCGTTGGACCTGACCGGAATGCGGTGGCGGAAATCTCCGCGATTGACGTGTTGAGTGCCCTCGTAAAGTTGGGCCACCGCGCCGGTTACGGTGCGCGTGAGATGGTAAGAGATGACTAGCGCGATGAGCTCGATGATTGCAAAGATTATGGCGACGATCAGTAGACCCCATTCGACAGCCGGCGCAATGTCTCCCAGGGAATTAAACAGGCGTTCGTAGAGCTTGGAGACGCGAGTTTGCACGCTGATGAGCACTGGGCTCAAGGTGTCGCCGGTATCCCAATTGACCACCGAGACCGATGTCCCGAACGAGACCTGACGATCCAGACTGCGGGTTGGCGGGGGAACGGTTCCGGCAAAGTACAGGGGCGCAGCCTTGCTCGTGTCGAGGACGAACGTACCTGTTTTCGCGATATCGAGCGCACAGTCGCCCTCGGGCCTCTTGGTGTTCGTAGAAATTTGCATGTTGGCGCTGCCCGGAATGTTCGAGTTTGGCGCAGCAGTCTGGGTCTCGCTCACCTTCCGCAGTGTGATTCCGGTATACAAAGTGATTTCGCCCAGGTTGGCGGCTACGTTCTGCAGTAGATGCTGATCCAGTGGTTCGCTCGAAAGCACGGTCAAAGTTCCACCTTGCACGGGGATGGTCTCTGACGCGCGCAGGAAAAGTTTGTCGTGATCACGAACCACATCGCGGCACGATCCCTTTAAGTAGGAAGGAAGAATGGGAGGCGACGAGGCCGCATCCGCCGGAGTGCTGTTGAGCACTACCTTGCCATCGTGCCACGCGTGCACATGGCGGTTGCTCCAGGCCTTGTTGGTCTGGCGCAGGCGCTCGACGGCGGTCGTGTCCGGCTTCTCTCCGCTCTGCATCTTTGCCGCAAACTCATGGGCAATCGCGGAGTTTGCTGCACCCAGACTCTCTAACTCTGAATCCAGCGCAGTGGTAACAACGAAAGTCGCGAACTGTCCCGCGAATAGATAAGCGGAAAGCAGCGCCAACACGACGAGCATGACCACAGGAATTACGCCGATGAAGACGTAGGTCACGATCAGCCGATTGCGCAGCCGCCAAAGTGCTTTTGCCTTTACCCAGCGGAATGCCAGGATCGAGCAGAGAACAATGACTACGAAGCTGAGGAAACTGACCCATCCGCCGAGGCTGTCGCCATAAGAAAGCTTGAGCAGCCCAAACCCCTTTTGCAGCACGAACAACAACAGATCCAGGCCGAGCAAGTACCACGTCACCAGCGCAACTTTGCTGGTGGGCAGCAATCCCGCGTCGCCGAGCCGCATACGAAGATAACGGTAGGACAGGGTCATGATTAAAAACAAATTATAGATGGAGTGGGCTTCAGGCTTCAGGCTTCGGGCTCAGGAGGCGTCGACCTGAAGCCTGAAGCCTGACGCCTGTCGTCTCAAATCTCCGGATAGAAATCGAAGAAGGCCTCCAGGCTGGTCTTCAATTGTTTTTCAATTTCATCCTTGCTGCCTTCGAGCACGTGCATGGTCACGTGGGCCTCACGGCCGTTCTTGAGCTTGAGAGTTGCGTCACCGACTTCCGCAACTTCTTCCGAAGGCAGCAGCCTCAGTCCATAAACAAGTGTTAAGTTCGCCATGATCTGATTCTACCTTTCCAGGCGAACAGAAAATTCTTTGCTGTCCAGACGTCGCTTGAAACATCTGCCGGCGGACCCGGGGGAGACGTAGCAAGCTGCATCTCTACAGCGCAGTCTGCGATTTAAGATTCTCGTGATCTTCATTTAGAATGCCATCGTGCTCCGAAACATCCTGATAATCCTGATCAGCGTTGGCCTGGCACAACTGGCTGGCGCGCAACAATCGCCCCAGCCGCAGGTCAAGGTGAACATGCTGAACGTTTGTTCGCCTTCGCCGGAAGATCAGCAAGAGATTGCCTCCGCGCTGGCTCGGATTCCCAAGCAGCCGCTCTTCAGTCCGGATTTTGAAGTCGATCGCGGACGGTCGACACTTGAGGAGCGCCCGGATTTCCTTAAGGCCGGTGAGAGCGCGCAATTCTCCTCCGATTCCGGAACTGCCGAATGGGTACGGATTCGCCGTGAGTTCGCGGTGCAGGCCGCATTTTCGACGGTTCAGTACTCGTTCAGCCATGACCCGAAAAATATGGTGGAGACTCTGATCTTCCACGTGCGCGACCCCAAGGACTTGATGCAGGTTGCGATCGAAGACAACGCCTCTGCCGTGACCACGCCCGCGGCCATGCTATCAACCAGCACTCCAGCCAGCCGAATCAAGCTGGAGCGTTTCGGGAAGTCCTCGGTGGTATTGGCGCGGTGTCCGGGGACTGAGGGCAATCCTCCGCCGGATCAAAGCGCTTACGAGCCACTGTTTCGGAGCGCAACAGCGATCGTTAGCAACTATCGCAACCTTCTGGCGGCCAAGAGCACCGTGCCCGCGGAGTTGGTTCGGGTCAAATCCCTGGAAGCGACCAAAGCCAAGCCGCCAGCGAAACCGACGGCCAAGACGACTGTGCCAGAGAAGTCCGCATCCGAAAGCAAATGACGCTTAGCTCGTGTCAATTCGGCGCGCTGAACCGAAATCTGAAATTCGCAATCTAACAATTTACTCTATGGAAAATATCCGCGACGTCGTCATTATGGGATCTGGTTGTGCCGGTCACACTGCCGCACTTTACACTGCGCGTGCCAACCTGAAACCGCTGGTGCTGGAGGGCCACGAACCCGGTGGCCAGCTTTCGCTGACGACGCTGGTGGAAAACTTTCCCGGCTTCCCGGAAGGAATTCAAGGACCTGAGTTGATCGAGAACATGCGCCAGCAAGCGACACGCTTTGGCGCGGAATATAAGCACGGACACGTGACCAGTGTTGACCTCAGCGAGAGTCCGTTCAGGCTCCACGTCAGCCATGAAGTGATTCATACTCGCACGCTGATCGTCGCGAGCGGCGCCTCAGCCCGCTGGCTGGGACTGCCACACGAGCAGCAACTCATCGGACACGGTGTTTCTTCCTGCGCCACTTGCGACGGTTTCTTTTTCTCCGGCAAGGAAATCACGGTGATCGGGGGCGGCGATTCTGCTATGGAAGAGGCGATCTTTCTTTCACGCTTCGCCACCAAAGTCACGGTCATTCATCGTCGCGAGCACTTCCGCGCTTCGAAGATCATGCTTGACCGCGCCCAGAAGAATCCGAAAATTTCGTTCCTGCTCGATACGGTTGTCGAAGATGTGCACGACATCAACAAGAAAGAGGTCAGCAGCCTGACGCTGCGAAATCTCAAGACTGATAAGGTCTGGGACTTTCCCACCAGTGCGATGTTTCTGGGCATCGGCCATATCCCCAATGCGAAGGTGTTCGAGGGCCAACTCGATATGGATCAGGACGGCTATCTGAAGACCACGAACAATGTCTTTACACGGGTGCGGGGCGTCTATGCTTGCGGCGATGTGCAGGACCGGCGCTATCGTCAGGCGGTCACCGCCGCCGGCTCGGGATGCATGGCCGCGTTGGAAGCCGAAAAGTTCCTGGAGGAACAGGGCCAGTAGTAACCTGGTGCGGCGCGCCCTCGCGGATGGTCACGCGAAATTCGTCGTTTTGAGTATGAATTCCTTTGTGTACCTTCGTGCCCTTTGTGGTTTGAGCATTTGAACTTCCATCAACCACAAAGGACACAAAGGTACACGAAGGGAATTGTGGAGGCGACACATGCCAGACGAACAAACAACCTGTCCGCACCTAAAGGAGATCCGCAAGGTGAAGCCGAGTGGCCAAAGCTGCAAGGAGTGCCTCGAGATGGGCGATACCTGGGTTCACTTGAGGGAATGTCTTATCTGCGGTCACGTTGGCTGTTGTGATTCCTCCAAGAACAAGCACGCCACCAAGCACTTTCATGCAACCAAGCATCCCATCATGCAGTCTTTCGAGCCGGGAGAGAACTGGCGCTGGTGTTATGTGGACGAAGTGTTTCTAGCTTGATGTGTCACTCGCTTCAACGATGACGGTCACATCGCAGATCACTTGAGTTGTGATACAAATTCCTGTGATCTTCATGTACGTGCAAGGTCGTCATAATCGCATCTTCTCTGCCTGCGAAGGCGTACGGTGCTGAGGGCGCTCTTTATCTCTCTGTCGGAGAGCCATTGGCTGCGTACCGTCGCTGAGCGTTCCTCCATCGGCCAGAAATTCTCCAGCCGTTTTGTTGCCGGCACTCAGGTCGAAGACGCGCTTCGGGCAACGCGCGCTGTGAATGAATCCGGGCTGAGCGTCTCCATCGACAATCTGGGTGAAAATGTCACGAACGCCGATGAGGCGCGGGCCAGCGCTCAGCTTTATCACCAGTTGCTGGACGATATCGCCGCTCAAAAACTAAACGCCAACATCAGTCTGAAGCTCACCCACATGGGCCTCGATGTTGACGAAAAACTGGCGCGCGACCAGGTGACCGGGTTGGTGGCCAAGGCAGCGGCCATGAACCCGCGCAACTTCGTTCGCGTCGACATGGAAGGTTCGCCCTACACCCAGCGCACGCTTGATTTCGTCCACGAGTTGCACCGCATCCCAGGCAACCAGGGATGCGTGGGCGCGGTGATTCAGTCCTACATGCGGCGGTCGGAGAGCGACATCGAGAAACTGCTGGCCGAAGGTATTCGCATTCGCTTATGCAAAGGCGCCTATAAAGAGCCTCCCGAGATCGCCTTTCAGCCGAAGTCCGAAGTCGACGCCAATTATGTCGAGCTGATGAAGATTCTGATGAAGAGCAAGGTTTATCACGGCTTGGCTACCCATGACGAAAACATCATCAATCAGGCCAAAGCCTTCGCTATCAAAGAGAGAATTTCGCGGGATGCCTTTGAGTTCCAGATGCTTCACGGCATCCGCCGTGATCTGCAGCAGAGCCTGGCTCGCGACGGATGGCGAATGCGAGTCTACATTCCGTTCGGAACCGAATGGTACCCGTATTTGATGCGGCGGCTGGCCGAGCGTCCGGCGAACGTGCTGTTCATCGCCAAGAACCTCCTGCGGCGATAACGAACACATCGTCCCGGCATTTCGCCATCCTTCGTTGCCATTCCATCATTCTTCTTGTCATTCCGAGGAGCGAAGCGACGAGGAATCTGGGTTACCGGCGAGCGCTCGAAGAACCCAGACCCCTCGCTTCGCTCGGGACGACAACTGAAAAGTATTGGCGGACCGAATCCTTATTCCACCAACCCAGCCACAGTTTCGCAAATACTCGGCCTCATTTCTGCTAGCATAAAACCGTGGGCAATCATGGGCAGACCGCGCTTGCCGAGGCTTTCGCAGCCCTCGTTGGCCCCCAGGTCGGCGACGAAGATATCGATCTGGTCCGGGCTGCCCTGACCATTGCCCTCACCGAGTATCCCGTGCTGGACATCGAGTCTTACGTCGAGCGCATTGACGAACTCGCCCGCATGGCGGAGGCTCGCATCTCCGATGTCGGCGACGCCGTTCAGACCATTGCCGCTCTCAATCACACTCTCTTCGACGAAGCTGGGTTGCGGGGCAATCGCGAGGAATACTATGATCCGCGAAATTCTTTTCTAAACGATGTCCTCGACCGCGGCCTCGGCATTCCCATTACGCTGGCTTTGATCTACATGGAGGTGGGCCGGCGACTTGGCTTCCCGTTGTTCGGCGTGGGTATGCCTGGACATTTTCTGCTGAAGCACTACGACATTGACGGTCGTGAAACGCTGGTTGATTGCTTCAACGGTGGCGATATCCTCAGCCCCCGGGACTGCCAGCGCCGCCTTGACGAAATCTATTCTGGCCAGATGACTTTGCGCCCGGAGTTCTTGTTTGCCGTCAGCCGCCGGCAGATATTGACCCGTATCTCGAACAATCTTAAGACGGTTCACCTTTCCACCCGCAACTTCCGCAAGGCGCTGCCGTTGGTGGATCTGGTGCTCGTCATCTATCCCCGGTCGCCCGAAGATGTAAGGCAGCGTGCTCTGCTGCGCTACAGCCTCGGCCAAATCTCGGGAGCGGCCGAAGATCTGGAGCAATATTTAAAGATGTCGCCGGATGCGTCCGATGCCGACGAAATCCGCCAAACTGCGCTTTCCATCCGCAGAATGCTTGCCTTGATGAACTAAGTTAAGGTCTCCAGCCGTTCAGATTGCCCGAATTTCCACAGGATGCTTGCCGATTCGATGGCGTGACAAATGAACTGCAAAATCTTTCATCTTGACAGGCGCTCGCCGGTGTCCCACAATGTCCCGACATTTTTTTAGGCGTCCGAATCGTTAGTTGTGGAAGTCCGCTCTCCCCTTTTGCCGTCCCCCTGGCAAGGACCTCCTCATTCTCGGATGTTTGATGGTCACAATTCTCGAACCTTTGCTGACAAATTCAGGAGGAATTTATGCGCGTCAAAGCGCTTGTGGTAATGGCAGTAACCCTAGTCCTAGTGGCTAGTGCGTGGGCTAGCACTGAAACCGTGATCTACAACTTCTGCTCTCAGACCAGCTGTGTGGACGGTTACGTTCCCTATGGCCCCTTGGTTGCCGACGCCTCGGGTAATCATCTTTATGGCACAACCTACGAGGGCGGAACCAACAACTTGGGCGAGGTCTTCGAGCTGACGCTTTCCGGTGGCTCGTGGTCCCAAAGCGTAATCTACAGCTTTCTCGGTGCGAGCAACAATGATGGTGCATACCCCTTTGGTGGTATGGTGATCGATTCGTCCGGAAACCTCTATGGCACGACCTACAATGGCGGCGCAAGCAGCCAGGGTACCGTGTTTGAGCTGTCCAAGTCGGGGAGCACATGGAAGGAGACTGTGCTTCATACCTTCGACGACATTAGCGGCAGCGACGGGTACTACCCATATGGCACCTTGGCCTTTGACGCGGCCGGCAACCTGTACGGCACTACGTTATACGGTGGTAAGACCAGCGGAGGCACTGTCTTCCAGTTAAAGGCTTCAAACGGCAAGTACACTTACCATAAGATTCACGATTTCACGACAAGCAGCAGCAGCGCGTATTATCCCTACGGCGGGGTGGTTGTCGATCCCAAGAACGGTTATCTCTACGGTACCACGTACAACGGTGGTGTTATCTGGAATGTCGGCGCGGTTTACCAACTGCGTGAAGTTAGCGGCGTGTGGATCTCTTCGGTAATTTACACTTTCCTTGGGGATTCACTCGGACAATATAGCGAGTCTGCTTTGACCGTGGATGCAGCCGGCAACCTCTATGGCACCAACTATCAAGGTGGCGCCTTCAACCTCGGAGATGTGTTCAAGCTGACGCTAGGTGCGAACAACAAGTGGACGGAAAAGATCATCTACAGCTTCAAGGGTTATACCAGCAAGGACGGCGCATACCCGTATTATGCGGGTGTGACCATTGATTCAGCAGGGAATCTCTACGGCACTACCTATCAAGGTGGGTCAAGTGCAGCCAACAATCTGAATTATGGCACCGTCTATAAGCTGACGGCGGGCACCTATAAGGAAAGTGTGCTCTGGAGTTTCGGCACTAGTGGCGACGGCTACTACCCCTACCACCAAGCGATTCTCGTCGGTGGAAAGCTCTATGGTACGACCAATAGCGGGGGATCACATGGAGGGGGCGTCGTGTACGAGGTTACACCGTAGTCGGGGTCTTCAGGGCTCCGCTCTGGTTCCGCTCTACTTTCTCGCCGCTGGGCCTTATGGCTCGGCGGCGATTTTTCTTTCGAGGTGCATGTCCGCGCTGGTGGGTCGTGTGGGTTCCGTCCGAGCGCGGTTCGGTAGCGTTGGAACTCGATTGCGGCTAGCTATTCCGGCGCTTCGGGTCCGTTGGGTCCGGCAGGCGCGAGCGGCAACTTGGAAGCGCCGCCCAGAATGTTTCGTTCTTCGGGTGAGAATTGTTTCTTGTAGGCGTCGCTGTCAATCTGACGCTGGCGCGCTTCCGGAGGCATTGCCCGCAAGGTTTGGATGGCATTTCGCACTGCCTGTCTACGCTCCGGCGGAAGTTGCTGCATCTGCGAGTGAAGCTGTCGGGCCGAGTCTTTCTGCTCCGGCGTCAGGTGCCCGAACGTATCCATGCGATTCAGCACCTGCTGCCGTTTCTCCGGCGGCAGGTTGTTGAAACGATCCAACTGATTCTGCAGATGCAGCTTCTGTTGCGGAGGAAGATTGCGGAACTGAGGATCGTTTTCGAGCGCCTTTTTCTGTTGCTCGGGCGGCATGTCTTTATGCTGGCGCAACCATTGCCCTGCATGAGCGTTTTGTTGAGCTTTGGGATGCTGGGCGGGGGGATGAGGAGCCTGATGATTGGCCTGACACAAAGACGGGACAACACCGGTTAGTGCCAGCGCAAGAGCCGCCAGCGCGACCCGTCCCGTTATGAACTTGACCCGCACTCTTCCCCCGTGTTGGTAGATCACTACATCGGTCGCTACATCACCGAATCCTCACGCCTTGTCGATTACGGATTCTGGTCTACATCCTGCTGCGCTTGCAGATCGTCAAGGACTTCGAAATCAGAATACAGCTCACCGTTCTTATCCAGCGCCTGCAAGTCGCCTACAGCCGTCCCCGGCGCAGCCACCATGGCCCTCGGGCCCTCCGGCGTAGGACTCCGGCCCGTATCGCTGCGGAACAAAGTAAGGCTCATCACCATAAGCACGGCCAGCGAAACCGCCAACGCGGGCCTACGAACCCAATGCCACCAACTGGAAGCCTGTTTCGCCGCCTCTTCCCGTAGACGAGCGTGGAGCCGCACATCAAAATACGGCGACGGCTCCGGCGCTTGCCACTCATCCAGCAGCACCATGGTCTGGCGGAACTCCTTGAGCTTTTCCGCGCAGCCAGCGCAGCTCTCGATATGTTGATTTACTTCGGGCGTGACCGCGTCCAAGCCGGCGGCCAGGTCCGGCATCAGTTCGAAAATTTCCTTGCATTTCATGACTACACCCTTCACACAAACTCTTTCAGTTGCACGCGCAAAGTTTCGTAAGCGCGGAATAACAGCGACTTAATGGCAGACTCACTCAGCTTCAGAACTTCCGCAATCTGGTGGTAGTCCATCTGCTGATACTTGTGCATGATGACCGCGATCCTCTGCCGCTCGGGCAGCGCCTGTACGCGTTGCCGGATGGCGGCCAAGCGTTCACGCCTCACGATGTTCTCTTCCGCGGTAAGCGAATTGTCCGGCACGTCCATGGTCAAGCCGGTTTCCTGATCCGGCTCGTCCAGGCTGACGGTATTTTCCGGGCGCTGGTGCCGGGTATCGCGCGCATGATTCACCGCCAGATTGCTCGCGAT
>DATHPO010000022.1:0-4737 GCA_035483835.1 Terriglobales bacterium
AGATTCATTTGGATCAAGTAACCGCGGATGTTGGTTTTAAAGATTGGATGGATAGCAGTCTCTTCACCCGCGAAAATCTGGTTGACCGTGCCGACTTTGCGGCAGGCCATCATATTGAGGTAACAGTCGTAGATCGGATGGCCGGCCACAGCGCTGACCTGGTTGTCATACGGAACGAAGGCAAAGTACAGCGTCTGGCCGCCGGCGGCGTTAAGGTAGTAGGGACTTTGTTTGGCGGTGACGATGGCTTGGCGCAAGCGATCGATCTGGCGCGATTCCTCCTGAACCTGCTTTTCGGCGACGTTGATCGCGACATCAAGCTGCGCGGCCTCGGAGCGCAACTCGGCCTGCTTCTCTAAGACCTCGAGCGAGTCGGTGCCTGTCGTGCTCTTCTGCAGAATGCTGTCCGTTAGCAGCACCTCGGCAATCTTGCTATCCGTGTAAGCGCCTTCGGCCTGGTTCAGAGCGGAAAGCTGGGTGGCCGCATCGCCTTTTGTGATCAGCCCGGCAGCGAGGTCCTTGTTGATGTTGGACTCGACTTCCTTGAGTTGCGCGAGGATGGATCGCGTTTTCAGATTGTCGGACTGTTTCTGGGCGTCGAGTGTGGTGAGTTGCGGTCCAGTGACATGGTTGTGCGCCCTCTCGCGATCAATCGCCACCTGGAGTTGCGGCTCGAGCGCGAGCAGGGCGGATCGGTGTTTTTTCATCTCGGCAATGCCGCCATCCAGCTTCTGTGAATCGACCTTTAGATCTTCAATGGTCTGCTGGCTGGTCACCAGTTTTTCGCGGAAGTCGAGACTCTTCTCGTCAACGGAGGAGAGAATAAGGGGTGCAGCCCAAGTGTTACTGATCGCATAAAAGCCCATCACGAACGCGTAAGTGAGAATGCCACCGAGGACCAGATAGAGTACGATGATGGCGAAGACGCGGTAGAGCAAAATCACCAGCTTGTAGTGAAGCGATTGCTGTGGGGGCGCTTTTTTGGGTTCAGCAGGCTGAGTGTTAGTTGTGAGTGTTGCCAAGGGCCACCTCTTGTTCTTCTTTTACTCGCGTCCCCCAGTCCGCAGAATCCATGGTGCACAGAGCAAGGGGCGTGAGGAACAAGCTGCTGACGAGTGACCATGCCACGTAAGCGCCAAAAACCAGCGGATGGGTCAACGCTTCCCTCGCGCTGTATCTCTTGATCACCCACGTAAGAACCGCACCGATTCCGAGCGCTGTGATCAGCGGAAGAGGTCCGGCCCAGGCCAAGGGGTCCGATGAGAGCGCGGTGACCATAATCAGAAAGCCAATAATTGCGCCGAGCGGCGTCAGTACGAGTGTAAACACCGTGTTGGGGTGCAGTTTCCACACGTGTTGCGGCAATGTTCGGAGGGTATAGAAGAAATCGCGAACGATGCTACGGCGCCAGCGGAGCTGCTGTTTGAAAAGGACGGAGAGAGTATTCGGCACGGTGGTCCAGCACAAAGCGTCATTGTTAATGTACGTTCCGTATCCGCGCAGCAATGTCTGATGCGTCAGAAATCTGTCTTCGCCCTGATTCACGGGTATACCGAACCAATTACGAGCGCGGATGGCCGGTTCGATCTCCAGCAGCAACTCCCGCCGGATGGCGAAAAGGCATCCGCTGATGCAACAAACACTGCGCGTCCAATTCTCGGGAATCTTGTACAGCTGGAACGCGGAGTAGTAGATGACGGCTTGAATCGCCGTAATTACGCCGTCGTTGGGGTTTCGGACGCCCACCCTACCACCTACCGACCCGACGCGTGGCTCGGAGAAACAAGCAGTCAACTCTCGAATCGCGTCGGGATGGAAGATGCAATCCGAATCGATGGAAATGATGATATCTGCGCTTGAGTGCTGCAGCGCGTTGCAAACCGTGCGCGCCTTTCCGCTGTTGAATTCATTCCGCCCGGTGCGAATTTGAATGCCCGCGAAATCGCGCTGGGCTTTGAGCATCCACTCGTAACTGTCGTCGACGGAACAGTCGTCCTGGGCAATGACTTCAAACTTTTCGTTCGGATAATTGCTCTTGGTGATGCTTTCGATGGTTTCGTACACGGTCTTGCCCTCGTTGAAGCAGGGCATGAGCACGCTCACGGTGGGCTCATACGTGTAGTCCTTTTGGATTTTTGCGCTGGGGAACGATAGCTTGAGGATGATTCCCATGACGTACTTGATGACAGATATAAGCAAGCAAAGGAACATGACGAGCCAGAGAAGAACCGGAGCCATTACCGACGCGCCTCCGCTGGTGCAGAGCTCAGTTTTTTATTTTGAGAACTGTCCCGATTTTATAACGGCTCGGTCTGCTGGCTACGTCATGACATGAAGCGTGTTTCGATCTTGCCACGCCCCCGTCCGTCGAGGCGCCCTCCCCGGCCGAACGACCCAACCTTTTCAGGGATGCCGGAAACGAGGAGAGTAAATGGTTTCGTTCCTCGGTTTGTGGCGTGGAGATAGAGATTCAATGTACTTCTCTGATTTAAGACGGTTGTGTTGGGTTCGCGGACACTATCCAGAAACGGCGTCGTGGAAAATAGCTCCTGGCTTGTCGCGTAGTGGCGACCGACGCTGTTTGAATGGTACCCGACCTGCTTACGAAAATGAATAACCAGTAGCGCGTCTCTCGGTACTAATCCGACCAGCGCGCTGATAACTTCCGGGTTGCACGTATCCGGAAAGAACCGCGATTGCATCTGTCAATGGCCAAGTGTCGTGGACTCTGAAAACTGACGCGTTTTGACGTCGCGCATCGGTGGTTGACCGAAGAAGCGTTTGTACTCGCGGTTGAACTGACTCGGGCTTTCATATCCAACCTGAAACGCTGCGCTGGCAGCATCTAGCCCTTCGATGAGCATTCGTTCTCGCGCTGCTACCAATCGAAGCTGCTTTTGATATTGAAGCGGACTCATGGCCGTCAATGCACGGAAATGGTGATGCAGGGTTGACATGCCCATTCCTGCCACTTCCGACAGTTCTTGTAGACGAGAGGTTTCGCGTAGTTCGCTCTGAGCCACGCAATCGCTTTGGCGGTTTTGTGGCTCTGATCGCCGACCTTGGCGATCGCGCGCAGGCGCGCTCCTTGTGGACCTCGAAGCAAGCGATACACGATTTCACGTTGGATCAGATTACTGAGGAACGGAATGTCTTCGGGAGCATCAAGCAGATCCAGAAAACGGCAACACGGCTTCAGCAGATCAACTGTAGTCTTCCCGATGGCGATGCCCCGAGCGTCGGATGAACCATTCCGTGTTTGAAACTCCTCGTGATTCAGAATCTCCCTGACTGCCGCCATGTCGAGTTTGAGCAGCATTGACAGTAACGGCGCTTGCTCGCTTGCTTCTACGATCTGGCTCACGACGGGAAGGTCAAGCGAGCTCAGCAAGAATGTTGATCCGTCGCAAAGATACGTCGTTCCACCAAGCGTTATCCGTTTTTTGCCTTGCACGAAGACGTTGAAACTTGGCTCGAAGGTGGCGGGATAGCACGGAGTCGTGTTTGTTCGCCGATACAGCGTGAGGCGGGGTATTAAGGTTGCATGCTCTCCTGCGGTTCGAGTATGAGCAGCAATCTTCCGACCGAGTTTTGCGAACTGTCCTAGGCTCCAGACGGCCGCGGTCCGCACTAAACCTTCGCGGCCGCCGACGCCAGAGCCGACGAACGCGCACCCACGCCATTCGTCTTCGACCAAGTCTTGCGAAGCTCTTCGGCCCGGCGAATCACACGGTCGACTACCTCATGTGAGGAGGGGCCTTGTTGGATTTCCCTGGTTTTGCCGGCAGTTGGAATCTCCAGCGTCTCTAATTTTTCGAAGATAGGTTTCATCGCACGAGCGGGATTGCGGAGAAACTCCGAACTGCGGATGCGTGTGAAAATCCAACCCATGCGTTCGAGGACAGACTGCCGGTCTATGTCTTCTGACAACTTCTCAAGTGGCTGATAGCGGTCGCCGTCGCACTCGATGGCCAGACGCTTGCCCTCGCCTTCGACAACGAGATCGATGCGAAACGTTCCGATCTTCCAGTGCGGCGTGACACGGTAGCCAGCTGCGGCGAGACGTTTCATCACTTCACGTTCAAAGTTCGATTGCGTCCGTTTGTCTTTCTCTTCGAGTGCGCGCATGAGGCGTGCGGGGTCTTCGCCATGCTCAATCAATTGCCGGCGCAGATCATCGGCTTTCAGGTCGTTGTGCGGACTGAGCGAATGCACGATCCACATCTGGTCGCGGGCGCGACTGGCTGCGACGTTAAAGCGCTGTTTGAAGAGTTCCTGATCGCGCAGGGAAAGCGCGCCACGTTCGGCGGTATCGACGAGCGAAATGAACACCACGTCACGTTCATCACCCTGGAATTGCGCGGCGTTGCCGCAAAGAACCCGATGAAGCTCATAGCGGTCAGGCGAAACACTTCCGTGGATGAGGTTGTCGATTTCGATGGCTTGTTCGTCACCGACCAGGGATACCACGCCGATGCTCAAAGGCTGGCCCGCGTCATTCGTGCGGTATTCGGGTTGCTCCATGGCGGCGGCGACGAGCGAGGCGATGGTCAGAGCTTCCTGGCGATTGACCTTACCATCGCGGCTGGAACCAGCCACGCGATGCGCGATGGTGTGCGGACGCAGATGGACGCGACTCGCATCGCGCAGAGGCTTGATGCGCCCGTCGTAAGAAATCATATTGCTGAACTGAATGATTTCGGGAACGCACCGGAAATGTTCGACGAGACAGGTGGT
>DATHPO010000023.1:0-17666 GCA_035483835.1 Terriglobales bacterium
GGCCATTGGCTCTGATTGACTCACGCACGGTGCGCGTGCTGGTGACAACGCTGTTCTTTGCGTTGGGCCTCGGTTTTTTGTACATCGCGCGCCGCACCCTGATTGCCTTTCTGTTTGCAATCTTCTTTGCTTACCTGGTGGACCCGGCGGTATCCCGCTTGGAGAAATGGACGCGCCGCCGGGGATTAGCCATCGCCCTCATCTATCTGCTGTTTGTCGCCTTATTGGGGACGCTTTTCTTCTTCATTGGGCCACGGACGGTACGCGAGGCCCGGCACTTGGGCGAAGCCTGGCCCACTCTTACGGATCGAGTCAACACTGGCGACCTGGCGCACGAGATCGGGCGGGAGCGGGGATGGAGCGGCGAAACCACGCAACTGCTGCAGAAGGTGTTGTCCGATCCCCGTTTTGCCGCCGCGGCACAACAGGCCGGATTGCGCGCAGCCGAAGGAGCAAAGCAGGCCTGGCTTCTGATCGTGGTGCCCATTCTGGCGGTATTTTTCTTGAAGGACGGCCGCGGCTTCAGCGAAGTCGGGTTGTCGTTTGTGCAGAGCCGCCCGCAACGCGAATTCCTGCAGGAAGTTCTCGCGGACCTGAACCAGATGCTGGCGCAGTTTATCCGCGCTCAACTTGAGCTCGCCGCCTTATCCATGGTGGTTTACATCTCCTTTATGGAAGCAGCGCGGGTGCCCTATGCCTTGGTGCTGGGAACTGCCGGCGGCATGATGGAGTTTATCCCAGTGGTCGGACCCCTTGTGGCCGCGGTCGTGATTTTGAGCGTTGCACTGCTCATGAGCTACACGCACTGGTTGCTGCTGCTGACTTTTCTGATCGCCTGGCGCCTGGTCCAGGATTACGTCGTGTCGCCGCGCATCATGGGAAAAAGCATGGAACTTCACCCACTCGGAGCGATCTTTGGCGTGCTGGCGGGCGGCGAGATTGCGGGAGTGCTTGGCGTGTATCTATCGATTCCGGTGATGGCGAGCCTGCGCATCGTGTGGCGGCGCTGGCGGATATACGCGGAGAAGAAACGCTTCGGTCCGCTGAATGAGTATTCGTTCGGAACCGAGATCAGCCCGAGGCCGTGAACTCCTATTTGGAACTGTCATCTCGAGCAGCAACGAGGAATCTGTAGTTTGCCATCACGCGAGAATTCAGATCCCTCGCTGCGCTCGGGATGACAAATTGTTGGGGCGCGCTCGAGCTAAGGATTTCGCTTATCGCAGTTCTTCCATCACCTGCTCGAGCACTTCCCTTCCCGGACGCGTTAGCGATTGCGGCAGCGTGGCCAGCGGTTCGTCGGTCACGTTGAGCATATCGATGAAGCTCGGAGCCTCGGGATTTACGTAGAAGAGTCCGGTCAGTACTTCGCCTTTTTCGTGCGCTTCGTGCAGGCGGGTGATGGCCTTGATGCGATTGGTGGCATCGTATTCTTCTTCGAGCTTGGTCAAGCGCAAGCGCGATCCATCGTGCATGGTGACTTCGACGGTTGTGCCGGGATCGTATTCCACGTTAATTTCTTCGAAGGCTGGAACAAAACCGATCTCCTGCAGCGGCTCTTCGTGGTCTTTCATGTATTTGTAGGATTTGGTCGAACCCTCGTGATCGTTAAAGGTGGTGCAGGGTGAAACCACGTCGAGCATGACGGTACCCTTGTGGGCGATTGCGGCTTTCAACAGGCTGTGCAGTTGCCGCTTGTCGCCAGAGAAGGATCGGCCGACCAGAGTTGCGCCGAGTGTGATGGCCATGGCGCAAGTATCGATCGGCGGAAGATCGTTGACCACGCCGGTCTTCAGCTTGGAACCGAGGTCCGCCGTAGCTGAGAACTGGCCCTTGGTCAGGCCGTAGACGCCGTTGTCCTCGATGATGTAAATGATCGGCAGGTTGCGGCGCATCAAGTGGACAAACTGTCCAATGCCGATGGAAGCCGTATCCCCGTCGCCGCTGACGCCTAGAGCAATCAGCCTGTGGTTAGCCAGCACGGCTCCAGTGGCAATCGAAGGCATACGGCCGTGCACGGCGTTAAAGCTGTGGGAACGGCTCATGAAATAGGCCGGACTTTTTGAGGAGCAACCGATGCCGCTGGGCTTGATAACGCGCTCTGGAGGCACACCCATCTCATACATGGCGTCGATAATGCGCTCGGAAATCGCGTTGTGCCCGCAGCCGGCACACAGCGTGGTCTTGCCGCCGCGATAGTCGAGAACGGTCAAGCCGATGCGATTGACTTTGGGTGCGGGTGTCGGTGTCGCGGTCGTGGTCGCCATGTTATTTGCCCTCCATGCTCGTGAGTTCGTCGGTAACTGAGCGTGCGTCCAGCGGCAGCCCGTGAATGTGCGCAATGCTGCGGAGCCGCGTAACCAGCTCCGGCTTTACGTCCAGCTTGATCAAGCTGAGCATCTGAGCATCGCGGTTTTGTTCGACCACGTAAACCCGGTCGTGTTGTTCGATGAATTCGTGAACCTCGCGCGAGAACGGATAGGCCTTCAAGCGCAAGTAATCGGTTTCGATACTGTACTCATCGCGCAACTGGTCGCGCGATTCGAGGATGGCCCAGTGCGAAGTTCCGTAAGCAATAATGCCTATTTTCGACTTCGATTTACCGTTGCTCATCAATTCGGGCCGCGGCACAAACGCCCGCGCGGTCTCGAACTTCTTATTGATGCGCTCCATATTTTTTTCGAAGTCGTCAGGGCGCTCGCTGTAGCCTGACTTCTCGTTGTGTCCGGTGCCACGGGTGAAATAAGCGGCTGCCGGGTGCTCCGTGCCCGGCAGAGTGCGGTAGCCAATGCCGTCGTCGTCCACATCTTTGTAGCGGGCGAAGCCTCCCAACCGTTCCAAATCTTCTTTTGAGAGCACCTTGCCGCGGTCGATTGGTGCCTTGGGATATTCGAACGGATCGGACATCCAGTTATTCATCCCGAGATCCAGATCCGACATTACGAACACCAAAGTCTGGAACTGCTCGGCGAGATTGAATGCGTCTTGCGCCATGCTGAAACACTCAGCCACGGAACACGGAAGCAGCAAGATGTTCTTGGTATCGCCGTGCGACAGGAACGCGGTCGAGAGAATGTCGCCCTGCGAGGTGCGCGTGGGCAAGCCGGTGGAAGGCCCGACGCGTTGGATGTCCCAGACCACGCCCGGAACTTCCGCGTAGTAGGAAAGACCTGCGAACTCAGCCATCAGGGAGATGCCAGGTCCGGCGGTCGCGGTCATCGAACGCGCACCCGCCCATCCCGCACCCAAAACCATGCCAATCGCAGCGAGTTCGTCTTCTGCTTGCACGATGGCAAATGTCGCCTTGCCGTCAGGACCGATCCGATACTCTTTCATGTACTCGATCATGGTTTCGACCAGTGACGACGAAGGCGTGATGGGATACCAGGTGACGACCGTGACCCCGGCAAACATACATCCCAGCGCAGCCGCCGAGTTGCCATCGACAATGATCATTCCCTGGTTCTTGTCCATGCGCTGAATGAAATACGGATCTTGCTTGGTAAGATTCGCAGCGGCATATTCGAACCCGGCGCGGACTGCTGCCAGATTCAAATTGGCTGCTTTTACTTTCGTGGCAAACTGCTTTCGCAAGGCCTTTTCGACTTCGGCCATGTCGACGCCGAGCAACTGCGCCGCGACGCCTACATAAATCATGTTCTTGACCAGCTTGCGCAGCTTAGCTTCGGGACAGACAGGCGCGACCAGCTTGTCATAAGGCACAGGATAAAAAATCAGATCAGTGCGGAGCTTATTCAGGTTCAGAGGCTCGTCGTAAAGCACGGCAGCGCCCGGCGCGAGCGACATCACGTCTTCCTGCGCGGTCTCGGCGTTCATCGCAATAACAAAGTCGATTTCTTTTTTGCGCGCGATGTAGCCATCTTTGTTGGCGCGAATGGTGTACCAGGTCGGCAGGCCGGCGATGTTTGAAGGAAACAGGTTCTTGCCGGACACCGGAACACCCATCTGAAAAATACTGCGCAGAAGCACGGTATTGGAACTCTGCGAACCCGACCCGTTCACGGTCGCAACCTGAATGCTCATATTGTTGACGACGCGTTTTGGCTCCCGTTGCCCAAAGGCTTCGTGGAGCGCTACATCCGTGGTGGCCATCCTTAGTCCTTCCTTTGACTGGAGCGAGTTTTCGCCCGCTCGGGGTGCATTTGGAGTAGTGAGGCGAACCTTTGATTATACGGCACTGGGGTGGTTGCGGGTAGGCATGGGCGATGGAATTTAAGGCACGAAAGTATCTGTTTAGGAAACACGGATTCCACTTATTCCGCGCGCAGGAACTGCGCCATATTGCGGAATTTATTATATCGTGATGCGACCAATTCCTGGGTGGGCATTTTTACCAGTTCGCCGAAATGTTTCTGCAGTGCGGCGTCCAGCAGAGCCGCCGCAGCTTCATGATCGGTGTGAGCGCCTCCCTCAGGTTCGGGCACGATGCCGTCGATGCATCCGAATTCGGCCAGGTCCGAGGCTGTGATGCGCAGCGCCTGCGCGGCAAGTTCTTTCTTCGAGGCGTCACGCCACATAATCGCGGCGCAGGACTCGGGAGAAATTACCGAATAGATGGCGTTCTCCATCATCAGCACGCGATCGGCAACCGCGATGGCCAAGGCGCCGCCACTGCCGCCTTCTCCGGTGATGGTCGTAATAATGGGAACCTGCAGTCGCGCCATTTCACGCAAGTTCTTGGCGATCGCTTCGGCCTGGCCATGTTCTTCCGCGCTCAGTCCCGGATAGGCGCCCACCGTGTCCACGAAAGTGAACACCGGCCGTTTAAACTTCTCCGCAATCTTCATGACGCGCAGAGCTTTTCGGTAACCCTCGGGATTCGTCATGCCCCAGTTGCGATAAACATTCTGCTTGGTATCCCGCGCCTTCTGGTGGCCAAGCACGACGACCTCATGACCATGAAAGCGGGCGATGCCACAAACCATGGCGTGGTCGTCGGCGAAGCCGCGATCGCCGTGGATCTCGGTCCAATTCGTGAAGATGCGCTCCACGTACTCGAGCATCAGCGGGCGCTGCGGATTCCTCGCCAGTTCCGCCTTTTGCCATGCGCTAAAATGCGCCGAAACCTGAGCCTGCAAAGCCTGAATACGATCGTGAAGTTGCTGGATCTGGCTGCGAATGTCTTCGTCCTGCCCTGGCAACGCCTGCAACCGCTCCAGTTGCTGCTCAATTTTTCCCAGCTCTTGCTGCGCCCTCAGTTGAGACTCCATCTTCCTGCCATCACCGTTCCTGGCGGCCCAGCGGGCCTCCACCATTGAAAGGAGGAACTCCGTGCCCGTCACCACCAGCATCGCATTTGTAGCCGGAGCAGTTGCCGATCGCAAACCAGCCCTCCTGTGAATGGAAGCTCTTATCCGCCTCACCTCATAATCCTTGGCAAAGACATAGCTAGCTATGTCTCTACAGACACGCCTCAGTCAATGACCCTCACCGCACCGCGGCCACACAACTCCTCGACGCGGGCCACAAAATTGCGGTCTGGATGGACATTATAGCCCTCCGCCTCCATCACCACCATGAAATCGCCCTGGCGTTCGACGTCGAACAGTACTTTCGCCTCCCCTTTGCGCTGGGCACATAACGCATGCAGGTCATCCACAACGCTCTCATTCGCCGTCTCCGCCGGAATGCGGATGCGCAGCGAACGCGGCAATGGGACTTTGGCATCCTCGAGAGGAATAATGTCGTTGGCGGTCAGCTTGGGATTTACGCCTTCTTCAATCCGCAGGCCGCCGCGCACCAAAACCGGGACTTCAAGCTTCACTTTATCCTGCAGCTTCCGGTACGCTTCCGGAAACACGATCATTTCCACTGAGCCCAACATGTCTTCCAGCGCGCCTTGGGCGTAGAAGTCGCCTTTCTTTGACTTCAACACACGAAGGTTAGTGATGATTCCGGCGGTGCAGATGTTTTCGTCTTTCCCGGTGGAAGCCTTGATGGCAGCGATATCAGCCGTGCTCAAAGCCCGCAGGTCTTCCAGCTTGTCTTTATATTTTTCTAACGGATGCCCGGTGATGAAGAAGCCAAGAATTTCCTTTTCAGCTGCTAAGCGCGTGTGCTCGTCCCAATCCGGCGTATCCGGCAGCCGGTCGTTGTTGGCCGGGGTTTCCTCTTGCTGGAAAACGCCAAATAAACCGTGCTGTCCCGATTCCGCGTCTCGCTGAGTCTTCAGCGCCCGGTCCATGGCTTTGTCGAGGACAGCCATGAGCTGGCCGCGCCGGCCCAATGAATCCATAGCGCCACTCTTGATCAGAGATTCCAAAACACGTTTGTTCAGCAGCCGCAAATCCACCTTCTCGCAGAATTCGTAAATGGAGCGATAACGCCCTAATTCTTTGCGCCCCGCCACGATCGATTGAATGGCGTTATGGCCGACGTTCTTAACGGCCGCCAAACCAAACCGAATCGCACTACCATGCGGGGTGAAGTTTGCGTCGCTCACATTGATGTCCGGCGGTTCGACAGCAATCCCCATCTCACGACATTCGTTGATGTATTTCACGACGTCATCGGTATTCCCGGTTACCGAAGTCAGCAGCGCCGCCATGAACTCGACCGAAAAATGAGTCTTGAGATATGCCGTGTGGTAGGCGAGCAGCGCGTAGGCCGCCGAATGCGCTTTGGGGAATCCGTACTCGGCAAACTTGGCCAGCAGATCGAAAATCTTTTCGATCTTCTTGGGCGGGTAACCTCGCTGCACTGCACCCTCGACAAAGCGCTCGCGCTGCTTGGCCATCTCTTCAGGCTTCTTCTTGCCCATAGCACGCCGCAGCAAGTCGGCCTCACCCAGCGAGTACCCAGCCAGCCGGTTGGCGATCTGCATCACTTGTTCCTGGTAGACGATCACGCCCCAGGTTTCTTCCAGCATTTCCTGCAGCTCGGGCAATTCGTATTCGATGCTTTTGCGCCCATGTTTGCGATCGATGAAATGGTCAATCATGCCGCCCTGGATCGGGCCTGGGCGATAGAGGGCGTTCAGGGCGGTGAGGTCGTCGATCGAGTTGGGCTGGTAGCGGCGAAGCACGTCGCGCATGCCGTGCGATTCAAACTGGAAAATGCCGGAAGTCAGTCCCTTGTGAAAAACGCTTTCGTAGGTTTTAGTGTCTTCGAGTGGAATTTCAAGCAGCGTAATTTTCTGGTTGCGCGTCTGCTCAATCAGCTTCAGCGTGTCATCGAGAATGGTGAGCGTGGTCAAGCCAAGAAAATCCATCTTCAACAGGCCCATTTTCTCGATGGCTACCATGTCGAAGGCGGTAACGATTTCGTCGTTCTTGGTCTTGAATAGCGGAACCAGTTCGGTGAGCGGCCGCGGCGAGATCACGACGCCAGCCGCATGGACGCCCGCATTCCGTACAAGGCCTTCGAGCTTGCGTGCCGTATCGAGCAACTGGCGCACTTGCGGCTCACTCTCGTAAGCCTGTTGCAGCGCGGGAGAATCTTTAATCGCCTGCTCCAGCTTGATGTTGAGCGTGGTCGGAACCATCTTGGCAATCCGATCGACGTCGGCGTACGGAATGTCCATGGCGCGGCCCACATCTTTAATCGCGGCCTTCGCCGCCATGGTGCCAAAAGTGATGATCTGGGCCACGTTCTCCCGCCCGTATTTCCGGGTGACGTAATCAATCACCTCGTCGCGGCGGTTCATGCAGAAATCGATGTCGATATCGGGCATCGAAATGCGTTCGGGATTCAGGAAGCGTTCGAAGAACAGTTCGTGCTGCAGCGGATCAAGATCGGTGATGTTCAATGAGTACGACACGAGGGAGCCCGCTGCCGAGCCACGACCAGGCCCCACCGGAATATTGTTCTCCTTGGCGTAGCGGATGAAGTCCCAGACGATCAGGAAATATCCCGAAAACTGCATCTGCTGAATGATGGCAAGTTCTCGCGCCAGACGCTGCTCGTATTCTGCGATGCTGTGCTTGACTCGTCCTTGCGCCTGCAAGCTTCGCAGCAATTCCAGCCTTCGCGCGAAACCTTCGCGCGTGACGTGTTCGAAGTAACTGTCCAGCGTGTAACCCGCGGGTACATCAAAATGAGGAAAGGGATTACTAACTTTCTCTAACCGCGTGCTACAGCGCTCGGCAATGGCCAGCGTGCGCGAAAGCACGTCGGGCGCATCCTTGAAGACGCGGAACATTTCGTCGTGACTCTTGACGTAGAAGTCCGTGCCCTGAAACTTCATCCGGTTGGTGTCCTGAATGGACTTCCCAGTCTGAATACAGAGCATCACATCCTGCGCGTGGGCATCGTCTTCGCAGAGGTAGTGGCTGTCGTTGGTCGCCACCATGGGCAAGCCCAATTCCTTTTCCAGCCGGAACAGGTTCGGATGGATGCGGTGCTCCATTTCCAACCCCTGATCCTGAATCTCGAGAAAGAAATTGTCTTTGCCGAAGATGTCGCGATAGAACACGGCCGCATCCCGCGCAGCCTCGTACTTCTCTTCCATCAATCTTTCCGCAACTTCGCCCTTGAGGCAGCCCGACAGTCCAATCAATCCATTGGAGTGCTCCGCCAGAAACTTCTTGCTCACCCGCGGTTTGTAGTAAAACCCGTGCAGCGAAGCCTCGGACGTAATCTTCACCAGATTGCGATAGCCTTCTTCGTTCTCCGCCAGTACCAGCAGGTGGTTGTACGTATCGCCGTCAGGCGGAGTACGAGTGATGTTGTGGTCGTCCTTCTTGCAGATATAGAGCTCGCAGCCGATGATTGGCTTGATCCCAACTTTGCTGGCTGCGTTCACAAAATGCACGGCCCCAAAGATATTGCCGTGATCGGTCATGGCGACCGCGGGCATGCCAAGCTCTTTGGCGCGCTCGCAGAGTTTGTCTACATCGCAGGCGCCGTCGAGCATCGAATAATCAGTATGCAGATGAAGATGGACGAATTGGGGCATGGGGGCTCGAAGTGGTTCTAGGTCACGCTCATTCTACTTGGAGAAAGCCGCACCAAGGCGGTTAATTATCCACAGATGGACCGCAGGATTTCATCAGGATTTACGCGTCACTCGGGCAGCTGAAAGTCGACACCACGATCTTCGTTCACTTTTCGTGTCGCTGGGATATCGAGCTGCGCAATCGGAATCTTCCGCGCCTTCTCGTTATTCAGAATCCAAAATGTCTGTCCCACGATGGCGTAGTTCTGCACTTCCTCGGTATGCTTGTCGCGGAAAACCAGCTCGGTCGGCTGCGCCTCTGTCTTCGTGCGGGCTTGTGATGCGCCAGAGCGCTGGGACTCCCGCGCTTCTCGCTCCTCGCGCAAGCGATCGACTTCATTTTCCAGGCGATCGATCTGCGCCTGCACCCGGTCGTTCTCCGCGTATGCACTCGAATAATCGTAAGCCGGATAGCTCTGAGAAGAATCTGCCGAGTAAGAATCGTCCCCGTAATACCAAGGATAGCCGTAGTCAGCGTAGCCGTAATATCCAGCATACGGCCATCCGCCGAAGAAGCGGCCATGATGATGGTGAAAGAAGAATGGCGAGTGACCCGGATGATCAAAACCGTTTCCCCAGCCGAAACCGTTCCCGAAGTGCGGGCTGCCCCGTGGACCACCGGCAAAACCCGGGGAGTGATTCATCGACATCGGGCCGCGACCGCCGACCATGGAGTGGCCGCCAGAAAATCCAGCATGCCCCGCGAAGCCTCCCGAGGCTCCGCCGCCGCGACGTTGCCCCCACGCCGGTAGCGTGAGCAAAGCCGCGCCCAAGGCCGCAACTGCCAGCCAGCGACGCATACCCACATTATAGCGCTGGGCGCAAGCCCCCGTGAGCCACAATTGATTCCACGACAGAATTACTCCAGCTCACCGTGGCCGCAGAGGTCCTTATCGGCATCTTAATCTGTTATGCAATTCGACTTTCGCCAATTACCCGAACCTTCGCCTCCTCCGATAAAAGAGCCGCCGGAGGGACCGGAAAATCCTGACATTCCGGTGCGAGAGCCCGATCCAGAAGAACCCTTTCAGATCTAAGGCACGAAAGCACAAGGATCACGATGATCCGGCAAGATTACATCGCTCCTCGGTAGACGCGGGAAAATCTGGCGGACCTGATTTGGATTTGCCACTAACCTTTCTTTCCCGAGCCCCTTTCCCGTTCGCGATATTCCACAGGTACATTGCCGCGTAAGCCCGCCACGGTCGCCATGCTTTCGCGCGTCGCTCGAGTTCCGCAGAACTCTCTAAATCCAATGCCCGTAGAAGACCGATGTCACCCGACGGAAACGCGTCCGGCTCTCCCAGCGCGCGCATGGCCACGTATTGCGCCGTCCATTTGCCAATGCCGGGAATTTCACAAAGCCGTGTCAGGAAAGCATCGGAATCCGTAACCCCATCGAAACTGATTCGCCTCTCGCACACTGCCCTCGCCAGCGCGCGAATGGTCTCGGCTCGCGCCCCGGGCATGCCGACGCTGGCAAGCTTCGCGTCAGCGAGAACCTCCGGCAAAGGAAACAAATGCGTGAGATTGTTTGCCGCAGCAAACGGCTGCCCGAATGTCTTCACAATTTGGCCTGCGAGGGCGGTCGCACCCTTGACCGTGATCTGCTGCCCAAGTATGGCTCGCACCGCGAGTTCGAAACCGTTCCAGCATCCCGGCACCCGTAGCCCGGGATGAGCGGCAATCCGCTGCGCCAATACCGGCTCGCTTCTCAGGCCTCGCGCGATGGCCGCCCAATCCGCGTTCAGGTCAAACATCGTCCGAATTCGCTCAACGATAAAGAAAAGCGCGCGCGGATCGCCAAACTGAACCCGCACCGCGACCCCGACGTTCGCCTCGTCCAACGACACTTCAAAATATCCGTGGCTCCCATTCACCGAGATCGACCGCCGATAACTGCCCACGTCCACGTCTTCGACGCCCGGCGTGGCCCGCGCCGCCAGAAACTTCAGCATGACATCCCAGTCATAGGGCGCCCGGTAACCCAGGCGAAAGAAATACTGATTTTCCGCCTGCGGGGACGTTTGCCGTGCCAGGCGCCGGATCTGCGTTGGCGTTCGCTTGTAGACTTTGCGGATGCCGGCGTTAAACCGCCGCACGCACCCGAAGCCCGATGCCAGCGCAACCTGACTCATGGGCAATCGTGTTTCATCAATCAGCTTCTTGGCAAAATGCAGACGGCGCGTTTGCGCAACCGCAAGCGGCGTCGCGCCCAGATGCCGCAGGAACAGCCGGCGAAGATGTCGCGAGCCCACTCCCAGCCGTTCGGCAAGAACTTCCACGCCGCCATCCTCCAGGCCGCTCTCGCTGATCAGCCGCAAAGCGCGTGAAACTGTGTTCGGAGTTCCCAACCACGCCGGAGTTCCGGGCGAGCATTCCGGCCGGCAACGCAGGCACGGACGAAAACCCGCTTCCGCTGCGGCAGCGGCACTCGGAAAGTAGCGAACATTTTTCTCCTGGCAGGTGCGCGCCGGACAAATCGAACGGCAATACACTCCGGTGGTCAGCACGCCAATGAAGAACTTGCCATCGAAGCGCGCATCGCGCGACAACCGGGCCTGCGAACATACCTGCCAATCCAGATTCATATCGTCGCGAACTGATGATAGTCGATTTCGCAAACCAAATTAGACGTTTTCGGACCGTGACAAAAACTTATCAACTTTCCTATCCCGGTTTCTGGAACGCCGGCTCAGATATGCACGTCCGCAAGCGTCCAACACGCTGGCATCTATGTCGACTGATGCGGGCTTGCGCTCCGTAGTCCTGCACATCTTTCGGGCAAACCGATTGGACCTGCAAAGAGCACGCGGCAGCTCGGCCCGCCACTCCCCAAAAAAACGAATCAGGAGGCACCATGCAATTCCGAATAACCACATGCGTCACGGCCATGACTTTGCTTGCCGCGTTGACTACGCCGCTTCAATCCATCGCACAGAATCAGCAAACACCCCACCATCCTCACTACTCCTTCAGAAACCTGGGCACGCTCGGCGGAACCTTTAGCGCCGGCAATGGCATCAACCAGCGCGGCTGGGTGACGGGCGCTGCCACGCTCGCCAATAACAACCAACACGCCACCTTTTGGATCGACGGCCTGACCTTCGACCTCGGCACCCTCGGAGGCCCCAACAGCTCCGTTCCCTTCCCCATCAAAGACGATCGCGGCATCGTCGCAGGTATTGCGGATCTTTCCACCATGGATCCCGCTCAGGAAAACTTTTGCGCCTTCGGCGACGGTTATGAATGCGAGGCATTCCAGTGGCGAAACGGCGTAATGACCCAACTCCCCAACTCCCTTGGCGGCAACAACAGTCGCGCCGCCGGAGCCAACGATCGCGGCCAGATCGTCGGCTGGGCAGAAAATACAACCCAGGACCCAACCTGCATCTCCCCCGCCGTTTACCAGTACAAACCCGTCGTCTGGGGTCCGAAGAATGGCCAGATGCAAGTGTTGCCCACCCTTTCCGGCGACAATGACGGAGCCGCCGTCGCCATCAATGACCAGGGTCTGATCGTCGGCATCTCCGGACCTTGCGGCGACGATGACGGACTGGGCGCCGCGCACGCCGTCGTCTGGCAAAACGGCACGGTCACGAACCTTCCAACTTTCGGAGGCAAGTACTTCAACACCGCCGCCGCCGTTAATGAGAAAGGTCAGATCGCGGGTTGGGCCGACCTGGCCAACGACACGGCCCTGTGCACGCCCGCCTGCCACGCTGTTCTATGGACGAAAGACGGCGGCTTCAAAGACCTCGGCACCCTTCCGGGAGATCTGAACAGCCTCGCCTACGGCATCAATGAGCAAGGCCAGGTCGTAGGACAGTCGATCGATGCCAACGGAAACACTCGCGCCTTCATCTGGCAAGACGGCAAAATGACCGACCTCAACACTCTGATCCCGCATGGCAAAAATGCCCTGGCCTACGCCGGCGACATTAACGATCGAGGCGAGATTACCGGCGGTTCCTGCGTGAGCTCCGCGGGAAGCTGTGCCCCAACTAATGCGACCACAGCCTTTCTAGCGATCCCAAAACACGACGGAAACAAATGACCGTCCCAAGAAGATAGCAATCGCAGTGCTGCGTGGACGAGAGAGGCCGCGCACGATTCAGAGGGTAGGCCATCCCTACCCTCTTTCCCCGTACGCGGGAATAGAAAGCAGCGGAGGCTCAAGGATACATGTGACCGCGTCGCAACTAACATGCGACAAAAGTGGAATGGGATGCCGGCGTAAGAATGCAGCCCACGGCGAAGCCGTGGGTATTAGGTGGGAAGCTGCTCAGCCCCAGCGGGGCGAAGACCGATTGCGACACAGTCACCTCCACGCCCAGGGGCGGCCCAGATACGCAAACGTGGACACAAGCCACTAACTTTGGGGGCTGGCCCACCTTTACGCTTTTTGTGTCCAGTCCCACGACATGGTTTACAAAGTGTCCCGGGACATCCTTTACAGTTTCAGTTGGGATGATTCGTCCGGCAACCAGCGATCGACGATCGTCGATCGCTGGTTGCCGAGGTCGAGTTCCCGCACCAGGCTCCGGCAGTAATACACCAGAACTCGGTGCTCCACCGTCACTAGCCGGATCTGCTCGCCGCTCAAGGCCCGGCTGATCAGCCAGTGTTCTCCCTTCAGCTTGATCTTCCCGTCGCTGTCCACCTTGAGCACCCACGAGCTGGCCGGATACTCCCACGTCGGCGGGTTCGACTCATAGCGCCGCTCACTCGCTCGCCATCGGCTGACCGGGGTTTGCATGCCCAGCGCTTCGTGGGGCCGCACATGGTTGTGTTCCCAGCGAAACTCATCCAGCCACTCCTGCAGGTCGGCTCGCGGAGGCCGACAGCGCAACGCCCGCTGCAGTTCGCCATGAAACCGCTCCACCTTGCCCTGCGTCTGCGGATGCCGAATCCGCCCCCAGTGCAATGCGATCCCTTGCTTCATCAGCCACAACGATAACTTGGTAAAACCCTGTGGCGACTGCGCACTCCACCACGGAGTCCCGTGATCCATCAGCATCCCATCCGGCACGCCGCAGTCCCGGAAGGCCCTTGCAAATGCTCGCGCACCAGTTCGGCACTCGTGTTGGCCACCCTTTGCAGCACCAGCAGATAGCGGCTGTGATCGTCCAGCACCGATAGCGGCCCCACGCGCTCGGCCGGACACAGCGGGCCTTTGAAGTCCATCTGCCACAGTTCGTTGGGCGCGCTGCGCTCAAACCGCTGCGGCGCCAGACCCGGATGCTCCGGCTCCTGGATCAAACCATGCCGCAGCAGAATGCGATGGATCGTGCTCCGCGCCAACTCGATGCCCCGCTGCCGCAACAGCGCCTGCAGCTTGCGCGCTCCCCAGTCCGGATACCTCTGCCGCAGCCCCACCACCCCTGCTTCCACTTCCACCGCAGTTCGATCCGGACTCCTCCCCGGCCGCCGGCTGCGTTCGGCAATCCCGACCAGGCCCTCCTGCCGACAGCGCGACAGCCATAAATATCCTGTGGGACGGGAGATGCCAAACTCCTGGCACAAGGCCGTCAAGGACTTCTCGCCCCGACTCGCGGTTACCACAAAGCTCACTCGCTGTTCTCGGACATCCATCGTCTTCCATGGCATCGAAAGGTATGCTCCCGCGCTCGCTGCGCTCGCGCGGAAGTGTAAAGGATGTCTGGAGACATTTTGTAAAGGATGTCATGAGACTGAACAGCTTTTTGTAAAGGTGGGAACCACAAGGTTGGATGGCACAGCTTTTTTTTGCAAGCTATCGGAGCTATGCTTTCGGGGAAGAGGGCGCAGTGCGAATCAATCAGTGGGGCGAAGCCAAGTTGAAAATTCCGACGCCGGCAGCATGAGTCCCCCATCTTACAAAAAACGTAAAGGTGGGCCAGCCGCCAGCCGCGCCGGGTTGGGCAAGCCGCCCCCACCTTTCAGCGTCCGCCAAAGGCGCAACTCGTGACGGCGTTATTTTTTGTGAGTTTGAGATAAATCTGTTCAGTATCATCGTGGCCTACAAGCCAACCGCCCTCACAGACCCCGGGTTCGAACTGGACCCATGAGTTGTTGGATGACGACCAACGGTAGTAAACCGCTTTTGAAGAGTTCTCCTCGCTGAACTGACCTATCAAAGCACCGGAATTATCACGCACGAAGTTGACCGGGCGAATGGGCTTGTTTGAGGAGGGTATTCCTGTCTTTGTCACGGATGGCGCGCCTCCCCTGGTATCCACGGTCACGAATTCGGTCGAACCCGGCAGCCAGAACCAGATAATGCCTGTATCCCGACCCATCGCGGTAAAACCCATCTCAGAATTACCCAAAATCTCGTCGGCATGAGTTGGAAACGAGGCCCGAGGCAGTAGTTCCCTCAATACCGCTCCTTTTACCGAATATTCAACAAGCATTGAACCGCTCGCTGCCTTTGCTTCATCGGCAATCGAACTGAGGGCCCAGATGTTCGAGTCTACGTCCAATTCGATGCGCAAGGCATTGCGCCAAGGTGCAACCGACAAAAAAGAAATCAGATTGCCACTGAAGTCGAATAGAACGAGCGCGGACTCGGGACGGACCTGCGCGGGCCCCTTCTTGCTCACGTAAGCGACCGCCGCAGCCACTAGACCGGGGATTGCTGATACGTCTGAGATGCCAACTTTTGACGCCTCCGGCACCAGACGCAAAAGGTTAAGGCTGACAAGGTGGTTCCCGTTCCTATCCGACACATCAACCTGACCAGACCCAGCATCGCTAGCCATCGAGCGCCAAGACAAAATCATCCCATTCTCAGCCTTAGCCCACCCATTCGATTGAATGTGGGTTATCGCGCTACGCTCCTGCGCACGAGAGTAAACAGAGATCACTGCGACAAACGCAGCCAGCCACAAAACGGATTTCATAGGTGTTCTCCTGTCTACGTTACAGGGGCTAGCTACAGTACCCGACGGCTTCACAACCAACACATGGCTTATATGTCTGCGTGCACGAACAACAGCAGTCGTTATACTTTACTGGCACCCCGCAGATTGACGCCGTCAGGCATCCTGTAATTAGGCACTGAGAATGTGCGGATTTCCCGAGGAAGCACTCGGAGGGATTGTTGCTGCCTGTATAGCAGTGTGGCTTCATTTTGAAGCACATTGGGGGCATGGGATGCGTCCAAGAAAACCGTCCAAAAAGGTTGTGTATCACCGGACCGGCAGCAGTATTTTCCGCATCAAGCGCTTGCACAGATGGCAACGCGCCTGAATGGTCCGATGGTTCCGGGTCCGCATGCAACAGCAGACCAACGGAGAGTATGCTGAGGGCAAAGAAAAAGTAGAAGGGACGTGACAGGGAATTACGGTTCACGGAACACCTCCAAAACACCCAGTGGGGAACCACCCCCCCGAAGAGGCCGTTGCCAGCGCGACACGACATTAACACCGAAGGTCCCTCACAGTCAAGAGAATGTCTAGATGGATGACAGTTTTCATTCCTTTCGTGGGGATGCGATTTGGGGGCTGGCCCAGCCTTTGGCTCGTGCCCAACCAATAGGGTGCCCCACCCTTCCGCGTTCTTTGCGGAGGGTGGCGCGCGAAACCCTCGACCAACCGCAGGGTCAATTCTAACAATGGCAATGAAGGCCGTCGGTCCGAGATGCGAAGTGGCCGGAAAGCGTGCCGCACACACTCGAAAGACTAGCAGGAGGGCACGGGGGACGTCCCCGAATTTCCATCCGGAAACATACAGCTCGTCTGAAATTTTGAGAAGGTTCAGCGCAAGCGTGGACGAGGGTAGTCAACGTTGAACTGGATCGCCACCTTTCGCAGGAAAATGGCACTATCGACCGAAACTGATCGCCCAGAAACAAGGTCCGCAAACGTCCAACGTTCCTGGCGCCAGCGATCTATGTTCATCCATGCAGGCGCTAAATCGTCAGAGACCATTATGATTTCCGGACAATTCAAAATGAACTCAACTGCTCGATGGTTATACCTTGCCGTCGTTTCCCTGGTTCTCTTCTCTTTTAAAGTTGAAAGCTACGCCACTCGCCCGGACCCGTCATCTGCATCCCATGCAGATTCTCCGAAACCCGCAGCCTGTGCCACGCCCGAGTATCGCCAGTTTGACTTCTGGGTCGGCGACTGGAATGCGTTTGACTTCGACAACCCCACCACCAAGGTCGCTCGCACGCAAGTCGATCTCATCCTCGACGGCTGCGTGCTGCGCGAAAACTATCAAGCCACCGACGGACACCAGGGTCAGAGCTTCAGTATTTACGACGCATCCAGAAAGGCATGGCACCAGACCTGGGTCACCAATCGAGGCCAACTGCTGGTAATCGAGGGCAAGTTTGAGGCCGGCGAAATGGTTCTAACCGGCGCTGACCCCGCAGCCGCCGAACCGACTCTGGTTCGCGGCACCTGGAAGCCGGTAAGAGGAGGCGTTCGCGAAATCGGCGTAACTTCAACCGACGGCGGCAAGACCTGGAAACCGTGGTTCGATCTAGTCTTCCGTCCCCACAAGCAGTAACCGCTAACCCCAATCAATGAATACCACTTACTCCATCGTACATATATATATGTACATATATAACAGTAATAACAAAGTGTTCCACGTGGAACACTTCGCAAGTTTTTATGAAGTGAAAAGTGTTTTAGAAAACAGGAACGAGATTATGTTTTTTCTGATAGAGCTGCCGGTCGACCGCGCGAAGCACGTCTTCAACCTCGCTGCCAGTCAC
>DATHPO010000024.1:0-3416 GCA_035483835.1 Terriglobales bacterium
CCGAAAACCGACACCGTGAGGTTGATATGAAGACTTAGCGGGACAGTCCGGAGGAAAGAAAGGGCGGATGAGCAAGATTCGAATTAACGATCTGGCCAGGGAGCTGGAAGTCAAAAGCAAAGCGATTCTCGACGCACTTCCTGAAGTAGGGGTCACTGAGAAGAAGACGCACTCCAGTTCCGTGGAAGAGCATGAGGCGGAGAAGGTGCGCACCTACTTGCGCGCTGCCAGCGAAGCGCAGACGGCTACCCGGCCGTCGCGTACTAGTCGCGCCGATAGCGATGAGATTAAGACCAAGATCGATCTGTCCAATATTTCCAGACCGGGCGACGTTCTAAATGCCATTCGCAAGCAGCAGGCTCCCGTGAGTGTGGCTGCTCCTCCTGTCCGGCCGATCGCCGCGGCTTCACCGGCAGCACCACCTGTTTCGACGGTGAAAGCTCCAGCGCCGCCGCCGATTTCTCCCGCGCCTCCTCCGCCGAGGGTCGTGGTTCCGCAGCCTACCGTAAGGCCGACGTTTTCCGCTCCGGCGCCGCCAGTTGTCCAGCCACCTGTGTCTGCTGCAGCGCCACCAGCGATCGCAGTGCCTGGATCACCCGCGCAAGCACCGCCTGTGACGTCTCCCGTGGCACAAGCTGCGGCGCCAACTTCTGTGGCCGCACCACCTGCCGCTCCGCCCCAGCCGCCGCCACCGGCAGCAGCGAAACCGGCGGCTCCGATTGCTCAGCGTCCGCACGCGCCGTCGCCGCGCATGATCGTTCCTCATACCGGACCTCGTCCGGTGTACCAGGCGCCTGTCAGGCCTGCTGCGCCGAGCGCTCAGGGAGCGACCACGCGCCCGGTTCCTGGACGTCCAGTGCCAGGGCAGCCAATTTTCCAGCGCCCGCGGCCGGGCAGTGCTGCAGCGCCGGGGACGCGTCCTCCATTGCGTCCAGGAGAACGTCGGCCGATGCATCCCACTCGGCAGTCGCCGACGGGTACGCGTCCGCTCGGGGTGGGACCAGGATTGCCTCCGCCGGGCTCGGCTCGTCCGGGTAGCCGTCCGGGTGCGCCCGCGCGCCGGCCCGGCCAGCGCTATGTTCCGCGCGGGGTAAAAGAAGGCCCGATGAAGGGCTTCGTTCCGCCGCCGCGCCTGTCGCTTTCGAACGAACCGCAACCGATCACGCGCAGCATCACTATCACGGAAGGAATCAGCGTCAAGGATCTGGCCGAGAAGCTTGGAATCCGCGCCAAGGACTTGATCGCCCGCTTACTGGCTCGCGGCGTATTTGCCACTATCAACCAGACGCTCGATGCCGAGTTGGCCAGCGAAATGGCGCGCTTCTTCGGAGCGGATACGAATGTGATCACCTTCGAAGAGCAGGCCGCCAAGGAAGTTTCCGACGCCGCTGCGGGTGAGGAAGGCGCAGCCGTTGAAGGTGTGCCGCGTCCCCCGGTGGTCACAATTATGGGCCACGTGGATCACGGTAAGACCACGCTGCTCGATTCGATTCGTTCCACCGACGTGGCTGGAGGCGAAGCGGGAGGCATCACCCAGCACATCGGCGCGTATAAAGTCACGGTGCAGGACAAGCAGTCCCCTGCCTATGGCCGGCAGATTGTGTTTCTGGACACACCCGGTCACGAAGCGTTTACGCGCATGCGTTCTCGCGGAGCCAAGGCTACGGATATTGTCGTGCTCGTCGTTGCTGCTGATGACGGGGTGATGCCGCAAACTCTTGAGGCAATTGACCACGCTCACGCGGCAGAAGTCCCGATCATTGTCGCTGTAAACAAGATTGACAAACCGGGAGCATTGCCCGATCGAGTAAAAAAGCAATTGGGCGATCGCGGATTGATGCCGGAAGAGTGGGGCGGAACAACCGTGTTTGTCGACGTCTCGGCAAAACAAAAAACGAATTTGAATCTGTTGATGGAAATGATTTGCCTGGTGGCGGATCTGCAGGAACTCAAGGCTACGCCGGACCGTCCAGCTCAAGGCGTTGTGCTCGAAGCCAAACTGGATCGCGGCCGCGGACCGGTAGCCACGGTGCTCGTGCAAAATGGCACGCTGCGCGACAGTGACAACTTCGTCGTCGGTAATGTTTACGGAAAGGTTCGTGCCATGTTCGACGATCGTGGGAATGCGCTTGAAGAAGCGCCACCTTCGACGCCCGTCGAAATCCTCGGCATGGAGGGATTGCCCCAGGCAGGCGATCAATTCGTAGTAGTAGCCGATCGCGACAAGGCGCGCGGGATTTCCGAGTACCGTGAACAGAAGACTCGGGAAGCTACCCTGGCCAAGAGCTCGCGAGTGTCGCTCGAAGGTTTGGCGGAACAGCTCAAGACGGCTGGCACTAAAGAGCTCAACATTATTCTGAAGGCCGACGTGGGCGGCTCGGTCGAAGTGCTCACCGATCTGCTTTCCAAACTTTCGAACGACAAGGTTCGCCTGAAGGTGCTGCATTCTGGAGTCGGCGCCATTACCGAAACCGACGTGCTGCTGGCCTCGGCTTCGAATGCCATCATCATCGGATTTAATGTGCGTCCAGAACGCAAGGCACAGGAACTGGCGGAGCAGGAGAAGGTCGACATCCGGCTGCATTCGATCATTTATGAACTGCAAGATGAGATCAAGCGCGCCATGACTGGACTGCTTGAGCCGACTATCAAAGAAACCTATCAGGGCCGGGCCGAAGTTCGAGAAACGTTCCGTATCCCGAAGGTTGGCACTGTGGCCGGTTGCACGGTGATCGATGGCCTGGTCAAGCGCGATTCCGAGGTCCGACTTCTGCGCGATAACGTGGTTGTCTTCAAGGGCAAGGTTGGATCGCTTCGCCGTTTCAAGGACGACGCCAGCCAGGTCACCAATGGCATGGAGTGCGGCATCTCGATTGCCAACTACGGAGACATCAAAGTCGGCGACGTGATCGAAGCCTTCGCGACCGAGAAGGTTGCCGCGGAAGCGATAGCTTAACCATGTCGTTGGTCGTTAGCCGTTGGTCGTTGGCCGTGCCAGTTCAAATGTTCTTGCCAACGACCAAAGACCAACGGCCAACGACCACATGATCGCCTTTCTGACCCTCGAACTGCGTATCGAAGCAGCGCAGTCGCTCAAAGACAAGCGGCAAGTCGTGCGCAGCCTGAAAGACCGGCTGCGCGCCCATTTCAACGTCGCGGTGGCCGAGCTGGACGCAAGCGGACTGTGGAACCGCGCGACGTTGGGCGTGGTCAGCATTTCCGACTCGCGTGATTACCTGGACGGCCTTATGAAGAACGTGGAGCGTCAGGCAACGCGCATCGCGAATAACGGCGGCGCTGATGTCGCCGATTCCTTTTTAGAATACCTGTAACCCGCAGCGGTCGTAATCCATTCCATTCATGGCACTTTCAGCTTGACACGAAAGTACCCTAAAAGGCTCGCCAATATTGCAGCC
>DATHPO010000025.1:0-33737 GCA_035483835.1 Terriglobales bacterium
ACCGGAGTAAATCCAATTACCGCACGTCGTGGTGCCGTCGTCTTTCAACCAGGCAAATCCGGGCAACTGCTGACCGGCTTTGATGACCTGTCCGGTCGCATCGTCTTTAAGGTCGGCGAGAGCTTTTCCGTTAACTTCCATGGCCACTTGAGAAAGCGGAGGATGAGCCGCATCCGCATAGGCCCAACTCAGATTCAGAATGGGGTCAGGAAATTTTCCGCCCTCTTTTCTATATAGGTCACGAACCCGCAGAAAAATCTGGGCGACGATGTCCTGGTCGAGCCTGGCTTGCCCGGGAGGTGGAACCGCGGCATATTTCCAGGTGACCCAACGCGCGGAGTTAGTCATGCTGCCGTCTTTTTCGGCAAAGCCCGCGCAGGGCAACCGGTAGACGGTAGTGTTGATCGTCTTTTGTTCTTCGGCGGTAATTCCTGGCGCTCGCCAGAACTCGCTGGTTTCATCCTCGTAGATTTCGCCCACCACCAGCCAGTCGGCCTTCTTCAGCGCATTGATGTTCTTGTTCGTGTCCGGGCCAATCATTACTCCATTCATTCCGAAGGCCATCATGCCCTTGATCTTTTCGTTGTACATGTCTTCCCAGATATGCGTCCAAGAGCAATCCTGCCCGGGTTTGGGCAAGTAATCGAAGGCAAATCCGTTTTCCTTCGTGGCAGCGTCTCCATAGAAAGACTTGAGCAGCGACACCATGAATTTCGGAGTGTTCGCGTAGTAGTTCATCGAATTCCACGGCGATGGGTTGGACGCCGTCGGCGTGGTGCGCTTCAGAAAAGTGGCCAAATCTTTGTCGTCGGGAATCGGCCCTTTCAGGTAGCCGGGCAGTGAATCGTAGAGGCCTGCCATATCCGTGGCGCCCTGGATATTCGAATGGCCGCGAAGGGCGTTCACGCCACCGCCCGCTCTGCCGACGTTACCGAGCAAGAGTTGAATCATGGCGGCAGTGCGAATGATCTGCGTTCCAAAAGTATGCTGAGTCCATCCCACCGCGTAGATGATGGTTGCGACTTTCTTCATGTCGCCATCTTTGCGGACTGAGGTAAATAGATCGACGGCCCTCAGGTATTGGTCCTTGGGGATGCCCGTGATGCGCTCGACGGTTTCCGGGGTGTAACGGGAATATTGCTGCTTCATCAATTGGAAGACGCAGCGCGGATGCTGAAGCGTGAGGTCGTAGGCGACATTCGGTGGCAACGTCGGCGGAGGCGCGGGCGTGGCCGCGTTCGAAGGCGAGGGAGCCGAGTGCGCAGAAGTGGCGGCGGTGTCCGTCTTGCCGCTAAGATCTCCGCCCTGCTCGTAGTTCCACGTGGTTTTATCGTAGCTGCCCGAGGCCGCGTTAAATCCGGAGTACAGGCCGTCTTCGGGAAGTTTGAAACCCTCCTTCACGATGAAGGCTGCGTTGGTGTAGTTGACGAGATATTCCTTGGCGATGCGGTTGTTCTCGATGGCGTAACGGATCAATCCGCCGAGGAATGCAATGTCGGTGCCTGCGCGAATCTGTACGAAGAGGTCAGCGGTAGAAGAGGTCCGCGTGAATCGAGGGTCAACTGAGATCAACTTGGCGTTGCGGTTGCGCTTCGCCTCCATCGCCCACTTGAAGCCGCAGGGGTGATTTTCGGCGGGATTGCCGCCCATGATCAACATCATGTCGGTGTTCTTGATGTCGATCCAGCCATTGGTCATGGCCCCGCGTCCGAATGTTGGTCCCAAACTTGAGACCGTGGGGCCGTGTCAAACACGGGCTTGGTTTTCTAAATACACCAAGCCCAAACTCCTCATTGCTTTCACTACCAAATAATTAAATTCGTTGGTGTCCGTGCACCCGCCGATGAACGAAACGCCTTCGCAGCGGTTGACGGTGCGGCCGTTGGCGTCCTTTTCGACGAAGGAAGCGTCGCGGGTTTTCTTGGTCCACTGCGCGATTTCGTTCAGTGCGTCATTCCAGGAAATGTCCTGCCAGTCCGTACCCCCGGGCCGGCGGACCTGCGGCTTGGTAAGACGCCGCGGGTTGAGCATGTCTTGCTCGAGCGATGAGCCCTTCGGGCACAGAGTTCCGCGATTGGTAGGATGATCGGGATCGCCTTCGACATGGATCACCTGAGGCGTGACGTTCTTGGCTTTGTCTCCGATGGTGTAAATAAGGACGCCACAACCCACCGCGCAGTACGGACACGTTGATCGCGTCTCGGTGGCTCGCGCGATTTTTAGTTCTTTCAGTTGGGCGTAGGCAGGCTTCAGGTCGAACCCGAAGACGGTCGCGGCAACACCACCGACAGCAGCTACCTTCAAGAAGTCTCTGCGGGAAGTTTGCACTTGGAGGGCCTCTCATCCGTTCGCGAAATCGGCGGACCCCTATTTCTTAGGCTTCGCCGACTCGTTTGTCAAGCGCTATGAAACACAGTCTCATGGATGTAGAGCAGACACCGAATGGTGCAATAATTCCATGGGATCATGAGTGAATTTCGGCGCTCTTGCTGGCGTCCGAGACGCCTGGTCAAGACCCGTGTCCGCACTGGCGACCAGCTTATTAGTTGCGACTTGAAGCGTGTTGCCCTCATCGAATCCCCCATGCATGGTGTGCGGCGCTCGCGTTAGCCAAAAAGTTCTTCGGATTCAGCACGTGAATTCGTTGTATCGGAAGCCGTGGAATTGTACGATTCCATGAGGGGCGGCCCTAAATCGGAATTCCAACTAGAATGGTTTTCAGCAAGCGCAGGCATATTTCCACCGAATGATTTCTTGCGAAAGCACTTTTGGGGGAGGCAAGCATGGCAATGGAATTGATTCGAGAGCCAAGAAAACGTTTCACAAAATGGGGACACAGGGTGGTTCTTGGACTCGTCATTTCTTCCAGCATTGGGTGCGGAGGGAAAACGTCTGGTTCCATGCCTGCTCCAACGGTTGAGGTCGCACAGGTGGAACAAAAGGATGTACCGATCTATGGCGAGTGGATCGGCACGCTCGACGGGTACACGAATGCGGACGTCCGGGCGCAGGTCACGGGCTACCTGCTGCGGCAGGGCTACCAGGAGGGCGCATTCGTCAAGAAGGGCCAGCTACTTTTCGAGATTGACCCGCGGCCCTTCCAGGCTGCGCTCGATCAAGCCGAGGGACAGTTGGCGCAGGCCACGGCGAATCTTGCCAACGCCGAAGCAGTGCAAGGCAGAACACGGCTAGATGTGGAGCGCTACACGCCGCTGGCCAAAGAACAGGCAGCGAGCCAGCAAGATCTCGACAATGCCGTTCAGAATAACTTAGCAGCTGAGGCCACCGTAGCGACGGCTAAGGCGGCAATCAAAACCGACGCCGCGGCCGTTGAAACGGCCAGGATCAACCTCGATTTTACGCGCCTCATTGCACCCATTGACGGCATCGCCGGGCAGGCTCAGCTTCAGGTAGGCGCTCTGGTCAGTCCAAGCAGCGGAATTGTGACTTCGGTATCCACCGTAGACCCTATCAAGGCTTATTTCACCGTCAGTGAAAGTGAGTATCTCGATTGGAACAAACGATTCCCGACGCAGACAACACTGGAAGCGGCTGACAAAAGTTTGCGCCTCCGACTGATTTTGGCCGACGGCTCCACGTACGCGCGTGAGGGTACATTTTATTTCGCCGACCGCCAAGTAAATATAGGTACCGGAGCGATTCGACTCGCGGCCCTGTTCCCCAATCCGGGGAATATTCTGCGTCCCGGCGGCTACGGCAGAATTCGGACGGCCGTTCGAATCCAGAAAGACGCGCTACTGGTGCCGCAACGCGCCGTCACCGAGCTGCAAGGTGGTTATCAAGTCGCTGTGGTGGACCGTGACAATAAAGTGAGCATTCAGACCGTGTCGGTGGGAGATCGCGTAGGGAGCGAATGGATTATCACCGAGGGATTGAAGCCGGGAGATCGCGTGGTCGCGGAGGGCGTGCAGAAGGTGCGTCCCGGCGCGCAGGTAAACCCGAAGCCATACGTCCCAGATAGCGCGACGGCAGAGGCACGGTAGCGCCCATGTCCAAATTTTTCATCAACCGCCCCATTGTCGCGATTGTGATTTCGATCGTCACGGTGATTATAGGGATCATCACGATTATCGAATTGCCCGTCGCCCAATTTCCGAATATCGCTCCGCCAGAAGTTCAGATTCAAGCAACGTACGTCGGCGCGGACGCGTTGACGCTAGAGCAATCCGTGGCCACGCCGATCGAGCAGCAAATGAGCGGCGTGGATCACATGAACTACATGTACTCGTTGAATGCCACGGCCAATGGCGGCATGACCATGATCGTGGATTTCGACGTGAAGACGGATCCGAACACGGACCAGATTTTGGCGCAGATGCGGGAAACGCAAGCCGCTTCGCAGCTTCCCGCGGACGTCAACAACTACGGAATCACGGTGCAAAAGTCGGTAACGTCACCGCTGATGCTGCTCACGCTGTACTCGCCCAAGGGAACGTACGATGCGTCGTTTCTCGCGAACTACGCATACATCAACATTCATGATCCGTTGACGCGCGTCTACGGCATTGGGAATGTGCAGATCTTCGGTGCCGGCCAATATGCGATGAGGTTGTGGGTGAAGCCGGATCAATTGGGCAAGTTGGGCATCACCGTCACCGATATCATCAATGCAATCCAAGCGCAGAACACCGTAAACCCCGCAGGACAAGTGGGTGGAGAGCCAGTTCCCAAAGGGCAGGAGTACACCTACGCGGTTCGGGCGCAAGGGCGTCTTGTTTCCGCGGAGGACTTCGGGCAGATCGTGGTTCGCGAGACGTCGGACGGTGGGATAGTCCGCGTGAAGGATGTGGCGCGGATAGAACTTGGGTCGAACGACTACACCGTGGTGGGCCGGCTGAACGGCAAGCCGGGAGCGATTATCGCCGTTTACCAGTTACCAGGCTCGAATGCTGTGGACGCGGCGAACGGCGTGAGGAAACTGATCGCCGACATGAAGCAGCGATTCCCGCAGGACATGGACTACGTGATTTCGTTGGATACAACGAAGGCGGTGACGTCCGGGATCAAGGAGATTGTCGAGACGCTGGTGATCGCGATCGTGCTCGTGATCCTCGTCGTGTACATTTTCCTGCAAAGCTGGCGCGCTACGCTGATTCCCATGCTCGCGGTGCCAGTGGCGCTGATCGGAACATTCATCTTCTTCCCGTTGTTCGGTTTTTCGATTAACACGCTTTCTCTGTTAGGACTGGTGCTGGCCATTGGACTGGTGGTGGACGACGCAATCGTCGTCGTGGAGGGTGTCGGGCGGCATATCGAGGAAGGGCTTTCCCCTAAGGATGCGGCCTTCAAGGCGATGGAGGAGTTGACCGGACCAGTCGTCGGTATCGCGCTGGTTCTCTCCGCGGTATTCGTTCCAACGGCGTTTATTCCGGGAATCACTGGGCGGCTCTACCAGCAATTTGCAGTGACAATCGCCATTTCCGTCATCCTTTCCGCCTTCAACGCGCTTACCCTCAGTCCGGCTCTGGCTGCCCTTTTGCTACGGCCGAGAGAGAACAGCAAGGGGGTGCTGGGAAGATTCTTTGCCTGGTTCAACCGAGCGTTCGAGCGCGGGACGGACGGCTATGTGCGAGTTTCCGGCGCACTGATCCGCAAGAGCGTAATCGCACTCGTGCTATTGGTGGCCTTCTCGGGGGCGGCGGCCTTTTTTGCCTCACGAGTGCCGTCGAGCTTCCTCCCGGATGAGGATCAAGGCTATCTTTTTATCAACCTGCAGCTTCCCGATGCTGCTTCGCTGCAACGGACGGACGAAGCTGCGCGAGACATCGAGAAGATACTGGCCGACACTCCCGGAGTGAAGTACACCTCGAGCGTAATCGGCTTCAGCCTGCTGAGCTTCGTGCGCACCAGCTACAACGCATTTTTCTTCGTCACGCTGGACGACTGGGACGCAAGGAAGTCGAGGGCGGAACAATTCCAGGAGATCAAAACACGGCTGAATCAGAAATTGAGCCAGCTGCCGGAAGCAGTCGCTTTCAACTTTTCACCTCCGGCGATTCCGGGCGTTGGCACTTCAGGAGGATTCACGTTTGTTCTGGAGGACCGGGCCGGGAAGGACGTGGAGTTTCTAACGCAAAATCTAAACACCTTCATGGCCGCGGCGCGCAAACGTCCCGAGATCGGCTTTCTGGCCACGACTTATATCCCCAGTGTGCCGCAGCAATTTGTGACGGTGGACCGCGACAAGGTCATCAAGCAGGGAGTGAACATCAGCGACGTCTACAAGACCCTGCAGTCGTTCATGGGCGGATATTTTATCAATTACTTCAACCGGTTCGGGCGGCAATGGCAGGTGTACATAGAGGCGGAGGGAGAGTATCGAACGAAGGCGGAGAATGTCGGCCAGTTCTATGTCCGCAACGGCAATGGAGACAATGTGCCGCTCTCTGCGCTGACGAAATTCGAGCCGCGCATCGGACCGGAATACACCATGCGCTTCAACGAATATCGCGGAGCGCAGATCGTGGGGAGTGCAGCACCCGGTTACAGTTCCGCGCAGGCGATGAAAGCGCTCGAGGAAGTATTCGCTCAAACGATGCCCCGGGAAATGGGGTACGACTACAAAGACATGTCGTTTCAGGAAAAGCTCGCCCAGGAAGGAGTCTCACCTGCTGTTGTTTTCGGGTTCTCACTGTTGTTCGTGTTCCTGATTCTTGCGGCGCTGTATGAAAGCTGGTCGCTGCCGTTCAGCGTGCTGCTCAGCACGCCGGTGGCGGTGTTCGGCGCGTTCGCTACGCTGTGGTTGCGGCGCACAATCGCCGGATGGTTTTATCCAGCTTACATGGTGCAAATCGAAAGCGACGTGTATTCGCAGATCGGCCTGGTAATGCTGATCGGGCTCGCAGCGAAAAACGCGATCCTTATCGTGGAGTTCGCCAAGGACGAATACGAGCAAGGCAAACCGCTGATCGACGCTGCGTTGGCAGGCGCCCGGATCCGGCTGCGGCCCATCTTGATGACGTCGTTCGCGTTCATCCTCGGCAGCGTGCCTCTGTGGGTCGCCTCAGGGGCGGGCTCGGTAGCGCGCCAGATCATCGGGACGACGGTGATTGGAGGAATGCTGGCGGCCAGCGCCATTGCCATATTCCTGGTCCCGGCAATTTTCTATCTGGTTGAGAAGTGGTCGGGAGCAGGCCAAATGAGCCAGTCTGCAAGAGCGATTGCCCCTACTGCAGGGAGTTCGGGAACACCCACTCCCGCGGAGACCGACTAACATGCGACTGACGCGAAGGAGCGAGAGAGAGAAGATGGCGCAAGCGTCGCGGATGAAAACGATTTTCGCCGCGATTTTGGCGGCGAGCCTGATCACCGGCTGCAAAGTGGGGCCCAATTACAAAAGGCCGACAATTGCGACTCCCACGACCTACCACGATTTCAATGAAAATCCGCAGGCGGAGACGCAGGCGGCTTCCTACGCCGATTTGCCATGGTGGAAAGTATTTCAAGACCCCGTGCTGCAGGACCTGATCCGAACAGCGCTGAAACAGAATTATGACTTGCAGACGGCCACCGAGCGCATCAATTCGGCGCGGGCGCAACTGACGATCACGCGGTCGAGCCTGTTTCCGCAGTTTCAGGGCGAGGCACAGGGAAACGGGTACAAGGAGCAGCAGTTTCAGTCTACCGGGAATTTCCTAGCGCTCACTGCCGACGCGTCGTTCCAACTCGATTTGTTCGGGAAGCTACGACGAGAAACAGAAGCGGCGCGAGCCCAGGTGCTGGCGACCGAAATGGCTCGGCGAACAGTTGTGCTGACTTTGGTCAGCGACGTGGCGAGCGATTATTTCGCGCTGCTCGAACTGGACCTTCAACTAAAAATCTCTCAAGACACCGTGAAGACGCAGACAGATGCTGTGAAATTGACGAACTTGCGGCTGAACCACGGAGTGGCTACCAAGCTCGACGTGCTGCAAGCGCAACAGGTGCTGGACACGGCGAACGCGCAAATCCCTGATCTGGAGAGGCAGAGAGCGCAGGAGGAGAACGCGATCAGCATCCTGCTGGGAAATTATCCGCAAGAGATCCAGCGTGGCATGCCGCTGGTACAACAGCCGCTGCCTCCGGACGTGCCGCCAGGGATGCCGTCGGCGCTGCTGGAACGCCGGCCGGACATCCATGAGGCTGAAGAAAATCTGATCGCCGCGAACGCAGAAATCGGAGTGGCCAAGGCATCGTTTTTCCCCCAGATATCGCTGACAGGTTCGGCGGGTGGCGCATTCGGGCGGGACAGCGCTTTCACGAGCTTGATGAAGTCGCACTCGCCGATCTGGACCTATGGCGCCGATGTTACGCAGCCGATATTCACCGGCGGTTCGCTCACCGGAAACTTGCGGCTGGCAAAATCACAACAGCAGCAGGAATTAATCGCCTACAAGCAGGCGATCCAGTACGCGTTTCGCGACGCTTCCGACGCACTGATCGGGTATCAGAAATATCATGAGGTTCGAGTGGAACAGGAGATCACCGTGAAGGACCTCCAGGATTCCGTCGATACGTCGCTTGAGCGCTACCGGGGTGGGATCACAACGTATCTCGAAGTTCTCGACGGGCAGAGGTCGCTCTTCACCGCCGAACTGACGCTGGCACAGGCGCGAGGGAACGAATATCAGAGCCTGGTGCAGCTCTACAAGGCGCTCGGTGGCGGATGGCAGCAATAGCGCAATAGCGAAGATTTCCTGAAATCTCTGACTCGATTTGAATATCCAAGAAAGTAAGAACGTTGAACGGCGAACATCGGCGCCGGACTAATAGGGCCGCTCGTTGAGGTTCATCGGTGGTTGTAGCTAATTAGGCCCGGTCTCCCTCGGTACACCGTTTTGCTCCCTTCACAGCATCGAACCTGGTATGTGCTTTGCCAACAAACGAACTCTTGCTCAAGAAGGATGGATACTGCCTAGTGGAACTGCGTTCTGGGGATTTAAGGCTCATTCGGTTAATCGTTAGGAGACTAGAAGAAATTCGGCCAGTAGCGCAGCCAATTGAAGCTGCTGTGGTGGAGGTGCGCGATCTGAGGGAACCTTAGCTCACGAATGAGGGTGGGCTGAGAGAGCCTGGATTCGCCGATATTCTTGCATCTCGTGCGCGGCCTGGTCCGTCTTACCCTGCCTCCGGTGAATTCCAGCGAGTGTGAGGTAGGCCTGCGCAGCGAGCGGAGTATCCTTTTCCAGCTCAATCGCACGCGTCAAGGCGTGCTCCGCAACGCTTGGCTCGCTAGATGCCGCGGCCCTGCCGAGCGCGTACAGAGTTTCCGGCATGTCCCCGCGGAGCGAATCGGAACGCTGCAGCTCCACGACGGCCTCCTTCATCTGTCCTCGCTGCAATAGCGCGTCTCCCAGGCGATAAGCAGCCTCCGCATTTCCCGGCTGTAACCTTGCCTCTCCCCGAAATTGCTCTTCCGCTTTTTCCCATTCAGACTGAGCCGCATAGACCAAACCAAGCTCCAGTCGCAGCCCTGGCAAATCGGGCCGCAACGCTATCGCTTGCACGTATTCCCTTTCGGCCTCAGGAAACATTTTCAATGCGTAGTCGTTTTGGCCACGCACTTGATGCCCGCGCGCGGTATTCCCAAAAGTTGTCAGCAATTTTTCCGAAGATTGCTCGGAGTACGCAGTCGCCGCCCGGCTGAGATAAAACAGAAGATCAGGATCGTCAGGAGCCTTCGCGAGAGCAATCTGCAGATTAGCTACTGCTTCGCCAGGCTGGTCCGCCTGGAGCTGCGCAATGCCTAAGGCACCATAATCCTCGATCATTTTCAGATGAGGAACGGCTTCGGAGGCATAGCCTGCGGCGAGGAGCGCATAACCCAGCAGCTGATGAACCGGAAGAGAATCCGGATTCAATTCCGTCGCGTGCTTTAGCGGAGGAATGGCGGCTGCGTAGTCACGCTTTTGCATGTAAGCGTCACCCAGCCTAAGGAACGCAACACCGGAGGATGGATCTAGGTCGGCTGCTCTGCGAAACGCAGCGATGGCTTGGTCGAGATCATGGCGATTCTCGGCATCCAGCCCGGATTGCAGCAGCGTGCGCACATCGGAAGAGGGCGGCGCTGTGCTCTGCTGCTGTAGAAGCAAGCATACGCATAACAAGGCGCGGATCATCGCGGCACCGACTCCTCGATCACTATGAATTGGTTAGCCTGCACTCCACGCAAAGCCTGAAGAATGCCGGATGGCCATTGAATCTCGATATCCGCGGTCTCTGCGGGCCCAAGGCCAAAGTGCAAACGCTTGTCGTTTGAACAGAGATAGCTTCCTGCGGCGGTGGCGAAGCGGGTCTGACCATTGACTTGAACGCGAGCGCCAAAACCATCGCGGTTGCTCCGTTTTCCGCGCAGCGTGATTGTCAGCCAGTGCAAGTCGCCGCCGCGATTCAAATAAAACTGCGGAGCTTCGCCAAGCGACGTGGCGATCACATCGATCCAGCCATCGTTGTTCAAATCGCCGAAGGCCGCGCCGCGTCCGGCTACCGCTACATTCGACCCGGCGTCTGCTTTTTCGAAGTGTCCTTTACGATTCAAGGCCAGCAATGGTGGCTCCCGATAGCGCAGCGAGCTGTCGTAGAACTCCACATTATCGAAGACGTGGCCTTGAACTATGAACGCATCCTTCCAGCCGTCATTGTCAAAATCTTCCAGCCCGACTCCCCAGCCCGAGCAGCTCCCTGAAAGCACGCCAAATCCCGCTTCGAGTTCCTGCGCGCTGAACAATCCCTTGCCGTCATTGTGAAAGACGCCGTAGGGCTCGTGCGGGAGCTGCGTGATCAGCAGATCCGGACGGCCATCGTTATCGTAATCTTGAAATACGACGCCCATGCCTGAGAGCGCTTTGCCATTTTCCGAAAGCGCCGCGCCGGAATCGAACCCGCATTCGGTGAACGTGCCGTTTCCGTTGTTGTGAAAAAGAAACTGCTCGATGGCATCGTTCGCAACGAAGATATCCGTGTAGCCGTCGCCATCGTAGTCGGCAAACGCGACGCCCAATCCATGCCCTTTCTTCGCGGCAATGTGGGACGCCACGCTGACATCCTCAAAAGTGCCATCGCCTCGATTGCGGTACAGGATGTTCGCGATGGGCGCGAAATCGCCGGGCGGACAATACGTGGGCTTCTCGGCGCCGCACGTCATACTTTTCTCTACGCTCCAATCGAGGTAGCGGGTAACGAACAGATCCAGCATTCCGTCGTTATCGTAATCGAAGAACCCGGCGGAAACGCACCAACCTCCTGCCGCAACTCCGGCCTTCGCAGTGACGTCTGTAAAAGTGCCATCGCCATTATTGTGATACAAAATATTCTTCCCGAAGTTTGTTACGTAGATATCGGAAAAGCCATCGTTGTCGTAATCGCCGACGGCAACGCCCATGCCATAGTTCGTCTCACCGGCATCCCGCAGGCCCGCCTGCTCGGTGACGTCGGTGAAGCTGCCATCCTTATTCTGGCGATACAGGCGGTTCCAGAAGGCGGGATTGTGGCGATTGAAGCTGAAGGGCTTGCCCGCGACTTCTCGCAACTGCCCACCATTCACCAAGAAAATGTCGAGTAGTCCGTCGTTGTTGTAATCAAGGAGCGCCACTCCTCCGGGCATCGTCTCGATCAGATACTTTTGCGGCGTTGGCGAGTTGCGCAGAACAAAATCAACACCCTTCAAGGATTTCACCTGGAAGATGGGATCGGATTTCGGCACCGCTGCTACAGCGCCAGGAGTCAGGAGCAATTTGCGCGGGAACCAGGAAGCCGCATTGGCCGCCATCGCACCCAAACCTGCGAGGAATTCACGACGCGGAATTCGGCGCGTCATTCACATTCCTTCCAGATAACGGGCACAGCCGCGTCGGGATGCGAAGACGTCAACGACCATGAGTGTAGGCGCCAGAGCCTGTGAACCTGCGCCGTATGGGATGCGGTGCACAATGCCGCCAAAAACGATACCACCAAATCGCGGCGTTCAATCCTATCGAATCCCCATTTTCACTAGCGGCTAGCGGGTCGCGCTGATCTGCTTCGCGGTGTCAGCCCCCATCTTCACGAATGTCACAGCGCCATATCGGTCAGTCCCCGTCGTCCAACCCTCAGCCGAACCACGTTCGAGGTGTGCGAGGTCCGTGTAGTGTGTACATTCTTTGCCGTCAACGGCGACGGCGCGTGCCGTGATGCCGTGCAGCTTCACTTCGTAATCACGCAACGGCGGCTTATACGTACCTGTGGGCGTCGTTGAGTCGAAACGAACGACTGTGCCGTTGTCGCTTGCTGACATCCGTTGCTCGTAGAACGCGCCGGTCTCATATGCGTATGAAATACCATCGTCGTCATAGTAATTAAATGATGTCTCGGTCGCGCTCGGAAACACATCCACAAAGACGCGCGTCACGGGACGCTCTCCGACATATTGCTGGACGTCCTGGTTCGGCAGGATCGAGCCGGCGCGTATGAATAGAGGAATATCCGACCAAGTCTGAGCATTGACCGGATAGACGACAAACTGGTTCCCTTCATATCGCTGGCCGCGGAAATAATCGAACCACTGGCCCGGAGGCAGGTAGATGTTGCGACGAGCCTGCCCTTCGCCCAAGACCGGCGCGGCGAGCAGCTCGTCACCAAACATCCATTCGTCGGTGATGTCTGCCACTCGGCCGTCGCCTTCTGGAAAATCCCAAAAAATCGGCCGCACGATTCCGACGTTGGTTTCATGCGCCTGATGCTCGTAGGAATACATGTAAGGAATCAGGCGATATCGCAGCTCGATTGCGGCCTTGGCGTCGGCTTCAGCTTGTTCGCCGAAGACCCACGGTTGGCGATGCTCGTCCAAGCTTCCATGTACGCGCATGATGGGCACCAGGGCCGCGAATTCCACCCAGCGCGCGTAATTTTCAGGATCGGGACGCCCCTCGAACCCGCCGGTGTCCATGCTCCAGTGAGGCTCGCCGAGTCCGATCGTTGAGAGCATGCGCGATTCCTGCCAGGCCATGCTATCGAATCCGGTTTGCACATCACCGGACCATTCTCCGTAGGCATAGCGCTGCGCACCCAGATAGAAGTTCCGATTAATTGACCACACTCTCTGATTTCCGGTCGCCCGCGCGCCTTCATACATCGCCCTTTGCATGTCCGCATTCTGAAAGTTCGGGAACTGGGCATTGCCTATCGAGTCGGCCTCATCGTTCCAGAAGTATTGAATTCCCGATTTGTAAGCCGGAACCATGTGCTCCCAGAACCACGCGCGGGCGGCAGGCTTGGAAAAATCGACATCGAGCGCCGGCCGGTGCGAGAAATAATCGGTGTAAGGCTGCTCCCAGTCGAAGAACAATTTGTGATCGTAGGCGTACTGCGCAGCAGCAGTGGCATTGCCTTCCGCATTGCGCAACACGATGCGTGGTTTGAAGATGCCAGCGAGTTTGATGCCTTTGTCGCGCATTTCTTCCGCAAATTTGCCGGACGCGCCATCTGGATACTTATCGGGATGCACATTCCCCGAGCCGTTCGTGCTGTTCCAGCGCCATTCGCCGTAGTCGTCCTCTCCCCAGGCTTTCCAATCGAAATCGAGAATAAAGCCATCAATAGGGATTCGCTTGGCGCGATAGGTATCTATGATCTGCGTCACCTCCGGCTGGGTCGAACCGTATTGGCTATTCATGAACCCCAGCGTCCACTTCGGCATCATCGGCGGATGCCCGCTGATATCGGCCGCAGCGTGCATAGTCGCCTTCGGATTGCCTACGATTGCGAAATATTCGACATCCTGGCGCGACCCGCCACTGAACTGGAGCTGCCCGGTGGAAATATCGAACTCTCCGCCGTCGGAATCCACAAGCAAGCCGTATGTGGGCGTGTAGGCAAGGGGAGCCCCCCCGTCGCCCTGACGGCCCGCGCTGACCGCGCCACCCGAGCGCCGCACTCCAATCCGAATATCCTGGCGCGCATCAATATTTTTTCCAGGAAGACTGGTCCCATCAACGCCGAAAAACTGATCTGAGGTTTTGTACGCGAAACGCAAACCGCCGCTATAAACGCCTCCATCAACCAACTCTTGCAGCAGCAGGTGATTTTCAGTGTCGTAGATGGCAAACCTCACGGGCGCCTTGGAGATTTTCACAATCATCTTGTCCGTCGAAATGGTCACCGGATCCGCGCTGGTATCAATCTTCGCGGGAGTGCCGGTGCTCCAAGTGTGGTTTGGATCGAGAACGGAAGTGGGCGGAGTCGTCTGGCCTTTAGGCTGAAAGTGCACCCGCAGAATGTTGGACTCGACTACCTGTACTTCAATTGTGTCTTCGCCAGTGCGCAGAGTGAGTGTGTCGCCATTGACACCCGCGCTATCGAGATTGCCGACGCCAGCGGGCGGATCCTTCGGTATCTGCTGCGCCAGTGCCGCTGAGACGCCCGAAAAAACAAGAGCCGCGCCGAAGACTAGCGGTATTATTTTCCGCGATCGCGGAGCACGAAACCGCTGGCCCCAGCCCGAAAGGAGGCGTGCCGCGGGACAATCCTCGCCCGCGCCAATCTGAGCACCGTTGCCTATTCCCGGCAAATCCTTACTGCGCGTCATGCACACCTCTTTCGGTTCCGCTAAGTGGGACCAAAAGCATCCACGAAGAGACAAAATAATTTCGATCTGTCCTGTCTCGTCTGGCATTTGATCGCAGCGGCTGGCGTTCACCGGGCCTGGGGGATTCATTTTTGTCGCGCCGTACGAGAGGCCTGGCAGCCAGCGAAGCGTTCCGGAGTTTGGAATCGATCTTCGCCGCCTGCCAGGCATTCGGATCCCCGGGTGGGGGGAGATGTAATCGCATCAGGCGTCAAAAGTAGAATTTTGCAGCCACCTGTGCGGTTCGGGCCTGATAAGCCGACGTTATCCTTCCGAAGTTGCCGGAGCTTACGTCTCCCAGGTTTGTGTCTGGTTGGAAGAAGTCCGGATGGTTAAGCGCGTTAAACATCTCAAATCGGAATTGCAAGCGCTTACTCTCGGTGAAATTCCAGTATTTTTGTATAGCCATGTCCCAATCGAAATACTTGGGCCCATGGATATTGGAGAAGAACCTCGGAGCATCTCCAAATGTGAAAGCGGCAGGTTGCGAGAACGCAGCTGGATTAATCCAGTTGTTGATCGATTGATTTGACGGTATCGGATTCACTCCCGGCACTACGTTAGGACGCTGGTTGAAACCGAAACCTATGTTGTTCGAGGCCGGTTGAATGGAAATAGGCAATCCTGATTCCGCTGTGAGGATTCCGCTCCACGCCCAGCCTCCCAGGATCGCGTTAACAGGCGTGCTCCACTCCGAGCCAAACGCCTTCCCCTTGCCCACGGGCAATTCGTAAATGTAAGAGGCAACGAAACGATGAGGGACATTGCTTGCATCAACCGAATAGTCGGCGGCAAGATTGTACGAATTGAGGTTACTGGTCCCACTGCCTGGGAATGCCCACCCGGAATTTCCCTGCACATCATCCATGAACTTTGAATAGGTGTAGGAAAGGTTGAGGTCGAGACCCGAGTGCCAGCGGTGCGTATAGGTGACCTGCAGTGCGTCGTACGAAGAGGTGCCGACGGTGGGCCCGCCCTCGAACACGCTGCAGTATTCAGGAAACGGGGCCAGCGATTGCGCCACGGTAATCGTGGCGTTGTTGAGGCCGCAGCTGCTTGACGTGATGTGGCCGAAGAAGGGGTTGGGTACCGAATTGAAGAGCGCATTCCCCTGCGCCAAGTTTCCAGGCGAGATCTGATCCCATTGCAAACCTGTGGCAAGCAGGTTTGTGCCATGATTCCCGACGTAGCTGATGTCCAGGAGATCGTTGGGGGTAAACGAGTACTGACCTCCAGCCATCCACTGTTCTACGTAGGGGGTTTTTCTGTTGTTGTTAACTATGCCGGCTCCAAACCCGACGTCCTGCAATCCTCCCGCAGAATTGCCTGTGGGCAACCGTTCCGTGGTGAATGCGGGACCACAGGCCGAGAAAACGCCAGGAGCAGTTTGACAGTTAGCGCCTGCATTTCCGCTGAGGGTCGATGCCGGATTCAGACCATTGTTTTGAGTCGTGTTCCACGGTGTTTGCTGTGAAAATCCATCATTGGGACCTTGACCGTAGAAGTTTGGTACGTAGAAGATACCGTAGCCGCCGCGGACCACAAGCTTGTTGGACGCTTGAATAGCAATGGAGACGCGAGGGGCAACATTACCGTAGCGAGTGTTGTACAGGCCGGGGTTGTTGGGAGAACTGAAGATAAGTTCGCCGGGAACGAAGCTACCGACCTGGAGGCTTATGGGGTTCTCTGCGGTGAAGCTGAAAGAGTTCTGCGCATTGTGACGTTCTGTTGGCGCCGTTTGGATCTCATAGCGGAGGCCCAAGTTTAAAGTCACTCTCGGGGTCACCTTCCAGCCGTCCTGAATATACCAGCCGAGGAAGTGCTTATCCGTCGCCGGGAATGCCTGAAAAAGCGTACAGAGTTGACACGACGTTCCGTTGTCTCCGCTTCCTATGCCCAGGAGGAAGGACGCAAATCCGCTTCCCGTTCCTGCTGTTGCGTTATTTGGATCCGGCCCTTCCGTAGAAGCGGTTTGGAAGTTGAGCGCCGTCTGGCCGAAGTGCCCGCCGTCAATCCGCAGCCACACGTCCGTGAAACCGAAAGATAATTCGTGCCTGCCCTGCAATTTCGTGAAATCAAGCGAACTGGTCCAGAACGTTTGTGGCACGATGTAACTGTTATTCCCACCAACCGCGCCAAGCGGAGCGTAATTTCCACCACCGCTGAAGGATATCTGCGGGAAGGCCGGTGCAATGCTGTCGATGAAGGACGGGAACCCAAGGGTCGAGGTCTTGAATCCAAATCCTTGTCCGGTGGCTTGCTCGACGTGGCGATTCACCCCGAAGTTCGCGTTCATCGTAAATGTTGGGTTGAAAATGTGGTTGAGGCCGAGATTGAAGCTGAAACGGTTGTTAGGATTCAGTAGCCCCGGGCCTGCGGGATCGGAGGGTCCGTAGAAGTCTGGCGTATTTGTTTTCGTCTGGTACTTCTGCGACCACCGCGCATAGAGGCGGTTACTGTCGTCCACGTTGTAGTCGATGCGGCCCGAATACTCGTTAGAATGTTCTGCGGCGGCTCCGGTTGGCGTAAAATTAGTTCCCGTCGATCCACCGCCAGTCGGCGTAGGCCAAAAATTCGCAGCTGCGATCTTGCTGGCAATACTGTCCATGAGGGCGCCTGGAATTACGTTCGTGACGCCGGTCCCGGTTGAGATGTTGCCAGAGATAGGATCGCGAATGAACTCAGTGGTACCGGCCGCAACGCCCGCAGGACAATTACCCACAGTTCTCCCGGTAACGGGGTCAACCCCTCCGCAGGTAACCTGGCGCGTGCTAAACGGGTTGTAGATCTCGCCGGCAAAAATGGGCCTCCCGAGATAGTCACTCCCTGCCTGCGACCCCAATAACGCCGAGAAGTCTCCGGCTCTCTCCGCGGTGGTAGGCAGCGTGTATGAGTTCGTCGATGGTGTCGATTGCCTCTCGCCTTCATAGTAAGTAAAGAAAAAGAGTTTATTTCTTAGAATCGGCCCACCAATGGTTCCGCCGAACTGGTTACGATTAAACGACGGCTGAGCTCCGCTGTTGAAAAAGTATTTCGCGTCCAAGGCGCTGTTGGCGTAGAACTCCCAAGCATCCCCGTGGATTCCGTTCGTTCCGGACTTGGTCACGATATTCACCACGTTGCCGCTGCTCCACCCATACTGAGCCGTGAACGCGTTGGTCATAATCTTCATTTCCTGCACGTCGTCCACTGACGGAACGTAGATCACTCCGCCCCAATCGACACGCGTGTCCCAGGTTCCATCTATCAGATATTCCGCGGTGCCAAAAAAGGTGCCGCCGAAATTCAGAAAGGAAATATCCTGATCCGCGGTTTGCGCAAGACCGGGGGCTCCGACGATTTGCTGTTCCGCAGCGTTGTTGACCGAAGAATTGATCAGCGTCAGGCTGATGACGCTTCGAAAGTTCAAAGGAAGGTCTTCAGCGAACCTCGAGGACAGATCCTCCGAAATATTCGCGTTGTCCGCGTTCAGAAGTGGCGCTTGCGATGTGACTTCAACGCTTTCGGTCACCGCCCCGACGACCAAGCTGACCTGCTGCTCGGCGTTCTGGCCGGCCGCCAAGGTGATGCCTTCCTGTTTGTACTGTTTGAATCCTGGAGCCTTGGCCTCCAGAGCGTAACTACCTGCTGGCAGGAACGTAAAACTGTACAGGCCGGAATCCCCGGTCGACGACGTCCGCGAAAGGCCTTGGTCGGTGCTGGTGAGTGTTACCGTCGCGCCTTTCACCGCCAAGCCCGCCGGATCAGTGACGCGCCCGCTCAGTGTCGCGGTGAATGCCGCGGACGACTGGCCGTAGACTGGTTTGTAGCAGAGGAATAGAAGCGCTAGAGCGCCAAGTAACAATCGCAGCATGAGTGACCGTTCTCTGCCTGACATTGAGACATCCCTCCTCGAAATTCTGGCGAAAGCCAGGACTCTACCCCGTATCGCACGCACAAACTGGCCAAACTTCACTTGCCCGTCGAAGTCCGCACTCGCATTTTGAATTTTGTGTGAAAGCAACTAGGAAACAGTTCAATGATCCGGCCTGAGTTATAGAGATTCGCGCGCAGACTGGCAATGGTTTTCAGGTAAAGGAACGGGGATAAGAACGATAAGAGGGCTTATGCCTCTGATTCTTCACGGCTTGTGACAAAAATTGCGCGACCGAAAAGCGCGACGGTAACTTGTCTTTTACATTGCACACCCCTTTAAAGCGCAGTACCATCCATCAAAATTGGGTTAGTATTCTGAGAAGTGGGTGGAACCGCTAACATATTCTGCGACCTAGGGACTCGTCGGGTGGGGCGTGGGGTGGGATAACTTTGCAACCAGAGCAGGTAACCGAAAACTGGACACCGTGTAGCGAAGTCGAAAAGGGCGCAGTTCAACAGCAACTCGAACTACTGCTCGCTTCACCCCTATTCCATTCCAGCAAGAGGTATCCGCGGTTCTTGAGGTTTGTGGTTGCGCGCGCGCTCGCTGGCCAGACCGACCAACTCAAAGAGCGCATCCTGGGCGTGGAAATCTTCGATCGCCCCGCCGACTATGATACGAACACGGACCCGATTGTTCGGGTAACTGCAGCTGAAATTCGCAAACGCATCGAGCATTATTATCAGGACCCGAAGCATAGCCACGAAATCCGGATGATTTTGCCTTCCGGATCCTACGCGCCGCAGTTTTACTGGCCCGGGCATCCCAGTGCCCCTCCCGCGGTTTCGGTGGAATTGGGGGTCGAAGTTCCGGAGGCCGTCAAAGTTGAGCTTGCTCCGACGCTGCCTGTCGTTCCTGTCACTGCCCCTGTTCGACAATCGAAACGAATTTTTGCGGCGAACCGAATGGCGGCATTTGCGCTCGCGACGCTGGTGCTGGTGATTGCTTCGGCAACGCTATGGCGCGCATCCCGAACCCCGGTCTTGAAGCAATTTTGGGAGCCGTTCGTCAACTCGCCGAATCCGGTGCTTATATGCGTAGCCGATCAAAGCCAGTATTCCACCATCCGCCTGCGTGACGCTGCTGACCCATCGCACGAAATCACTTTGCCGGACACCATGGTCGCCTTGATCATTGACGACGTAAGCCCCCTCGTAAACGTCGCCGCCCTGCTGCGCACCTATGGAAAAACCTCTCGCGTGCTGGCTGAGTCAAACACCACCTTCACTGATCTGCGGCGAGCGCCATCGATATTCATCGGAGCATTTGACAACAGTTGGACCTTACGCATGACCTCTCCTTTGCATTTCCATTTCGCCAACGATGCCGCGATGAACAAATTGTGGATCGAGGACCGATCCAACCCTGGAAATCACAAATGGATGATGGATCGCACGATTCAACAAACCGGGACTTATTCGGACTACGCGATCGTGGCGCGCTTTGTGGATCCCAATATTGAACAACTGGTGGTCGTAGGCGCAGGCATCGGCCGAGGTGGGACTGTCGCGGCCGGCGAGTTTCTGGTGGACGAGCAACGCATGGAAGAAATGCTGAAGCAAGTACCAAGCGGTTGGCAACGCAAGAACGTCGAAATCGTCCTGGAAACGCAGGTCATTGGAGACCGTTCCGGCCCTCCGCGCATCAGCGCGATCTACGTCTGGTAAATCGCGATTCCCAGCTTTCGCCGCTGTTCTGGCGAAATTTTGCGTCCATCCACTCTCACAGAAGGTTCAGCGCTGAGCGCTTTTCTCGTTCAACTTGCTTGATAGAACAGGTGGCAGGATCTTTCTCGGGACGCCAACGGAGGAACTTGGTGCCGTGCCGGAAGCGCCCCCCCGTGAAATGATCGAACTCAACTTCGGCGACAAGTTTGGGATCGAGCGGTTGCCATTCCGCCGAGCGTTTGGTGCTCCAACGGCTCAGTCCGCCGGGCGCTTTACCGGTGAAACCGGGCGGCTTGATCAACCGTTCCAGCTTTTTCGTCAAGGCCGCTCTTTCGTCATCGTGAATTGACGATGTGAAGCCGACGTGATTCAGCTTCCGCTGATCATCATACAGACCAAGTAATAGAGAACCGACTTGACGTTTTTTTTCGAGGTACCGGAATCCTCCGACCACGCAGTCTGCCGTACGCTGTTTCTTGATCTTCTGCATCCCCGTGCGTTTGCCGCTCTGATAGGGCAGATCGTCCCTCTTTGCGACGATTCCGTCGAGGCCAACGCCCATGTGAAACCACTTTCGTGCCATTGCAATATCCTTGGTGAACGGCGAAAGTTGAAGCGTGTCATTTGCACGCATGAATTTCCACGCGAAACTCTCCAGAACTTGTCGGCGTTCGCGCAAGGACAAGTGGTCTAATCGTCTGCCGGACGCGTCCACGAGAACATCAAAAACGATAAAAATGCATGGAGTTTCCTTACTCAGCTTTTCTACGCGGCTGGCAGCCGGATGAATCCGCATTAACAAGTCATCGAACGAAAGATTTCCGTCGACGGGAATGACGATCTCGCCGTCCAAAACAAACTGCTTTGCTGAAAGATCAGAGAGAGAACGCACCAGTTCAGGAAAATATCGAGTCAGCGGCTTTCCTGATTTGGACTCGAGATCGATGCGTTCGCCATCGCGAAATGCAAGACAGCGAAAGCCGTCCCATTTGGGTTCGTACTGCCAATGCGCCCCTTTCGGCAAATCCTGGGCCGGCTGCGCCTCCATCGGCTCATATTTTCTCGGGAGTGGAAGGCTCATAGAAATTTCGCAAGGTCGGCGCGGCCGCGTTTTGCCAAGAGGGGCTCCCAAAGATCGCCGATCTTTGCAAGGCGTGATGGCACGGTTTTCATGGTGAAAACATCGATGGTGATCCCGCCATCAATCTCTCCCCAGGTCACTGGAGTCGATACGGCGGCCGAAGGCTTTGGCCTAACCGAATACACGGACGCGAGCGTTCGATTCCAGGCGTTCTGGTTGTAATCCACCAGGATTCGTCCACGAGGCCGCTTCTCTACGCGATACTCGGCAGTAATTACCTTCGGATGCCTTTTTGCAAGTTCGACGGCAAAAGCTTTGGCGAATCGCCAAACCTCTTTCTGCGTGGGACCCCTCACAATGGGTACATACACATGAATGCCGCGCGATCCAGTAGTTTTGGCGTAACTCGTAATTTTCAGCTCTGCCAGCGCATCTCTAACGATGAGGGCGGTCTGACGCACGAGGTTGAAAGAACTGCCAGGTACCGGATCGAGATCGAACTGCAAATAATCAGGACGGTCCACATCATCACAACGCGCGTACCATGGGTTCAGATCGATGCATCCCAGGTTTACAATCCACAGCAGCGTGGCAACGTTCTCAACTACTGGAAAATCGATCACGTTGCCCGAATGATGTTCGATCGAGCAGATCGGAATCCAGCTCGGCCTCGGCGTCGGCGCCCGCTTCATGAAAAAGAATTCGCCCGCGATTCCATTTGGGTAGCGCTTCATCACCATGGCCCGGTCCCGTACGTGCGGCAGGAGCCATCGCGAGACGTCGAGGTAGTACTGAAGCAAATCTCGCTTCGTTAGCTTCAATTCCGGCCAGAATATTTTGTTCAGGTTTGTAAGCGTTACTTCCTCGCCGTCGGCGACGATAGTGGCCTGATCGACCTGCTCGGGAATAGCCAGTTTTCGGCCAACCGACTCGCGCTCGAGGCGCTGGCTGGCGTCTGGCTTCTGCACTTTACGCGTGTGCCCCTGTGCTCGCGGTATCTTCACGGCGTTCCCTTGTCTTCGATTCGAGCTCACAAACCGCAATATTGCACTCGATCTCGGTCCGCGGACATACCTACAAATGCCTAGGCGGCTTCGCGCGAACGAGCATCTCCAACAAACAAGCCCCTCGATATCGCGTAATATAGATGTATTGGAAGATGAAATCGATGAACTTTCAACGGCCCGCTAGGCGACAGCCGACCCGAAAGATTTTTCTCTTATCTCCCGCCAGCTTGGCAGGCCGTCGCGCCGAGCTTCTCTTCCGCGAAACCGCAGCCTTTGAACTTGCAACTCGCGTGCGGCAGGCGGGCGCCTCCCTCGGAGAGATTTTTAGTTTCATCAGCGGGCTTTATTTTCGAGGGAAACTCGCCTATGCCTACGCGTTCTCCGAGCCGTCGTCATCCGAATCAATTTTTGTCATCACGGCATCGCACGGCCTGCTGGCACCGGACGTTTCCATTCGCCGCGATCGTCTACGTGAGATGGCTCAGGTGCCCATCAGCGTATCCGATCCGCGATATAGAGTCCCTCTCGAACGCGACGTGGCACGCTTGGCGGCCCAAATCGGAAACGGCGACGAGGTCGTGTTACTGGGAAGCATTGCCACGCCAAAATATCTTGAGCCGCTCTGTAGCGTATTGGGAGAACGGGTCATGGTTCCGAGCGACTTCCTTGGCCGCGGCGACATGAGCCGAGGCTCCCTAATGCTCCGCGCCGTTCGTGACAAAACACAACTGGCGTATATGCCCGCCGCAAGCTTGCTTCAGCTACGGAAAGCACGCCCATCTCGGACCGCTCGATAGCGCACAAAAACATCCGTCACGTTCGGCTGCTCTCCCGCAAGTCGATGACCAGTCGACGCAGGCAACCGGCTGCGTGAATCGTGAGAATTCAGTTGGGAATAACTTGGAATCCAGGTGCGAGGCTCGGCTGCAAGCTCGGCCCCGCTTCATAAAAAGCGCCGTTGTCAAAGTTCATATACCAGATCGTATTCTCAGACGTGCTGGCATTCCACAAAAGCAGGTCCTTCGCCCCATCGGCATTGAAATCGCCGACGGCCTGGATTTCAGTATCGGCCGGAAGTTTTGCAAACACTTGGCCCGATGAGGGCGTTTTCAGGAAGGGCGTGAAACGTGTTATTCCCACTTGACCTGTGGAATGGTTGACCCAAATGATGCTGGCGTAAGCAGGTCCCAGAGTTTGAAAAATTCCGGTTCCGGCAACGCTCCAGCTCGAGTCGAAGTGGCCTGAGGTACTGCCGTAATCAGCCGTGTAATTAGCGGTCGAAGAATAACCCAGCGTCTTAACGCTGAAATCCTCCGTCGTCGGCGCGGATGAATTAAAGTACACAATCTCTAGATTGCCGCTGCCGTCTCTTAACAGAACGTCTGAATAACCGTCACCGCTAAAGTCGGCAACCGCGGCTACCGACCAAGTCGACCTCGTCGTCGGCTGAAAAGTCTGCTGTCTGACAACTCGATCACCTTTCATGTACAAAACTCTTCCGGTTTGGGTACTGCTATTCCACGTCAAAATATCCGAATACCCGTCGCCGTTAAAATCTCCCGTCCCGGCAACAGTTTCAGCGAGGCCGGCCAATTTGTAGACTTGGCCGTACTGCGCACTCCAAGGGTTAGCGCTGTTCCGGTAAGGCTCCTTCCATATGCCGACTTCTCCCGTAGTCGTATCGGTCACCACGGCGCTGGCATAACCATCCCCAAAGAAGTCGCCGCTGCCTTGCAATAAAAAATTGGCCGTGAGGGCCGGTTGAGAAATCGAAAAAACTGAGTACTGAGAAGCGCTTGCGGGAGCGGCCAGAGTCAAAACAGGTATCTCAAACTCGCTGGGATTTTCCTGATTTCTAAAAAGCAGATCGCTGGCGGTGTTTCCGGCATAGCTCATATTGCGATTGGCATCCAGAGTGATCGTGGGGCTTGGCGTCGGCACGCCTCCGATCACTAGGTCATTGAAATTCACGTTTGAAACCTGATGGGCAAGATTGTATCCCCTGAAAATCGGCGGAAACGCTTGAGCATCGGTTACTTGAATGTTGTTAAAATTGAGTCCGCTGATGGAGCCCAGTTGATAGTTATCGGGCTGGAAGTTGCTTGGAAGAATCTGGATTCTAAAAACCTGCCAGGTTTCGTTCTCAACGCGAATATCGTCGAAAATGTAGTTACTTAGATTCCCCGAACCGCCTTGATTGGCGGCAAACACGGCGTCGGACGTATTCGGCCAGTTGTATTCACCGCGTATCACATCGGAATCCCGTACTGTAATATTTGTTATATCTCCCTTGATGCCGGCCCCCATTTCAAAAGCGGCGGCGTTATTCAACTTCCAGACGACGCAGTTGTGAACCAACAGATTGCTCGACGTGAGCTTGATCGAATCATCACCATTTTTGACAAAGCTGTTTTCAATCACGCTGCCGGTATCTTGCGGGCCATAGCTGGCTTGGATGCCATCTGAATTCCCGAGCCACGCAATCACCTTCACGTTGTTCACTGTGTTGCCGCTGCCACCGTTGATGGTCACATTGTAAAAAGGTGATTGAATGAACGTGATCCCTTCGACCAGGAGATTCTGTACATTGCCCCTCCCCAGCAACATGTCGGGGCAGCCGGTCGGTGTTCCAATACACTGTGCCTTCGGCAAATCCTCGCCGGAGAGAATGCCTCTTCCTACGATCGCTGCATTCTTCGCCCCTAGCGCGAAGGCGAGGAAGCCTTTCACATACGCCCCCGCGGCCAGGTAGACCGTTTCATTCGAACCGACGGTCAATGGGGTCAGTCCCAAATCATAAATTCCCGGCGCAAAATATATAGTATTCTGCACGCCGCTCGGTTGCGGGACCGTGTCTCCGGAACGCACGGACAAACCAGACCTCACCGAGAGAACACTGGAGTCCGTGGGATTTGGCGGGTTGTTTTCCATCGGGTTGGCAAATACCAGCATCGGATTGGTCAGATCTGTGTCATTGGCTTCCGTGCAGGTCGTTCCGGTACTACAAAAATCAACCGCGAATTGGCCGGGCCCATTCAGAGTAAAAACGACCGAATTCCCTCGGATGATCGGGGTAATTTGCGCGTGGCTAGGAAGAACACGCGCGGAAGTGAAAGGATTGCTGTTCGTCACCTGAACGGTGACCGAACCCTCGAACGAAAACGATGTCCACGAAGTTGCGCGCTCCAGTGTCGACGAACTGCTGATACCGCTCGGCTGGCCATTCGGTAAAAACCCGGGATTCTGAACTTGGTAAACAAACGAGCTAACCCATACGCCATGCTGGTTTACACGAGCTGTATACTGCGACGATGGCGTAATTCCAGCAGGAGTCGCGTCGACCTGAAGTGTACTGCCCGAATCTGCCGGCGCCTGTGGCGAGGCGGTAGATGGGGAGGGACCGCTGCTGGAATAAGCGCTTGAGCATACGCTCAAAGCCAGAGCTACGGATAAAAGGCGCGCAACAAGAAGGACTTTCAGCTTCTTTATTTCACATAGCCGAAACATTGGGCAACCCCTTTTTGTTCGAGCGACGGCGGCAACTGCGCTCGCGTGTGCGCCTTAACCCAAGGGCACGCGAAAAGTTGCAAAAGACCGTCGCCGCGTGGCGAGTTGCACCGAAGGCGCTCAACTGCTGTGTCGCATTTTGCGACCAGACGCAAGAACGCCGTGAATCTCGCTCCGAGCCTCGAAACCAATCCGTAACCTGGATGCTTCTTACCTAAACGATAAGTCGCATCTGGTGCGAAGACCACCGTACACTTCCCTGATGCGGTGAACTCAGTGCAAAATGAGCAGGACGGAGAGTCTCATTGGGCGTGAAAATCGTACAAGCCGGCGAGCCAGCCTTGCGGCAAGTTGCCTGTGCCCTGACCAGGGCACAAATCGAAAGCGATCAAATCCAGAAACTGATTCTCGACATGCGAGAAACAATGCACGAAGCTCCGGGCGTGGGACTTGCAGCTCCACAGATCGGCCTTCCGCTGCAGCTCGCAGTGATTGAAGACCGGGCGGAATATCACAAGGACATCGCTCCGGAGGAATTGCGAGAACGGCAACGCCAGCCGGTTCCATTCCACGCGATCATCAATCCGAAAATTACTTTCACTTCCGAAACGTCGGTCGAGTTCTTCGAAGGATGCTTAAGCGTTCCGGGATTCTCAGCGATTGTTCCTCGAGCCCTCACTGTACGGGTCGAGTGCCTCGATGAAAACGGCACGCCGAAGTTGGTCGAGGCTACCGGATGGTATGCGCGCATCCTTCAGCACGAAATCGATCATCTCAACGGGAACCTTTACATAGACCGGATGCGCAGCCGCACCTTCATGCTCCTGGCCAATTACAATCGCTACTGGAAAGGAAAGCCGATCAGCGAAATCAAATCAACCCTTGGCTGATCTCTCTCCGCGCCTGGCTGTCGATTCCCTGTTCGCAGGCGTTCGCTCGTGATGCTCCGGCGAATCATTTACTTTGGCGAGCCTTTGAATCGCGCGGTATCAGTGCAATCAACAGCAGCGCGGCTCCGAGCATCCCGAGAGCTCCGAAGCGAAGGACCATTGCTGCTCCCGTCCCAGCGCCTACGACGAAGGCGATCCAGATTCCACAGAGAAGCGTTATTTTGGGATCGGTAGCTTTTCCGGGCGCAGGGGCCGCTTCCGAAGTGTATTTTTCGACTTCCGTAGAGATCAGGCTGGTAATCATTCCAGTGAGATATGTGGTGTGAACGCTGATGCCACCGGCCTGACGAAACGCCCCATTTTGCAGCCCGAGTGCCAAAGACACGAAGATCACAAATATTTCAATTCCGTGCGTTACACCGGATGCCAACACCAGGGAAGCGGCTGCCATGAGCATCACTTCTATCCCCATGACGATCGGAAGCAGCGGCCACGATGCCCACGACTTGAGAGGGCGCACGATCAGCGCACTCAGGAAAACTCCCAGAAAAAAAGTTACAATGGCCGACAGATGTCCGAGCAAAGCCCGCCAGTCGTGAGCGGCGACTGCAATTGCCCCTAGCACCAAGTTGCCGGTCACATGGCCAGTGAACGTCTTTGCCAGGACGAAGCTGGCTGCATCGCCATATCCGCCAACAAAGGCAAGCCCGAAAGTGAGCCACGCGCCCGTCGCACGAATGTTTGTAGCCACAATTTCTCCTGAGAGCTTGCATGGTTTCGATCTTCAGATCCGTGCAGCGATCCGCCGACAGAAATTCATGCAAGCCAAGTTTGTGGCGCCCGTCTAGGGAGTTGCAGTCAACCGTGGCTCAAGTTCGAGATGCTGGCGGATGGGAGTCGCGCCTGCAAGTTTTCGCTCCCGTGCGACGTTGTTCAGACCAGACGGACGTTATGCTCGATCGTCTTGATCACGGTGTCCATCCGTCCCGTCAACACTTGTTTGGCAAGGCTAAGGGTGTAGCCGGTCACCGTGTGCAGAGGAACGTGCGACGGCAGCGATAGAGCCAGGGGATCGACCACCGCGTCGACGAGCACCGGCCCACTGTTGTGCGCCAGCGCCGCGGCAAGTCCCTCCCGGACGTCGCCGGGTTCTTCGATACGGATGCCCTTTGCGCCCATCGCCTCGGCCACGCGCGCAAAATTCGGATTCTTGAATTCCACGCCGAAGGGGATAAACCCTGCCTCTTGTTGTTCGATATTGACGAAGTCGAGCGACCCGTTGTTAAGAATAATCTGGACCACCGGGGTCTTTCGTTCCACCTGCGTCAACAGATCGCCCAGACCGAGCATGGTTATGCCACCGTCGCCGCACAGCGCGATCGTTTGCCGGCCAGGATATGCCAGTTGCGCGCCGAACGCGTTGGGCGCGGCATTGGCCATGGACGCCCAAGAAAACGATCCAAAAAGCCTGCGATTTCTGCCGCCATTAATATGTCGCGCCATCCAGATGCAGGCCGTGCCGGTGTCGGCGAAAAACATGGCGTCATCCGCGGCAAGTTGGCTGAGCGTTGCGGCCAAGAATTCTGGACGTATGGGCTTGATCCCCGGTCCTTTGGTGACGTAGTGCTGTAAGAGTTCGTGAAACGATTTCGTCTCCGCGAGGTATTTTTCGAGAAAACGCGTTTCGCTCTTGGCGCTCACGCTTTTCAGCAGAGCAGTGACCGTTGCCTTGACGTCACCGACGAGGCCAAGATCAAGGGCCGTCCGGCGGCCGATGTGTTTAGGATTTTTGTCGATCTGGACTTTCTTCACACCCTTGCCGGGCAGGAACTCCGAGAACGGGAAGTCGGTGCCGAGCAACAGCAGAAGGTCAGCGTCGTTAATAGCACCATAGGCTCCGCCGTAGCCCAGCAGGCCAGTCATGCCGACCGCATTCGGATTGTCATATTCCAGCCATTGCTTGCCGCGGAACGAATATCCGACTGGCGCCTTCAGCTTGGCGGCCAGTTGGATCACCTCATCGCGAGCGTCCCGGCAGCCATCGCCGCCAAAGATTGCCACCGTCTTCGCATCGTCAATCATTCGCGCAAGCTGACTTAAGTCCGCGTCAGAAGGACGTAAGACGGGCGCGGCGGGGATTCTGATCTCGGTAGATTGGTCGGCCGCTTGAGCCGAAGCGACGTCGCCGGGAAGCGAAATGACCGTCGGTCCTTTTTCCGTGACCGCGGTACGAATCGCGGTATTAATGACCGCCCGCGCCTGCTCTGGATTGACCAGACGCCCTGTGTAGAGCGATGCGGCTTCGAAGAATGTGTAGGGGTTGAGTTCTTCGAGAGCCGCCGTGTCTATGAGCTTCGACTCCACGTCGCCGGCAATGGCGATAACCGGAGCACCCTCCTTGCGCGCGTCCATCAGGCCGTTGAATAGATGCACGACGCCGGGTCCGGCGGTTCCGCACACCGCGACCGGGTTGCCGGTTAGGTAGGCCTCGGCGACCGCCGCGAATCCGCCATACTCTTCGTGGCGGACGTGGATGAACTCGATCTTGCCGTTGCGGCGCAACGCGTCGATGACGGGATTGAGAGCGTCGCCAACAATGCCATAACACCGTTTGACGCCGGCATTCGCAAGCATCTCCCACAAGACATCTGCAACATTCTTCGACATAGGAACCTCCCTTCCAAATGAGATTGTGCTTTTGACGGAAAAATAACTCGAACTTTAATCACTTACTGATCCAAAGCATCGCCGGCACCGTAATCGCCAAAGCGAGCGTCGAGATTAAAAGCATGGACGCCGTCTCAGATTGGGCCGCTTTATATCGCGATGCAAACAGTACGACCACGGTAGCCAGGGGAAAGCTGCAACATACCAACGCCTCACGCGCGAAGGGGCTAACGACGTGCAAGAGTTGCAAGAGCACGAACAAAATCGCGGATTGAACAGTGATTCGAGCAAGTGATCCCGCAAAGACTCCGGGCGAAAGACGAACCGGATGAGCTGCCAATACGAGACCCACCGCAAACACTGCCACGCCGGAAGTCGCCGAGCCAATCAATTCAAAACAGCCTGCCACCACAGAGGGAAGATGGGTGCCCGCGAGGACTACGGCGATTCCTAGGATTGGCGCCCATAACAGCGGTGATTTCAGCCCTGCACTCAATCCCGTTAGAATCGCGTTCGGCCGCGAAGGATTCGTCGTCGCCTGCTGGTTTTTTGCCGCCGCATCCATCTCCAGCAGAATCACCGCCGGTGGTACCGTCAGATTGATCGCCAGGGCCACGAGTCCCACGGTCCCCGCGCTGGTAGGACCCAGGATAGGTCCGAGAACGGCCAGGCCAAATACGGGAGTAGCGGACGTCGAGAGCATCAACGCATAAATGATCGCGGGCGTTCCGTGCAAAGATTTCAGGAACCCTAGACCGAACCATGCCACCAGGAAAAGCCCGGCGTGAGACAGAATCAATGCCAGGACCAGACGGCCCTGCTGCAAAAGGAGGTCCTTCGGGATGTCGGTCATGCTGACGAACAAAGAGGCTGGCAGCGCGAAGGACAGCGCAAGTTTGCTCAAACCGGCGGCTTGGTCCGCATCGAAGGCATTGCGCTTGCCCGCGAAATATCCGAGCGCGAGAACAAAAAATACCGGAAGCAGAGCGCTTACAAGTCCGCCGATGTTCATGGATGACCTCCTCTCCTGCCTGGCTCTGAGCCTAGAACTCCACCTTCGTTCTGAATCCAAACACTACCGCGCTGTGCGCGGCGCCTCCCACGTTTGCGTAGTACTGAATGACGGGTTGCAGTAGCAGCATGGGTAGGGGATCTAGAAGCGCGTTGAATTCGACAGCGTGCTCGGGCTTAAACGGTGGCGCTGCTTGTTGGTCGAAGTGCTGACTCAACCGGTTTTGTACGTAGCCCAGCGACATCGTGTTATGAATGGGTAGAGGCAACGGCTCATTGAAGCGTAACCCCGCGGTAAGCTGCGTGTTGTTGCGGTTGATATTCGGAGGACTCCAGTCGTATGCGAACGTCCCATCCAGACCCTTTGCCCCTTTCGGGTCTACTCGCCAGAGAGCTTGGCTCGCCATCCAATACAAGAGGTAATTTCCTGACCGCGGCGTCGGACTTGTCGGCGACGTGAACTTTCCGGGATTGTAGGAAGCGCCGAACTGATAGAGGCCGGAATATCCTTTGCGGCCCTCGACGTCGTCAAAGGCCCGTACGGACGATGCGTCCTTACCCGGAGTAAAGCCGATCTCAGAAACGCTCATCGGAACTCCATTGAACTGCGGAACCAGGCCGGTTCGGTTCTGTGAAAAAGGCGAGCGGACCGCCGCCAGCACCATGGATTTCACATAAAGGCTGCGGATCGGCACGAGGCGAACTTCAATCGCCGGCGTCGAAGGAGGATCGAAGGACTCGAGGTCCGTAAATAAGTTGCCCAACGCATAGCCCATTGGCTCGAATATGAAAGACGCAGCGTAGTGTTGCGCTCCATAGAAATCTTGACCTGCGAATTGCCCTACGCGAGCGGTGAGGCGTGCATCCAGCCAGCGCTTCTCGATCCACCAAGAATCGAGACGGCATGTATTCATGCTGGACAAGCCGCTGGGACTCGTCAACAGGCCCAGATATGCCCCGAGATTGCCGCCACCCTGCCAGAGGGCGGTTGCATGGAAATACAGATTGTGCCAGCCAGTCAGCTTTCCAAAGTCAATGTCGACGGTTCCACGGAAGCGGTTCCAACTTGCAAACCGTTCAGGTTCGACGCTCTTGAGATTCCAGAGGGAATCGCTGACGTACTGGAAATCGAAACTCACACCACGTTCTTCCAGGCGCGTGCGTGCACCTCTCCACGTCCCCAAAAGATGCCCGTGCGGACCCTGACCTGTCTCGTGACTATCCGGGCCAGGGAGCGGTTCCTGTTGCGCTGTCTGCGAACGAGCCGGAGAAGCCAGTAAGCAAACACCGAGGGCCAAGCAAGATAGAAACCGCCGCTCGCAACCGTACAAGCAAGACATCTCCCACCGCCCAAGATGCCCCGTGTGATTCATCTGGCGTTTCGATGGCGAACCAAGCGCGTCGCCCCACGTTCTCAGGCTGTGGCCGTTAATCCCGCCGCTTCGTTTACATATTCCGGCTTGTAAACGTGCTTGCGGATGAACGCAACCATGTCGGTGGGACGCGGGACCGTCGCCAATCCGGAGTCGAAGACCAGTCTTGCAACACGCGCGGATGTCTGGATCTCGGACTCGAGAATACTCGATTGCAGCGGATACAACAGACCCTGCTTGAGCAATTCGGACGGTACCTGATCGGCCACCGCCTGCCCAGCCTCGATGAACATCTCGTCTGTGACGCGCTTCGCCTGCGTTGCGAAGATCGCCATGCCGACCGCCGGGAAGATATAAAAATTGTTCGCTTGTCCCGGGAGGAAGGTTTGGCCGTTGTAGTGAACCGGTGGAAACTGTACACCGGCTGCGTAGATCGCCTTGCCCTTTGACCAGGTGTAGGCTTGCTCGGGGGTGCACTCGGCATGCTCGGTGGGGTTTGATAGCGCGAGAATTACGGGACGCTCGTTGATCTTCGCCATCGCCTCGATGACTCTCTGATTGAATGCGCCGCCAATCGTGCTGACGCCGATGATCGTGGTGGGCTTGATGCTCTCAATCGCGGCGACGAAATCCCGCGTCGGCGCGTGCTGATGCGCGTACGGCAACTGGAAATCGAACAGATCCTTCCGCGTGGATACGAGCAGACCATTGATGTCGAACATATAGACCCGGGACTGCGCTTCCTTGAGGCTCATGCCTTGCGCGACAAGCGCGGAACAGAGCAAGTCGGCAAGGCCAATACCGGCCGAGCCCGCGCCGAGGAACAAATATTTTTCGTCTTTCAGTTTTGTGCCCTTGATCTTGGTTGCGTTGATCATCCCTGCGAGTGTGATCCCCGCCGTACCTTGGACGTCGTCATTGTAGACACAGTACTTGTCGCGATAGCGTTGGAGCAGGTGCACGGCATCCTTGCCCGTCCAATCCTCGAAGTGAATGCAACACTTCGGGAACACTTCCTGCACTGCTTGGACGAACTCGTCGACAAAAGAATAAAGATCTTCGGTCGCCGGTCGCGGCTTGCGCATTCCCAAATACAAAGGATCGTGCAGGTATTGCTCGTTGTTGGTACCGGCGTCGAGGTACATGGGGAGCAGGTACTGCGGAGGCACTCCGGCGCAGGCAGTGTAGAGTTGCAGTTTGCCGATGGGGATCCCCGCGCCGTTTGCGCCGAGGTCACCAAGACCCAGGATCCGGCCGCCGTCCGTGACGCAGATAAACCGCACGTCTTTCTGCGGCCAGTTTTTTAGAATTTCTTTCACCTTGCCGCGCCTCGTCATCGAAAGATACATGCCACGCGACTGGCGATAGATATGGCCGAACTTCAGGCAGGCCTCGCCGATGGTAGGGTCGTACACAATCGGGAGAAATCGCACCGGATCGGACATCACGGTCCGATAGAACAGGGTTTCGTTGTGATCGAGCAGATTGATCAAGTAAATATAGCGTTCGAGGTCGGTGGGCTTTTGCGCCAGCTGCAAATTCACGCGTTGTAATTGGAGGTCCTCGGTCTCCGTCACGTCGGGAATGAGCCCAACGAGTCCGAGGGCTTGCTTTTCGGCCTCGGTGAAGGCGGTGGACTTGTTGAGCGATGGATCGTGAAGCAAATCAATTCCGTGCTTGGCAGTCATTTTGGTTTTCCTCCCCTCTGTTTTTTCTAAGTCAGGGCCGGTGATCCTTTCCCTCGCTGCTGGGCAGGCGCGGTCGCCACATGGCAGTGATCATTTTTTCCGAGTCGAGGATGCGGTTGAACTCGGCCCGGTTACGAAGCCGATTCATTACAAATACAAATCCAAAATCGTTTGAGAAATAGGAACAGCCAACCGCCTTCCATTACCCCGTGGGACGGAGATCTTGGCGAAGTGCTGCGGTTGACTCAAATGGAGTCGTGTTAGCGAGCGGCACTCTTATGACATCCTGCCGCAACAAATAGAAAGAAACACCAAAGAGAACCAGGTCCTT
>DATHPO010000026.1:0-7594 GCA_035483835.1 Terriglobales bacterium
CACCTTTGCGCCATCGAGCTTGGTGGATTTGTAATAGCCCGTGTCCACCTTCAGCACCAGATTTGCCCGGCAGTACTGCATGTCGCCGTGCATGGTGGAGTGATTGTTGAAGTAGCAGGGGCAGAACATGTCGCAGCTGCACGCCTCAATGTAAGAGGCAGTCATCAAGAAGTCAGGTTTCGCTGCCTGGGATGCATCTGCTGGCTGCGCGGGTTTTTCGTACTGTGCGAGCGCAGCACTCGACAAGGAACACCCGAGGGCCATTAGAAGAAATACTTTTCGCATCGGTTTCTCCTTTCGCAGATTGTGGTTAGACCGAGGCCTGGTAAACCGGTGGCAAAATTCTAATCCGCAAGCAGGCGAACCGCAAGGTCTTGAACTCGGCTAGTACCGAACTCCATATTGCCCGCATCGTAGTTGCTCTCTATGGTGGTGCAGGCGTTACCGGAGAAGAGCGTCCCAGTCCAAGTGATTTCCGGTTACGCAAACCAGGAGTTGTCCTCTCGGTTCCCATACAACGCGCCCCTTGGATGTCGAATCGTAACGAACAACGAGCATGACAACCCTTCTCATCGTGTTGCTATCCCTGCTGCCCCAGTCCGCGGAGCCGTGGAAACACCAACTGGATTTGGAACCGATGCTGCGCGATTCCGAGTCCCCGAAAAGGCTGACGATCATGTACGACTCGCCATTGCAGCAGGGTTTTGAATTGTTGTTCGTCCGTGGGGACGGCTCGCTGATTTTGCAAAGGTATCCCGGACGACCGATGGCCACAACGGACCTCCCGACGTGTGCGGAAGAAATCAGCCAAGACCAAGTCACAAAATTGGCCGGCTTGACAGGCAGTAAGCATTTTTGGGAACTGCCAGAAAAGAGATTCCTCTTTATCGGTGGCGAACCAAGCCATAAGGAGTTGGAAGTTCACCGAATCTTCATCAGCAACGGAACTGAGAAGGCGGGGCGTATTTTTGCTGTTGGCACCTATGCTGGCAAGCAAGAAGCGATTCCCGATGACTTTGCAATGATTGAGCAGCAATTCAAGCAACTTGCGCAGTCTACTTTCGCTGGCAAGGCATGTCACCTTGCGCCAGCGGTGCAGTTTTAGTCTCTCAACTCTGGTAAACGCGGTAACCGTCCATCTTGGAAGCGAGTGGCCCTATGGTCGGAATCATAACGACGGTTTCAATTCTGATTCGACAACGCTCGTGTACTCGAAGCCGACGATTTTCTTCCGCAGAATCCCTTGGCGATCGTAAAGCATTGTCGTGGGTAGTCCCTCAATTCCGCCGAACCGTTCCCTCAAGTCTTCTGAGGCGACCGCCAGCGGATAGTGCACACCAATTCTGTGGGCAAATATAACCGGATTTTCCGTGTCCGCCATCGTGTCAAACTTGAATCCGACGACCGCGAATCCGCGAGAACCGTATCGGTCTACGAGGTTCTGATATCCGGGCATTTCCTTTTTGCACGGCTGGCACCATGTCGCCCAGAAATCAATGAGCACCACTTTGCCGAGAAGGTCAGCAGAGGAAACACGGCGTCCGTTCAAATCGTTCACAGAGAAATCGGGCAAGTGTGAGCCGATTTCGCCCGCAGTGATTACGGTTGCCTTCGGCTGAGGCGGACTCGCCGAATGTCCAGTGCATCCAACGAGTCCGACCGCAGCAAGGCTCAGAAATAAAATACATTTTCTCAGCATCTATTCCTTCTTCTGCACTTCGAGTAGCAGAAGTTTCAGCGGAGCCGAAGCGCCTGCTTTCTTTTTTCCGACCGGCTTTTTGTACAACTGACCACGAACTGTGACCACCGTCTGAGAGCCTACGAGGGATTCAAGTCCCTTCGACAACTCATTCGGTTCGAGTGCAAACGACCGGTTCGGTTCGACCTGCAAAGCGAGATTACCCGACGAGTCCTTCACTATCTTGCCCTGCGCGTTCATCTCCATTTCCGCGACGGTCACACCGCTGTCGTAGGTCGCCTTCATTAGTTGGGCCGGGTCAATCTGCCCATCCTCTTTCGGCGTGATTTCAACTTTTCCGTCAATCAAACTGACTTCGACGTTTTGAACGCCAGACTGGCGTCCGAGGTGTTGTTTCACCCCGTATGCTCAAAAGTTTCAGGTCATGCCTTCGACGCGCATCTCGATATGCTTGATTTGCGCTTGCGTCGCTGGCACAACGAAGAGAGTAAGAAGTGCCACTAGCGCGAGGTATTTCCTATTCATCGTTCCTCCTTTCACCACGGATGCATACGAAATTGCTGCGTGATTCCGAAACTGATGTGACGGCGGACAGGCATGAAGGTCGCACCGGTGGAGTGCGCCACGTCCCAATCCATCCCGAGCCAAACGTGCATCCCGGGACGCAGACCTGCGTAGGTCGTGACTCCGGCAAGCAACACGTCGCCACCACTTCCGCTTTGAGTGACTCCCGAGATGCGATCATTCTGAGAATGCAGCCAAGTTAAGGCGGGGCCGATGAACCACTCTCGGGTCACATCCTTCGATTCATACGGGCGGTACGACAGCCAGAAGCGCGATTCAAGGTCACTACCGAGACGAGCTGCCTGCGTTCCTTGTGTACGCAAGAGCGAGTGGAAATCCTCGTCGGCAACGAGACGTTTGAGATTGAAGAGTCCGGTGTACGTCCAATTCGCGGCTAAGAAGAAATCGGTAGAACCCGAACCGGGTTGCAAACTCGCTGGTAGCAGACCACCATTCCCACCGGTTAGATCCGTGCGGCCCGTTGGAATCTTTGGCCCGAATGTGACGGATGCCTGTGTGGTCCCTCGTTGTGAGTCTCGCCGATAGAACCGGTACTTCACCAGCACCATCGTGTCGCCAAGCCCTGTTCCACCAGCGGTCGGCTGCTCTGCGCTAGCAAAGTGATTCGTCACTATCGGGACGAGAATCGTCATGTCAAAGTTGCGGTAAAAGCCCCATGTGAAATTGAAGTCGCCCTCATGTGAAAAAGTGGGACGGGCGGTCGGAGGGATGCTCCCCGCTGATTCCGGGATCAATCCCCGTGTCGTGAAGATGGAATTGTAGGAAATGAGTCCACCGCCGGGGAACAGAGGAGGAGCCGTCTCGGGAGCGGAACCTTGCCCACTCGCTCTTGATGCGCCAAAAGCCGCGACAAGCATCACAACCAAAAACATTTTTCTTTGAAGACAGATCAACTGTCGTAATCGCACAGATTCCCCCTTCAGCAAGGACACTGATTCCCGGGCACACGAATCCAACTAGCCGGAGCCGATTGAGGGGCAGACTAGATACGAAGAGGCAGCGACGCCGGTGCGTAGACGGTGGGAGGAGCGTGCGAATGTTCTGCGTGAGTACGGGCAGATAAATCGACGTCGTGCGCTTCATCGAAGGTTGTCAGTACTGCGACAGCGACAAGAGAGCGCTGAATGCCATTCGCGAACGAGGGCTGCACAAACGGCGCGTGCATCGAAGGCATCTCTTTGCAGCAATCCTGAGCGTTATGACCGTGCGGCGCACACGGCATCGAACTGCAGCACTGCATGGCCTGCTCGGGAGTTGTCATCGCCCCGCAGTCGAGGGTGTAAGCTGCGAGAGCAACTACCAGCGCCAGCATCAGTATTGGTCGAGAAAGCCGCATTTGTACTCAAGGTACGCGTCAGCGTTGTGCGAGTCAAGTGTGCCAGTGATGCCTGATAACGCCGTAACCGGAATGACCCTCAGTTACCGGTAACGCGACTTAATCGTCCACTGACAGCCCGAGGGGCTTTCCGAGCCAGCTCCTTGGGGTGCCTCGGAGCTGATGAAGCTTCGCGGATTCCGCTCTCGCGGCGATGAGGATAGGAATATCGGGGTGGGCGTTTTTCCCAGAAGGAGCCCTCACTCCGGCAAGCCGATGCGGCGCGACAGCTCTCCATACCTTGGGTCAGCGCGTAAATTGTCGAAACTTGGATATCCCTTGAAAAAGACGACCAAGCCAAAACGTGCATCGCACAGTCGATTGAGCAATTCAAATGCTTGGTCGCGCTCGTTGAGAATTGCATAGATCTGGGAGGCGCGCCAGAGTAATGGCAGATTGTCTTCGTTGCCGGACCGCACTTCCTCCATGATCTTTCGTGCTTCCTCCGACTTGCCCAAAAGGGCATAGACATAGGCTTGCGCCATGCGGCTGACCAACTTGCCTGGGGGTGGGAGAGAGGCGATCATCGCGCACTCGGCAATGGCGGAGTCACTTCGGCCCGCATGCGCGTAAGCAAATACCAGAAACTCCCGCGCTCTTACATGATTCGGGTCCAGCTCGACTGTCTTTTGTAATTGTTCAATTGCCTGGTCATAGTGCCGTGCATGGAAAAGGGATCCTGCCAAACCGAGATTATTGGGAAGCGAAAGGGGAGCGAGTTCTACGGCTCTCCTCGCAGACGCAATCGCTTGCTCTAGGCGACCGGCGGTGAGCAGGTAAAAAAAGTAGGCACCCTGCGTTGTGGGGTCATCAGGATTTAACTGCATTGCCCGCTTAAACTCTCTTCCGCAGGCTGCCCAGTCCCAATCATAGATAAGGTAGACAGCCGCCAGTACGGCATGCGCTTCGGCAAGTCCTTCATTGATCTGTAAAGCCCGTAGAGCTGCTTCCCTGGCTTTTGGAAAGACATCACTTGGCGGCAGCAGGCCAAATAATCCAAGGAGCCAATAACTCCCCGCCAGCACGACATGAGCTAGGGCAAAGGCTGGGTCATGCTCGATGGCTTGCTTGCTGTAACTGATCGCTTTCTGTTGGTCCCCCGCTGTCCACCTATTCTGAAAATACAGAGCCTTCAGATAGAGCTTGTACGCCTCCTTGTCGGCGGTAAATTGGCTCGTGAACTGCTTTTTCGGTTCCCCGGGTAAATGTAAACGGAGTTTTTCTGCGATTTCTGACGCGATCTCCTCCTGAATGGCCAATAGGTCGGCCATCTTTCGCTTATACTGCGCCCCCCAAAGCTGCGCCACCTTCACCACATCGAGCAGTTCAGCCCCAACAACGAGGGTGTCTCCCCGTTGCATCACTCTGCCAGTGAGAATGGCCCGGACCTTGAGCTCAGCTCCCAGAGTCTCCGCAGAAAGTTCGGAGCCTTTATAGCGAAAGACTACGCCCCGAGGCACGATGCGGATCTTGCGGAGCTGCGAGAAATTGTTGATCAGGGTTTCGGTGATGCCGTCGCTCAGGTACTCAACCTCGGGATCACCGCTCAAATTGGTAAAAGGCAGTACGGCAAGAGAGTCGATGGCTTTGCTCAACCTCTGCCTGCGGGGCGTACTGTCGGCCACCTGTGCGATGGCTGTCGCTGACGACACCCCAACTCCAGACAAGATCTGGCCGCCTTGGGCAGGCGCATTGACCGACTGGAAGGCCTTGCCTCGTCCCGGATAGATGTCCAACTCTAGGCGTTTCAGGTCAACGCGCAATTCGGAAGCGTGTTGGTAACGGAGGTCAGTGTCCTTTTCGAGGGCTTTGTCAATGATCCGTTCAAGACCTCCCGGAACGCTGACATTCAGCGACACCAGCGCCGCCGGCGCACGGTTTAGAATGGCGTCAAATGTCTCTGCTGGACTGTTCCTTGCAAACGCCGGCTGCCCCGTGGCCATCTCGTAGAGCACGGCCCCACAGGAAAACAGGTCGGTACGAGCATCGAGCGTCTTTCCCCGCGCCTGCTCGGGAGACATATACGCGACCGTCCCCAGCGGGACGCCGGGTGCGCTCAGCGAATGTTCCTGGCTAGCTGTTGAATCACTCAAGGAGTTCACCAAGGCCTGTGGCATTAATTTGGCTAGCCCGAAATCCAAAATCTTGGCGTGCCCACGCTCGGTGACAAAAATGTTGGCAGGCTTAATGTCGCGGTGGACGATTCCTTTGGCGTGAGCTGCGTCCAGGGCGTCCGCAATCTCAATCCCCAACTCCAGCACTTGCTCAAGGGGCAGCGGCTTGCCGGAAATGCGATGCTTCAGCGTCTGGCCATCCAGAAACTCCATGGCGATGAACGCCCGGACTTCTTGTTCGCCAATGTCGTAAATCGTGCAGATGTTCGGGTGATTCAACGCCGAGGCGGCTTCTGCTTCCCGCCGAAAGCGAGCCAAAGCCTGCGGATCTCGCGCAAACTCCTCTGGTAGAAATTTCAGCGCAACCGAGCGATGCAGCCGGGTGTCCTCGGCCCTGTAAACTACACCCATGCCGCCCCCACCGAGTTTTTCTACGATTCGATAGTGCGAGATCGTTTGGCCGATGAGTGACGCAGAGTCGACCATTTGGCGCACATCTTAGGTTGGGGCAAGAGGCAAGTCAACGAAGTGGGACAGGTTGCAGGTCAAGTCCTGATTGATGCCTTACCGTCCATTGCCCGCAGAACTTATCCCGTTTGCCGCTTAACCGGTGCGTCCGTCCCAGGACCACTTCGGGATGTGCAAACCGTCTGGCACATCCTCTGCCGAGCGGTGGTAGCGAGACATCGTGGTCGTCGTAGCCCACGCGAAGTAATCGTGCAGCACCCGCCGAAGCCGCTCGTCGCGGGCGAGGCCGACATCTTCCAGAGCCTGATCGAAACAAGCGATCGCCCGCTGGTCCATCTCCTCGTGCAGCCCGTTGCCGCTGTGAGTCCGCACGACAGAGGTCTCGTCACCGTACTGGTCAGAGTACGTCGTTGGCCCGCCGAGTGCCTCGGCCCAGTACGCGGCAAGGCGCTCAGTGTGCTGAGGGTGGTATCCGTGGCTGAACGCATGGCTAACCACTTCGTCCTCTAGCACCCGCGTGTGCCACGCGCTCGCCAACCTCAGCAACCCGTCGCGACCACCTGCGGCTTCGTAGACTGTTTGCATGTTCCAGGATTGTATCGCACGAAAAGTGACAACGATAAACGCCGTAATCGTCCATGTGGATTCAAGATTTCCGATTACGCGACTATACGTCCAGTGACAGACTAAGCGCTTCTTGGAAAACTCCGCAGTGATTTCTCCACTTCCGGAGTGTATCTTAGCGAACCCTTTCACCAGTGATCGAAACCCGATGGCCACACTCCACGTCATTCATGCATACACAGCAACTTTGATTTTCCCGGGCGTTGCGAAGGCTAGACGCTGGAGGCGACTCATGAAAAACATGCTCGTAGTGTCCTTGCTCATTATGCTTGCGGTGCCCGTGTTCGCCCAGGATCAGGCTACAGCTGCGCGGACCGCTGCTGGGTGCGGTGCGGACAATGTCCAGTTCGACGTCAAAACAGACAAGAGCAGGCACCCGCAGGGACAAGCGCCGCCAGGCAAGGCGCTCGTCTATGTTTTCGAAGTAGAGAGAACAGACGCTCAGGCCCTCAAGATAGGCGCCGTGACGATTCGAATTGGGCTCGACGGCCAGTGGGTGGGCGCAAATCACGGCAATACGTACTTCTACTTTCCAGTCGATCCTGGCGACCACAATCTCTGCGCGAATTGGCAGTCAACCTTCGGAAGGTTTTCGAAGTTAGCCGCGGCTGTCAGCCTTACGGCGGAGACGGGCCAGGTGTACTACTTCCTAACGAAAGTGGATGAGCGAAGCCACGATAATCCTGCTGTATGGATGGAAGCGGTAGACCCGGCGGAAGCGAAGCTCCT
>DATHPO010000027.1:0-12821 GCA_035483835.1 Terriglobales bacterium
ACCTGTTCGACTGCGTTTTCACTCACTTCTCCATTATAGCGGGGAGACCGGCTAAGTCCGCTCCCGGAACGCGTTCGCAGACGAAAACGGGCCGCCTGGACGGGCGGCCCATGTTCCAATAGTGGAGGACTAAAGCACGTCCCTCACCGTTTTCGTTTCAAGGTCGACCGTGTTGTTGGATGCCTCACCGGTGGCATACATCAGTGTCACCGATTGTGATCGCAAGGCGATTACAGTCGACGGAACCAGGGTGGTCGTACCCTCGTTTACCTCGGCCGTGTAGATGCCGGCCGGAAGCGTCACATTGAGCAGCGATTTCGGATTGACCGAGTAGGTGTACAGCTTTTTTGTGCTGGTGTTTTGCAGAATGAGTTGTACCGCTGGGGAATCAGAGGCCAGCGCAAACTGGATGCGGGCGTTGTTCGCGCTGACCGGAGAGAAGTTGTTGGTAAATGTTTCTAAGGTTGGCGTTCCGCCACTCAATGCAAGAACTGCCGAGACATTCTTTGCTGCATTGAGAGTGACGGAACTGTCGACGATTGGCGAATTGGTGCATGGCGCCAACGTGTTCGCGACACTGATTTTGATGTCGTAGGTGCCAGGAACGAACGTTAACGGGCCAAAGATCGCTCCATAGGACAAGCCGTGCACGCTGCAGACTTCGTCATTGATCAACACGTCGACCGGGAATTCCGGATCAGTCACGGTGGAGTAGTCGCGTCCAGGAATGCCCTGAACCAAGTACAGGTAAGCGTTGTCGGATGCATACACGGCTGTGCTTGCGGCGCAAAGCAGGGCCAGTGCCAGAATCAGGCGAATGCGATTTGTCATAATTCTCTCCATAGATAGGTGGAGTGGCTATGGGCCAGATAGCCAGCATTCATGGGGATGAGCGCCGCTCACTTACGATTGGCTGATCTTTCTGAGAGCATCTTGCTCTCGAATGATTCGAACCCGTTGGTAACGAGGAAGTTCTGGATGAGCAGAAAAATCCGAACGGGGAATGAGCACGCTGAGAGAATCGACGTAGAAGATGTCTAGAGGAGGAAATCAGTTCGGCAGTGCGAGAGCTAGCCTCTCGCTTTGAAAGGGAAGATCGCGTCCTGCTTAGACGCGATAGGAGAACCGTTTCGCGTTGCAGGATGGAAGTGCCAGTTCTCTAGTGCCGCGAGGCACTTCGAGTCGATCTCGGGACCGAGGCTCTGCAGCACGGTTTTGCTGACGATCTCTCCGCGCTCGTCGATGGTGATTTCGATGACTTCATTGCCGGGGGCGGTGGGAAGTTGCCACGGGAAGACGACCGGATCGGAGGTCGCGACGGGAAGCGCGGGACGGATCTCATCGCCGTAGAGCTGGCCGCGAGTGAGCGTTCCATAGGGAAGACCCGCCTGCGCTCCGTGGCCGAGGGCGGAAAGCGTCTGAGTCTCCGACTTGTCCTGTTGTTCAGCGCGGGCTACGGGCGCCTGCGGCGCCGCCATTTTCGAGAGTTGCACAGGAGCTTTCCAACGCAGCTTCTGTCCAAGGCGCTGGTGCTTATAACGCTCGGTGGCGAGATCGGAAGAGCTGTGGCTGCTGTCGTCGGGATTTTTGCTGGACCAGAACAAGCGGGTGACGGAAGTGCCATTCTGGCCGACGGCGACGGAGACCGGAGTCAGGAGCCTCGGCTCGGAAGCGTGGAGAAGCCAGGCGAGAATCACCGCATGGGCGCCGACCGAAGCAGCAAGAAGAGTACGCTGCCGCCGTGCGGTCGCGGGATTTGCTCGTTCGAACGTAAATCTCCCCATCGACCCGGTAGGGCCTAGTGCTAGTTAGACGCAGGTCGGAGCGTTTCGTCAAGGTGATTTGTGAGGTTCGAATCCAGCGAGAACGGAGGTAGTGGCTGGATCGGCCCCCGGATGACATAGGGCTTCGCCATCTTTCTCGTGAAATCGAATAAAAGCCTTAACCGCAGAGGTCGCGGAGGATTCGCAGAGAACGCTGAGGAAGCTCGGCGCGAAAACTGAATCGGGGGATCCGTTTGGTGCGCATTCCGGAAGGCTGATAATATACCTGAGTTACCGATCCAACCTGCACGGGGCTATAGCTCAGCTGGGAGAGCGCATCGTTCGCAACGATGAGGTCGTCGGTTCGATCCCGACTAGCTCCACCATTCTAGTCCACTGAAAATACACGGCTTCTGCGGCCGTTTGCGCAATCGTACAATAAACGTACAATGCCCTCCGCCTAGCGTCCTCTGCAACGCCCGGTGGGAGGCACATGCTTAGCGTTTACACCCGCCATTATCCGCCCTGTCGGCAGACCGATTCGAACTACCGCCGATGCCGTTGTCCCAAGTGGATCAACGGCACTCTCGCCACCGGCAAGTTCATCCGCGAATCGGCGCAGACGCGCAGCTGGGAAACGGCGGAGCGAAAAGCGCGCCTCATGGAAATCGATGCCGATCCCTTGAAAAAGGCGGCTCCCGAGCCGAATTGGAGAATCACGATCGAACAGGCGGTCGGGGATTTTCTGCGCGATGAAGAAGCCAGGAAGCTCCAGAAAACCTCAACTTGCCAGAGCAAGACTCTGCTTGAAAAACAGTTGCTCGGTTGGGCGCGAGAGCAGTCACTGACCTTTCTCGACGAACTGACTACGGCAAAACTGCGCGAATTCCGGGCCTCGTGGAATAACGGGGCCTTGACCACGCAGAGGAAACACCACCGCATCAACGGCTTTTTCGATTTCTGCATTGAGAACGATTGGCTGCTCAGAAATCCAGCCAAGAAAATGAAACCGGTGCAGGTGTCGCAGGAGCCAACCGATTACTTCACGCCGGCCGAGTTCGCGAAGATTGTCGATGCCACCTACGCATATGGCGAGTGGAAAGGAGGGCGGGACTTCGAACACCGGTCTCTCCGCTTGCGCGCGTTGATCCTGTTGATGCGCTGGTCGGGCTTGTCCATCCTTGACGCAGTTACTCTCGAGCGCCGGCGTCTTGACGGTGATCGTCTGCTTCTCTACCGCCACAAGACCAAAGTCCCCGTCTACGTGCCGCTGCCGCCCGTGGTCACAGCCCTGCTCGAAACGGTGCAAAGCATGAACGAGCAGGTGGCCTCAAATTTTGACCAGCAGCGCATGGTCGCGCAGTTGGCGGGCATATTCGGCCTCATCGCCATGTTGCTGGCAGCCATCGGCCTCTATGGGCTAACGACCTATACAGTTGCCTGCCGAACCAGCGAGATTGGAGTGCGCATGGCTCTGGGAGCCGATCGCCTGAACATTGTGCGATTTGTCCTGCGGGGAGCATTTCTGCTGGTGGCTATCGGGTTATTCATTGGAATTCCTCTAGCCATCGGTGCGGGACGTCTCATGGCCGCGCAGCTATTCGAAATACGCAGCTGGGATCCGCATGTGTTTGGGTTTTCAATTCTTGCGCTCGGTGCTTGCGCCGCGGTCGCCAGTATTCTCCCGGCGCATCGAGCTGCTTCGACGAACCCAATGAAAGCGCTGCGCACGGACTGAGGTATCTGGGGTGAATGTTGCGAACCGGGCCGGTGAAGCGTCGTCGTGGTGCTATTGGCGAAGAACGGCGTTGGGAAGGTTTGTCGGCAATCCTGAACTTGACTGTCCGCTCGTCTCGGTTTCCGTGTGGCCCGTGATCCAGGCGCAATTTTGCGGGAGCGCTAGCGACGCTGCTATGGCGACCTGAAAAAGGCGGCTAGGGGTTCGAACCATACAAGCGACGATAGTTCAGCGATGGTAGGATACGCGTGAAACTTTGAAGATCGACTCCACGTATCTATCCCGAAGGAAGAAGCCATGCACTATTCACCGATGCTCCTCGTTCATATTTGTGCCGGAACCGTGGGTCTATTTTCCGGGACGGCCGCATTGTCCTTCCGAAAAGGAACCCCTCGCCATATCCTGGCCGGAAGAATCTTTGTAGCCTCAATGTTGACCATGGCCGTCGGCGCGGTGTACCTAGCGATCGTGAAGCATCAACCAAACAACATTGGCGGAGGAATCATAACCTTCTACCTGATTGGAACGGCGTGGCTCACCGCTAGACGTAAAGAGGGCGAGACGAGCAGTCTGGACTGGGCTGCGCTTCTGATTCCGCTGACTCTCGGTGTCCTCACTTGGATGGGTGGTATCAAAGTCGTGCGCAGTGGCGCGACCTCACAAGACGGCGTCCCCGTTGGGATGACCTTCTTCATGGGGTCGATCTGTCTGCTGGCCGCCGCGGGCGACGTTCGCATGCTTCTTCGCGGTGGTGTTCTTGGCGCGAGGCGCATCGCGCGGCATCTATGGCGGATGTGTTTTGGGCTGTTCATCGCCTCAGGATCGTTTTTTATGGGACCCAACAACCGCCCGTTGCGGTTGCTTAGGACAGTTGGGCTCGGCCAACACCTGTCGCCGGCTCTGTTCAGCACAAACTTGTATTTAGTTCTCACCGTAGCGCCGCTGGTTTTAATGATTTTCTGGCTCGTGCGAGTTCGCTTCACAAGCACATACAAAGGAAAGTCCACCGTGCCCAGCGGCGAGGCTTATTCGCTTGAAGCTTAGCCTCCAGCTCGCTTTCCCGCTCACCCCGCTGACAAGAAGCCAATGCTCGACTTGTTGGATGCTTTTTCGCCGCAGTGGATAACCATGCGGATCGTCGGCTAACCTTCCTTTACGGATTGGGTAAGAGTTGCTCGTGATCCGTGAACTCACGAAACCGTCTTGCTACATAAGGCGCTACCGAAAGGATTTTGGACAGTTAGTCGATGTGAAGCGAAACGAGAATCTAATCGACTCGCAATGCGTCGGTTGGGTTTACGCCAGAAGCGCGATGCGCGGGAAGGAGCGTAGCACCGAGCCCCGCCAGGCTGAGAGCCAGGATAGCAATGGCGATTACAGCGGGATCCCAGGATTTCACCTGGAAGAGCTGCGATTCAACAAGCCGGCCCAAAGCCAAAACAATCGGCAGCCCAATGCATATTCCTGAGAGGATCATCACCAGTCCATCGCGGAGCACCAACCAGATCGTAGACCAGCGCCGCGCGCCCAGTGCCAACCGAATCCCGATCTCGTGCGTCCGTTGCGTGGCGACAAACGACATCACGCCGTAGAGACCAACCAACGACAGCAACAGCGCAATTGTGCTGAAGCTTCCAGACAGAGTGGCCAACATACGTTCGGCATTCAGCGATCGATGCACTTGCTCGTCAAGCGTACGGAAATCTGTCATCGGCAAGGTCGGGGCGGCACTGCGGACAATCGCGCGAAGCGATTCGAGAGCGGGTTCCGGGTTTCCGCGCACTCTGACATAAAAGGTGCCGAACGGATGCTCGCCTTCGTAAAAAGGGAAATACGCTTGCTCGGTGTCGTCGCGAAGTCCGCGGTAACTGAAATCTGACATGACCCCGACAATTTCCATCGTTGGCTTGGCGTCGGGTCTTCTGTCGAGACAGATTCGTGTGCCGAGGGGATTTCGGCCTGCCAAGTATCGCTTTACGAATCCTGCGCTCACGATCGCCGAACGCCAGCCTGGCCGGCCCGGCGGGGAAACATCATGGTCGTCGAAGTTTCGACCGGCAAGGAGTTTGATGCCCAACGTCTCGAAAAATCCCGGCGTGACGGCATTCAGATGGACAAGGCGATCAGTAACGATCCTTTGATCCGCAAAGATCGTCATTTGATTATTCCAGCTACCGCCGGTCAGCAACGGGTTGCGAGCGATCGCTGATTTCTGAATCATCGGAGAACGGTGGATCGCATCTTCAACGTGGGCCATCATCTTCTCTCCTTCAGCATTCGAATAGCCGCCTCGCATCGCATCGATACCAAACGAGACCAGGCTTGATGTAACAAAGCCGGGCCCTTTTGTTATCAAGGCATCGAAAGTTCGCACAAACAATCCGGCGCCCACGACCAGTGTCAAAGCTAAGGCAATTTGTGCGGTAACAATGATTTTTCGAAGCCGGACGTGGCCAAAGGCTGTGCCGCCTCGCTCTCGAAGTGACGACGCAAGCGAGCACTGGCCTGACTGGAAGGCGGGAGCAAGACCACTCACAATGCCAGCGATCACAGTCACCAGGAGAGCGAAGAGCAACAGACGCGAATCAATGCCCGCGTGCAAGGCATTGGCGCTGATGCTCCGAGGAATGAATGCGATCAGAACTCGCACGCCGAGGGGCGCCAATGCGATGCCAAGCAGTCCACCAGCCAGCGCGATCAGCAGGCTCTCGGCAAGCAGCTGCCTCGTGAGCCGCCCACTCGACGCACCTAATGCCAGCCTGGTGGCAATCTCACGCACACGGGTCGACGCCCGCGCCAGGAAGAGACCCGAGACATTCAAACAGACCAGGCCCAACAATACTGCCGTCGCGGCAAACAACATCCAAAGCGGGTCAGACAGCTGTCGTCTCAACGGAGAATGCCCCTGTGGCGCCGATGTGAGCGTCAGCGATGAATTGAGGTATTCCTGGCGGCGTTCTGCAGTGATGACGGGAAAGCCGGGCCGACCCATATCCTCCTGCAGCATGGCCTTGAACCATGGTTGCAGTCCCGACTCAGCACGCTGCCGCGTCATGCCTGGATTCAAGCGGCCCAGCACCTGCATCCAGAATGTACGGCGATCAAGAAGATCATTGAGACCAGGAACGACTGCAGTCGACATCGAGGCTGGGATCCAGAGCACCGGCACTTCGCCCACATCGATGCCGCGGAACGTCGAGGCCGCCACACCGATGATCGTCAGCGGATGGCCGTTCACTAGCAGCTTGCGGCCAACGACATCGGAAGCGCCGCTGAGGTGCGTCCGCCAAAAATCGTAAGAAATGACAGTCACGGCATTCGGCGCGTGATCGTCGTCACTTGTGATGACTTGGCCCACAGCCGCACCTACGCCGAGCACGGGAAAATAGTTACCGGAAACGATCTCCGCAGTGACAGGGGAAGTGTCGCCGCCGATCGAAAGATTCACCGGGGTAAGAGCACGACAGAAAACATCTTCGAAGAACTGCTTTTGCTGATCAAGATCGCGGCAGACGGGATAGGGCATGAGATTCCAACTGCCGAAGCCATTCCCTACCCAATCTCCATCCCAATCGAACAGGACAAGCCGTTCCGGCTCGCGGACCGGAAGCGCGTGCAGTACGATCTGATCCACCAGCGAGTAGATCGCTGTGGTAGCTCCAATGCCAAGCGTGAGCGAGAGCACCGCGGTGATGGTAAACGAGGGGGTCCTGAGAAAAGAGCGCAACGAAAAGCGGAAGTCGTAAAGGAAATCAGTCAACCACCAGCGAAGCCAGATGTCGCGCACTTCCTCTTGCGTTTGCACGATGCCGCCCAACTCCTGCATCGCGCGTTTTCGGGCTTCCTGGGCTGGCAATCCCGAATTCTTAAGGTCGGTGATTCGACGGTCGAGATGATACTGCAACTCGCGATCCAGGTCGCGATCCATTTGCTTGCGACGGAACCAGTTCACGAGTTGCCTCATGAGCCGCTACCCTCATCGAAGATAAGCTGAACTGCGCCTGCCAGGCGCGCCCAACTGTTTCGTTCCTCAGTGAGCTGCAGTCGTCCAGCAGCCGTCAACGAATAGAACTTGGCTTCCCGGCCGGTTTCCGATTGCTTCCATTTGGCCTTGAGCCATCCCCTCTGTTCGAGCCTGTGTAGTGCCGGATAGAGGGAGCCCTGGTTGACCTGCACCACAGATCGCGAGATTTGCTCCAACCTTAGCGCGATGCCATACCCATGCACAGGCTCCAGCGATACGATCTGGAGAATCAACATATCCAATGTGCCTTGCGGGATGGGGAATCGTGATGGCGGCATGGAGGCCTCAACCTTCTACCCGTAAGTATGCACCTCGATAGGTAGAAGGTCAAGGGGTGTGGCTCAGCCCAAAAGCACCAAAAGCTACATGGACAAGACTGCAATCCTAAGGTGGCAGTGGGGATGCCGATTGTGCTGCGGAGCGAATGGTCGGCGATTGAGAAGTTGACTTCTGGGTTGCCCCTAATTCATGCCTAATGGGCGTAGATGGCAAACCGGAACTTTTGATAAGACGCGTTTGGTGGTCAACCCCCATCCTGTCGCGGCCACCCGTCCGCGCTCCGGTCCTGCAAGGGCCTGCTGTATTTGTCTCGCTGGTTGCAAAATCTTGAGACGCTGCGTCAAACACTTACAGTAGATAAGTGATGGTGGATCGGCGGCGAGCGCGCATTAAGTGAAAAGCCGACCGGAGCGGATTCGGCACTTCAGACCCAGAAACGGACACGAGCGCGCCAGTCAGTAGGCTAGTATCTTTTCCGTTTCGCCGACGCGGATTATATCCTCGCGAGTCAGGTGCTCTGGCAGACGGTACTGGGGCAATTTGCGACAAAGCCCCGATCAGCTAGCCATTGGATGTTCGATCTTCCGAATGTACTGGAACGCGGGTAAGCCTGAGTTTTGATCCATCACGGCGACTGGCGTATCGGAGATGACCTGTTCAGCGACACGCTGAGAGGGTTTGTTATCAGCCCAACGATTGCCTCCACATAAAACACGTGCCAGAGCCGCCCGAACCCGTGTTGCATTTCTGATATTGCGGCGCTGATGGCTTCCTTTGCGCGCCCTTGGTTTCGATACGCTTCGGGCACAGCGTAACCAATATTAAAGCAGGGCGTCCCTTCAATAGGCTCGCACATGGCGAAGACGACGAGCGCAGTTACCGTTCTGCCTTCCAACCTTACATAGGTAATCCTGCTTTCTTCCTTCGGCTTATCAACGTGGACGAAGAGATCCTTATCAAGAACTCCGCGTTGCAGCTGTATTCGGTCATGCAGAAGCGCCTGCTGAAAAGATTGCAGCGCGTGTGAGGGATCAGTCATTCTTGTGGAGACCTTCCTTCAATCTACACCACCGAAGAATTGCAGGGGCGCATTGCCTGCATGACCTATTCGACCGGAAGGCGCTTCAGACGCTCAATTATTCCATCGATTGTTTGTTGAGTTTTCCCGATTGAGATCGTTGATATGCTTGCCAACGAAGCATCTGTTTGAGCCTCTTGATAGTCCGCTTTTAGCGTTGGAAGATGTTTCAGGAGTGCCTTTCCGAGAGATCTCATTGCGCGATCCTGCTGGAGTTGACACTCAATTACTTCCTTCATCACGGGCATGGAACGACGCATCTTGTTGCCGTCCGGAATCCTGATGTTATGCCGACTTTTCGTTCCCCATTTGCGCGCGACGAGTGACTCTGCGATTTATCACTTTCACAGACCCGTGGCCGGCTCTTATCGATGAATCCCATTTCAACCGTCCAAGGCACGATCCATCTCGGGCATCCGCCCTTGTTGACATTCTTTAATGTGCGGTTGCAATATGTCGTAATGAAACATATTGGGAACCAAGCTATCGACCGCGAATTGAAGAAGGGGAGTGCTGAACTGCTGATTCTCTCCCTGGTGGAGCACCGAGCGCGCCACGGCTATGAGATCAGCAAGCTGATCGAGGAACGGTCCGAGGGAGTACTGAAGTTCAATGTTGCCTCGTTCTATCCGCTGTTGTACCGCCTTGAGGCACGCGGCTTGATCATGGGGCGATGGATCGAAAGAGCTGGCCAGCGCCGCCGCCGCTACTACAAGCTGACGGCGAACGGGAAGGAGATGTTGAAGACGCAGCGTTCTACCTGGGTCAACCTGGTCAATGCAATCCGTTTGATTACGGAGGCCGAGAATGCGTGATTGGGCAAAGGAGATCGAAGCAGCAATCGCCCCGTTGAATCTTTCGGGTGGGCGTGAGGCAGAGGTCGTAGAGGAGCTGAGCCAGCATCTCAACGATCGTTACGATGAGTTGTTGATCGCCGGCACAGGAGAAGATCAGGCTTATCGAATCCTGAAGCAGGACTTAACTGACGGCAAGTTGGTTGCTGGGTTGAAAGCTACCATACGGGTTGCGTCAGAGACTGTGCCCGTTGGTAGGGATGGAGGCGACAAGCTCTTTGCGGGCATCTGGAAAGATTTGCGTTATGGCGTCCGCCTGCTTGTCAAAAGCCCCGGCTTTGCCATCGTTGCAATTCTCTCGCTGGCGCTCGGCATTGGCGCAAATACCACCATTTTCCAAATCCTGGACGCGGTGCGGCTGCGAACCCTTCCGGTACAGGATCCTGATCGGCTGGCCAGAGTCGCAATTGTGAACTCGCCTCATTGTTGCAGGGGTGACTTCTACTCGCGCAACGCCGATCTGACGGGTGGTCTGTGGAATGCTTTGCATGACCAGCAAAAGGGATTCTCCGCAATAGCGGCGTGGGCCACCGATCGATTCAATCTCGGGCAAGGAGGAGAGGCCCACTACGCAAATGCTTTGCTGGTGAGCGGAGATTTCTTTAATGTTCTTGAGATTCAACCAGTCATGGGCCGCCTGATCTCGCCGGCTGACGATTACCGCGGATGCGGCGCGCAGGGCGTGGTGCTGAGCTATGCTTTCTGGCAACGGGAGTTTGGCGGACGGCCAGACGTACTCGGTAGGAAACTTATCCTCAGCGGTCATCCATTTCTGGTGATTGGCGTTGCGCCAGCCAGTTTCTATGGTCTGGAGGTAGGTCAGAATTTCGATGTCGCCCTTCCCGTGTGCAGTCAGCCAGTTTTTTCAACGAATCTGAACAGGCCTTCCTTAATAGATAGTCCCACGGCCTGGTGGCTGGCCGCCATCGGACGTCTGAAGCCGGACTGGACACTGGAGCGTGCCTCTGCGCAACTGGACGCGATTTCTTCTGGTATTTTCTCAGCGACATTGCCCAGTGAGTTCGACGCCATCGCGAAGAATGACTATCTATCTTTTCACCTGGGCGCTCTGCCTGCGGCCACTGGGGTTTCAAGACTGCGTAAAGACTATGAATACCCGTTGTGGATGCTATTGGCGCTGTCAGGGTTGGTTCTGCTCATTGCCTGCGCGAATCTGGCGAACCTGATGCTGGCCCGCGCGAGCTCCAGGCAGGGGGAGATGGCCCTGCGTCTCACTCTGGGTGCATCGCGGAACCGGTTAATTCGCCAGTTGCTTGCGGAGAGCCTATTGCTTGCGGTGCTGGGCACCGCGACCGGCGTGGCATTGGCTCAAATCCTGAGCCGCGCACTCGTGGCATTTTTGAGCTCTCAAGGGCAGCCCATCTTCGTGGAACTGACGCCCGATTGGCGCGTGCTTGGATTTGCTGTTGGCCTGGCGGTTCTGACGTGCATCTTGTTTGGGCTTACACCAGCGATCCAGTCCTCGAGGACCCAACCGGGCGTAGCTATGAAGGCCAGTGCGCGGGGAGCAGCCGCCGGTCGCGGACATTTCGTAATTCGACGAGCACTCGTTATCTCACAAGTCGCATTTTCTCTTGTGTTGCTGATGGCCGCACTCCTGTTCGTGCGGAGTTTCCGAAATATCATTACTTTGAACGCGGGCTTCCAGCAGGATCACATTCTGGTTGCAGATTTCGAATTCTCACCGCTGAAACTGCCTCCCGCTAGCCAAATGGCCTTCAAGCATGAACTGCTTTCGCGTGTAAAAGCCACTCCCGGAGTGAATTCCGCTGCGGAGGTACTGATGGTACCGATGAGTCACAGCGGATGGGATGACAACATCGATGTTCCTGACGGGGCTCAGCGGCAGGATGTCACTCTGAATCGCGTGAGCCCTGGGTACTTCCAGACCATGGAGACACCATTGCTGGTGGGGCGGGATTTCAACCAAACGGATACGCCGACCTCCCCGCGCACCGCAATCGTGAACGAGGCATTCGCGCGCAAGTTCTACGGCGGCGCCAATCCGGTTGGGAAGGTGTTCCACGATTCAGGTGCACCCGAAAAGACTTACCACGTCGTGGGCATGGTGAAGGATTCCAAATTCTACGATCTGCGCGAGAACCCTGTGCCCACTGTCTATGTATCGTTCACGCAGGCTAACGGCCCGGAGCAGCACTCTACGCTGATGATTCGATCCGACGAATCATTGGTTCCACTCATTTCGTCCATCAACCACACAGCAAACGAAATCAATCCCTCCATGGTTCTCAGTTTCACAGTATTCAAGACACAGATTCACGAAGGTCTTCTGCGCGAGAGCTTGATGGCCACGCTGTCGGGTTTCTTTGGCGTCCTGGCAACGGTGCTGGCCGTTATCGGCCTCTACGGCGTCATCTCATATATCGTTATCCAACGCAGAAACGAGATCGGCGTACGCATGGCTCTCGGGGCCAATCGCAGCAACATCCTGCGCTTGGTGTTGCTGGATGCTGGAACTCTGCTTGGCATTGGCCTTGTGGTGGGCACGGGGCTAGCAATCGGGTTTGGACCTGCGGCAGCTTCGATGCTTTATGGCCTGAAGCCGGCAGACCCGCTCGAATTGACAGCCGCAGTTGCGGGAATGGTTGCGGTTGGTCTGGCAGCAAGTTTCTTCCCGGCGCAGCGCGCCGCGAAGCTACATCCCATGGCCGCGTTGCGCGAGGAATGAGGTTGGCCTATCTTGACTGACTCCCAGGGTGGCGACGACGCCAACGCATGCGCTTCGCTGAGTAAGATCCAAGGCGAGTCACTCATCGAGAATGGCTTCGGCGACGGGACAAGGACGGATATCGAGAAACGCGCCAGGATTCATGCAAATCTCATTCGGGATTACTTCCGGAAGACTGGCGCAATGCCGACTTGCAGGTACCTTTACCGGGTGACCGCATCTCAAGTTTGCGGAAGGATGAGCACGCAAATTCTCAGCAAACGCTCAGTGGCAAGGTTTGATGTTCTCGGATTGCCCACGCAAGTGGCTGTTGAACAACTCCGTTCGCCAGGGTTGGGCAGAAACCGCGTCGCGTCTGGATGCCTATAAACGATC
>DATHPO010000028.1:0-9880 GCA_035483835.1 Terriglobales bacterium
AACCCGGGGGGTACCGGCAAGCTGGCGTTGGTCATTTCGGCCAAGCCCGCGCCTTTTCCGCCGAGCTCGTCTTTCATCTTGCCGTTGCCGTCGGCTTTGCCGCCGCCGAAAAAGTAGACATATTGGATGGCTGGTTTCTTGCCGATTACCGTTACTTCTGCTTCGGGGAGAGTTTGCGTGGCCATAAATGCGTCCTTTAGTGTTAGTATTTCGAAGATTCCTTGGATTCTTTGCCTTCCGTTACTATCTCTGAAAAATCGGCAATGGTAGAGAATTCCTTCAACAATGTTTGCAAAAGCGCCAGGCGATTCGCCCGAGTCCGTTCGTCGTCGACCATAACCATTACTTTATCGAAAAAGCGGTCCACGATGGGCCTGAGCTTCGAAATCTCTACCAGAGCATCTTCGTAGTTTCGCTTGATGCGCAGGGCATCAACCACCCCGGCTGTCCGGGAGATTTGAGCGGCTAGTTCTTTTTCTACCGGTTCCTGGAGGGCGTCCACGTCAATTGCAGGAGCCACGCGATCTCTGGTTTCCTCTGCCTGACGGAGGATGTTCTTGATGCGTTTGAATGCTATCGAAATAGATTCGAAATCCGCGGATGGACGCACTTTGGTGACCGCTTCAGCACGTGCGATTGCGTCCACTACGTCGTCAGATCCCGCGGCCAGCACGGCATTCACCACGTCATACTTAAACCCGAGCACATCGCGGAGATAGAACTCCAGGCGCTCGCGGAAGAAAGTCCGCACGGCGGCCGCGTAATCAACATCGCCTGAAAACTTTCGTTCCGCAGCCGATCCGCGATAGACTTCGCGCGCGTCAGCAAACAACTCAGTCAGGCTGAGCGGCAGCTTCTTTTCGGCAATCGTCTTCACAATTCCATTAGCTTGACGCCGCAACGCGAATGGGTCTTTCGATCCCGTGGGCTGCAACCCAAGCGCAAACATCCCGGCAATGCTATCTGCTTTGTCGGCGATCGAGAGAACTGCGCCCTCGATGGACCGCGGAACCGCGTCCTCCGTGGATTCCGGCTTGTAGTGGTCGTAAATTGCCTGCGCGATCGCCTGGCGGGTCGCATCGGGCATGCCGCTGTCGAGTTCCTGTACACGGGCGTACAGCCCGCCCACGATCCCTTGCAGTTCTGTAAATTCTTTCACCAGCTCAGTCGTGAGATCCGTTTTCGCCAACGATGCCGCCTTGTGCACGATGCCAGGACGAATTGGCATTCCGCTATAGCGGATGATTTCGCAGAGCCAACTAGATAAACGCTGCACCCGCTTCGTCTTTTCGTAGTAGGTGCCCAGGTCTTTCTGAAAAGTGACATTCTTGAGCCACGCTGTCCGCTCGCGCAGGGGATGCTTCTGATCGGTCTGCCAGAAAAACCGGGCATCGTTAAAGCGGGCTCGGAGCACGCGTTCGTGTCCATGACGAATGATGCCGCGCGGATCGCCATCGGTATTCAACACTGCGAGAAAATGGGGCAGCAGCTTGCCGCCCGCATCTTCGACTGCAAAATATTTCTGGTGATCGCGCATCACCGTGACCAGAACCTCCTCGGGCAATTCCAGGAACTCGCGGTCGAAACCTCCTAGAACCACCGAAGGAAACTCGGTGAGGTTGACGACGGTTTCCAGAAGAGTCCTGTCTTCGCGCCAACGCGCGCCGGGAATGGTGCGAGTGGCCGCGTCGAGCTCTTTGCGAATCTGCCCCTCGCGTTCGACGCGCCCCAGGACTTTGCCGGTGCGCAAAGCCTCAACATAGGCAGACCTGACACTTGAAACAAGAATCGGGCCTTCGGCGAGGATCCGATGACCTCGCGTCTCGTTCCCGGCGCGAACACCATCGAATTCGAGCGGGATCACGTCGCTGCCGAGCAAAGCTACGAGCCAACGAACCGGCCGCACAAATTTTTCGCTCGGCTTGCGCCAGTACATGTTCTTTGGCCAGTAAATCGAGTTGATCTCTTTGGGAAGTAATTCGGCTAGGACTTCAGCCGCCGGACGGCCCTTCTTTGTGATCTTCGCGGCCAGGTATTCGCCTTTGGAAGTGGTCACTCTCTCCAGTTGAGAAACATCGACTCCAGCCTTGCGCGCAAATGCATGGGCGGCTTGTGTGGGTTGTCCATCCTTGAAGGCCACGTTCGTGGAAGGCCCGGTTACTTGATCCGTGACATCGGGCTGAGCTACTGGAACGCCTTCTGCGAGAACCGACAGGCGACGAGGGGAATCGAGACTGAAAATTGTTCCGGTCGCGGACAGACGTTCCTGCGCCAGCAATTTTTGCACTCGCTCACGCAAATCGAGGGAAGCGGCATCGATCATCCGCGCCGGAATCTCTTCGCAACCGATTTCAAGCAGAAAGTCGGGCATCTATAAAACTTTCATTCAGGGCAAATCAATAACATTCGCGCCGGACAGCCGCGCTACACATTGACGGTCTCGTTTCTTGTTTTCGGTCTCTTATTTACAGGTTTTTCCTCTTCGGATGCCGTATCGCCTTGCTGCTGACCCACATATGCCCTCGCAATCCCGACCGCTAGCGCACGCACGCGAGCGATTACTCCCACTCGCTCAGTCACAGAAATTGCGCCACGAGCATCCAGAATGTTGAACAGGTGCGAGCACTTCAGGCACAGATCGTAAGCGGAAAGGACCGGGAAACGCTGCTTGCTCTGTAGCCGCCCATCACCAGTAATCTTCTCCTTGCTCAGCGCCGCATATTGATCAAGCAGCGATTTGCATTCTGCTTCATAGAGTTCGAAGTGCTTCCATGCTTTTTCGACATCGGCCGTCTCGAAGTTGTACACGGAAAACTGCTGCTCGTCCGCCAGCCGTACATCGCCATAGGTTGTTACCCGGCTGGTTTCAGGATCGCGTGCCCACACGATGTCGTAAATTGAATCCACATCCTGCAAGAATGCCGCGATCCGCTCCAAGCCGTAAGTCAACTCCGCAGATATGGGATCAAGATCCAACCCGCCACACTGTTGGAAATAAGTGAACTGGGTGATTTCCAGTCCGTCCAGCATGACCTGCCAGCCTACGCCCCAGGCGCTGAGTGTCGGAGCTTCCCAGTTGTCTTCCTCGAACTTGATATCGTGCTGGCGCAGATCAATCCCCATCGCGCCTAGGGATTCCAGATACAGTTCCTGCACATTCTCCGGCGGCGGTTTCAGAATCACTTGCAACTGAGTGTGCTTATAAAGACGATTTGGATTCTCCCCATACCGCCCATCGGCGGGCCGGCGCGATGGCTGCACATAGGCGACTTTGTAGGGACTCGGTCCCAAGACGCGGAGAAACGTTTCGGGCGCCATGGTTCCTGCGCCGACCTCGACGTCGTAGGGCTGTTGCAGCACGCATCCCCGTTCCGCCCAGAAAGTCTGGAGCCGCAGGATGAGTTCCTGAAAAGTCAGCGGATTGGAGTTGGTCTGAGTCAAAGTGTGGTTATCGAGCACTTAGCTGTTGGCATTTGGCACTTAGTCTTGCATCCGAGCAATCGCCTGAACTGAACAAGAACTCCCAACGGCCAAGTGCCAAATGCTAAGTGCTGATCTTTTCCAGCATCCCTGCCGTTATCAGCCTCTTCTCCATGTGTCGTTGAAGAGCCTGCAGTAGAAACTTCCGCAGATCGGCAGCTTGCGCCTTGTGCCCCGGCACCGCCACAAAGCTCTCGACCGGTGCGCGTAGCATTCGGCTGGCTAGCGTGCGCGATTCCGCAGAAATCTCCGATGACGCCAGCCGCTTGTCATCGGCGCACATCAGCCCGTCGCTCAACGCATGAAAGAATGCCCTACTCCCATTCAGCGTTCTTCCGCAGACGATGCACTCGGAAAGCTCCGGCAGATAACCCATCAGCCGCGTCATCCACAGCTCGAAATAGGTGATCGGCATCCAAACATCGGCGCCGCGAAGCCCAGCCAGTACTGCAAGGGCAAGCCGGAATACATCATCGTTGGCTTCGCGATCCGGCAGCAACTCATCCAGCAACTCGGCCACGTGACCAAGTGCGACCGCGCGCGCGTAACTCACTTCAAACGCCAGCGGTGACTCCAGCACCTCACACGAATCCAGCCGCGCCAACTCCTGCCGCTCGCGATCCTCGTAATAAACTCGGACGTAAGTCAGTGGCTCTAACGCCCCGCCAAACCGTCGTCTGGACTTCATGGCCGAGCGGGCCACCCCACGCACCTTCCCCTCCAAGCGGGAGAAGAGCGTGACCAGCAGGTCGGCCTCGCGCAACGGATACGTCCGCAAAACAATCGCTTCCGACTCCTTCAGCGCCATGGAAGCTCAGCAGGTAATCTTCGATTGTAACGGAGCGGTGCTGAGATGGAAAGGCAGGGACCCGTGCCGTCGCCGCGACATACAACGAGGGTGATGGCATTGTTCGCACCCTACAATTCGATCACTCCAAAGGAACATTGAAATAGGCAAGCCCCTCTTGAATCCCGCCGCACATTATATTGCCGTTATCTCCTAACAGATGGAGTTCCTCCCGCCGATAGAGCAATCATGAACGGCGACGCTCGTGCCCCACGTCCCACGCCCAGAAACATGAGAGTCGAACGATGAAGCGACTCCTCACGATCTGCATGATTCTGAGCTGCTGCCTGAATGTGGGCTTTGCGCAGGGGATTCGGGGCAGTGTGAAACTCACTGGCAGGGCGGCTATCGTCGCCACTGGGCATTCGGTCTCTCTCAGTTGGAATGCCAGCCTGGGCGCGACGAGTTATTGCATCTACCGGGGAACTACACAGGGTGGCCCATACATAAAGATAGCCTCGGGAATCATTGGAACGAATTATGCCGATGTACAAATAACCCATAATCGAACGTTCTATTACGCAACCACAGCGGTCAGCGGCGGCAGCGAAAGCGGGTACAGCAACGAGATTGTCGTTGTGATTCCCTAGAGATCCGGAGATGAAATGAAGAATTGTCTACTAGTCGTTGTGCTGAGTCTGCTGTCTGGAATTTCGCGGGCGCAATGCACCACGGGCACTCCAGGTACGAATTGTAGCGGACCGTTGAGCGTGCAGCCGCAGACCGGAAACAACACGCAATCGGCGATTACTTTGGTTGACCTTGGCTTACCCGCGCTAGCGCCGGCAGCGGGTCAATACACGCTGTCGATTGCCAGCGGCATGCTCGTAGAGTCGGACAATGGGAACAACTATCACTCCCTGGTGGGATCGCAAGGACCACAAGGAGCGACGGGACCAACCGGTCCTCAAGGAACGGCGGGAGCGACGGGGGCAGTCGGACCGCAAGGCACCGTCGGGCCGATTGGTCCGGCGGGAGCAACAGGAACCGCGGGGGTGGCCGGAGCGATTGGACCGCAGGGCGCGGTCGGGCCAATTGGCCCGGCAGGAGCGACGGGAGCAGCCGGAGCCACAGGGGCGGCTGGACCGCAGGGCGCGACAGGGACGGTTGGTCCAGCGGGCGCGACGGGCGCGGCGGGAACCACAGGGCCGGCTGGTCTGCAAGGCGCGGTCGGACCAGTTGGTCCGCAAGGAACCACGGGTGCGACAGGAACGACTGGAGCGATAGGACCAATTGGTCCGGCAGGCGCGGTCGGACCGGTTGGTCCGCAAGGAACGACGGGCGCGGCAGGAACAGCGGGCGCGATAGGACCGGTTGGTCCGGCGGGAGCGGTCGGAGCTGTGGGACCCGCCGGAGCGACAGGTCCCGCTGGTCCACAGGGGCCACCAGGAACTACGACCGCCCCGTCCGACTACAGTTTCTATTATGGGACCGGGTACAAAGCGGGCGTGGGCACAGTTGAAGTCGGAGGCTCATCCGATCGCGATCAGATCGACATGTCCAATGCGACCTCAGTCCGGCTCGTGGTCACGATCGGCCCGTCGGCTCTGCCGAGCGGAAGCTATGCTCAAGCCGAGTACACGCCAGACGGAACGAACTGGTTCGCACTCTCGGGAGAAGCACCTGTGACAACGCCAAACGGGCTTTACTTGAGTACCTGGCAGGGTCTGCCGACTGGAGCGAACGGCGATTACGTGGTACGCATTGTGGTATTGAACGCTGGGACTGCCGCTCAGCAGATTGGACTCCGCCAATTGCATGTACAGTTCAAGTAGGGCGGGCTCTTGTCTCTCTCAACTATGAGAGCCCTGGTCGCGACGCACTGCTGTCGATTACAACCCCAGACCACAATCTTCGCCTTCTCCAAGTCCCAAGTCCTCGGTACACGTATCGGCGGAGAGAGCGCCTCAGCTGCCCGGTTGAGGGAGTAGATGGAGGCTCCATTTCCATGCTCGGTGTTCAAATCGGCTGAAAGACACCGGGCTGATCGAGAGCCGCTTTTTCCACACCCAGAATTGTTGCAGTCATTGTCCAGCGCGAGTATGCTGTAGACGCCAATGCGGATCGCTGGCGTAGCCTGTTTTTGACTGTGGACTCCTGTAGCTGTTTGATCGGAAGAACCCAATTGCTTCCGGTTGCGAAAGGATGGTCAGACTCATGCACAACACCCGGAGAGATTTCCTGAAGGTCACCACGCTGGGAGGCGCAGCGTTAACGTTGTTTGGGTTTGACCTCGCCCCGGCCTACGCGCAGCTTCGCCAACTCAAGATTGCCCGGGCGTCCGAAACGCGATCCACTTGTCCTTACTGCTCGGTAAGCTGCGGCGTCATTATTTATACGATCGGTGACAAGGCTAAGAACGTCACGCCCCAGGTGATTCACGTCGAAGGCGATCCCGACCATCCTATCAACCGTGGCACGCTGTGTCCGAAGGGAGCTTCGCTCGAGCAAGACATCCTCAACGAGCGCCGGCTCCTGAAGCCCCAGGTCCGGCGACCGGGTTCGGATCACTGGGAAGACATCGGCTGGGACCAAGCCATTGATGAGATCGGCCGCTGGGTGAAAAAGACGCGCGACAATACATTCGTTGAGAAAGACGCGCAGGGTCGAACCGTAAATCGCTGCGAGAGCCTCGCGTGGATCGGCGGCTGCACCGACACCAACGAATTTAATTATCTGGTCGTCAAGACCATGCGAGGCATGGGTCTCACCTATATCGAAAACCAGGCCAGGGTTTGACACGGACCCACGGTCTCAAGTTTGGGACCAACATTTGGACGCGGGGCCATGACCAATGGCTGGGTCGACATCAAGAACACCGACATGATGTTGATCATGGGCGGGAACCCTGCCGAGAACCATCCCTGCGGCTTTAAGTGGGCCATCGAGGCGAAGCGTAATCGTAACGCCAAGATGATTGTGGTCGATCCGCGCTTCACGCGCACCGCGTCGACCTCCGATCTATTCCTTCAGATTCGCGCAGGCTCCGATATTGCGATGCTTGGTGGAATGGTTCGCTATGCCATCGAGAACAACCGCATCGCGAAAGATTACCTTGTCAACTACACAAACGCAGCTTTCATTGTGAAGGAAGGCTTCAAGCTGCCCGAAGATGGGCTGTACTCAGGTTTCGATCCTGCCACCAAAACCTACGACAAATCCACCTGGAACTATGAGGAAGTAGGAGGCGGCCACGCCGCCGCCACGCCGGCCGGGCCGGACAAGCCAGCTCCAACTCTTCCTCCGAACGTGGCTTACGATCTGACGTTGCAGCATCCGCGCTGCGTCTACCAGCTATTGAAGCAGCAATACTCGCGCTACACGCCGGAAATGGTTGAACGCATAACGGGCATCCAGAAAGATCAGTTTTTGAAAGCGGCTGACCTGTTTACTTCCGTCCGCAAAGACGGAGACTTGAAGAAGGTCGCAACGATCTTGTACGCGGTGGGCTGGACGCAGCATTCCTTCGGCACGCAAATCATCCGCACCGCTGCAATTTTGCAGTTGCTGCTCGGCAACGTGGGGCGCGCGGGCGGTGGCGTAAATGCGCTGCGCGGCCATTCCAACATTCAGGGCGCTACCGACATGGGCGGAGTGTTCGACAGCCTGCCGGGCTACCTGAAGGTTCCGAGTCCCGCTGATACCGCCCTCGCCGCCTATCTGAAGCGCATCACTCCCACTGCTTCCAAACCGGCGCCGTGGGATTCGTTTAACTATTGGTCGAACACGCCGAAGTTTGCCGTCTCCTACTTGAAGGCCCAGTTCGGGGATGCGGCCACGAAAGAAAATGATTTTGCATTCCACTACATGCCCAAGGTGGATCGCAACTATTCGTGGACCCAGATCTGGGACAACATGTACCGCGGCTCCGTGAAGGGAATGCTAGCTTTCGGCATGAACGGAGTAGCCATTGGGCCGGATTCGCAGAAAAACATTGACGCGCTGAAGAAAGCTGATTTCCTCGTTGTAGGTGAGATTTATCCCGATGAGACGAGCGAATTCTGGAAGTCTCCCGGAATTACTCCCGAGGAAATGAAGACCATCAACACAACCGTCTACCGGCTGGCTTGCGCTGGTTTTGCCGAGAAAGACGGATCGATGACCAACTCCGCGCGCTGGCTCCAGTGGAAAAACGTTGCTGTGCCGACCCCAGCCGAGTGCCGTCTCGATCAGGACATTGTCGCTGACATTTTTCTCAAGGTGCGGGAGCTCTACAAAAAGGAAGGCGGCAAATTCCCCGACCCAATCTTGAACCTGACGTGGTCTTACACGAATCCCCAGCCGTCGCTTGCCGAATTGGCAAAAGAGATCAATGGCAAAGCGCTCGCCGATCTCACCGATCCCAAAACGCAGCAAGTGATCAAGCGAGGACAGCAATTGCCAGGCTTCGCCTGGCTGAAAGACGATGGCACTACTTCCTGCGGCAACTGGATTTATTCCGGGTGCTGGACCGAGGCAGGCCCGCAGCTTGCGCGCCGGGGAACTGAAGATCCGTCGGGTCAGGGTATTTATCCCAACTGGGCTTGGTCCTGGCCGGCCAATCGCCGCGTTCTCTACAACCGCGCCTCCTGCGATCCCTCCGGAAAACCTTGGGATGCGGAAAGAAAACAGGTCTGGTGGAACGAATCGGCACAACTCTGGGTCGGCAACGATGTTCCCGACTTCAAGCCGGATTCTCATCCCAACGAACACATGGGCCCCTTCATCATGACGCCCGAAGGGACTGGCCGAATCTTCGCGCCGTTGGGGGCATTCGCCGATGGGCCTTTCCCTGAGCATTACGAGCCGATCGAGAGCCCGGTGCAGAATGCGTTTCACCCCAATCAATCCAATAATCCTGTGGTGAAGAAATTATCCACGCCAGCGGACAAGTACGCGACGCCAGGCGACGGATTTAACATCGTCTGCACGACGTACAGGCTTACCGAGCAGTACCACTATTGGACCAAAAACAATCCCATGAACGTGCAACTCATTCCTGAGCCGTTCGTCGAGATTCCGGTCGAACTGGCGCAGGAGTTGGGGATTAAAGGCAACGACAAGGTGAAGGTGACCAGCGCCCGCAGTTACTACGTGGCAAAAGCTTTCGTCACCAAGCGCATCAAGCCAATGATGATTGATGGCAAGAAGGTTTATCAGATCGGTCTTCCCATTCATCAGGGCTATCGCGGAATTCAGGAAGATGCGGGCCGGGACGCGAGGACCCTCGCCAATCGTCTTAGTCCGACCGTGATCGATCCAAACGCGTACACCCCCGAATTCAAAGGATTTCTGGTCAAGCTAGAAAAAGCGTAAGGCAATGCTATGAGCCAGGCAACTTTGCAAATCGTCAAAATCTCGGGCCACGCCGGGCCGGCGCCAGGCGCTGGAGTTGAGCGGGCAGAGCAGGTCTGCAAGCTGGTGGACACCACGACTTGCATCGGCTGTAAGGCCTGCGAAGTGGCCTGTCTGGAATGGAACGGCTACACCTTCAGCGAGACTGTCTTTGACAACAGCTATCAGACCATGCCGGAGACGACGTGGAATTATTGGAACCTGATCAAGTTCAACGAG
>DATHPO010000029.1:0-4135 GCA_035483835.1 Terriglobales bacterium
GCGCTCTTCGATGCCGAGCGCCGAACCGATCTCTTTGTTGGAACGCCCGGCCACCAGCATCTCCAGAACTTCCTTCTCGCGGTCGGTAAAGGTCACGCGGCCCGAAGGGAAGATGCGTCCCGGAGACGTCGACACGCGCTCGATAAACATAGAAAGAACCCGTCTGGGCGCCCACACCGAGCCTTCGTTCACGACTCGGATGGCTTGTACGAACTCGGTTGGCGAGGCGGCCTCGTCTACATAGCCCTTGGCGCCTGAAGCAATGGCCTTCAGAATGGTTTCGTCATCGATGCCCGAACCTGTCACAATAATGCGCAGGTCAGGGCGCGTGGCTTTCATGGTGGCCATCAGATCGAAGAGGTTTTGGCCGTTGCGGTTGCCCAGCAGGATGAGATCGATGCCTTGCAAGTTGCTAATATCGGGAAGCGAGGCAGAGATCAGCTCGAAATCCGACTCATTATCGAACAGGGCCCTAAATCCCACGAACCGCAGTGGATCACTTTCCACCACGGCAATACGGATCGGCGCTTTCTTTACCGGTGCAGCTTTCGTGGCCATTGCAGATTTCATAGCTTTCCTACTCGGGTAGATGGGGCTAGCATAATTGCAATTGCCCCCGATGGAAAGCTCAGTAACGGTTTGGCAATTACGCCAGTAACATGGAACATTTTCAAGGAAAGAGGCTGGAAACTCATGAGAGTACCCTTCCGATTACCCTCGCGAAGACAGTTGGCCCGGACCGCGGTGTTGATGGTTGCAGCTTTAATGGCCAGCGGAACGCTGTTTTCAGCGGCACAGACCGCATATCAGCCAAAATTTAAGGGGGATCCGGCCCGGTCGGAAGCCGAAGCCAATGCGCTCGGTTACATGCGCACCGTGATCCGGGCGCAGCAGCAATACTACAAAAAAGATAATAAGTACGCCCCTACCTTGGCGGATCTGGTTCATTCCGGCTCCTTCACCAAACGCATGACCCAGACCGATCGGGGAGATTACACCGTTGGTTTCCACTCGCGCAAAGATGGTTACGAGCTGACGATGACTCCCAAGCAGCTGGACGCAGAACATCGGGCATTTTATGCCAACGAGGATGGCGTGATTCACGCCGATGAGGCAAAGGCGGCGGATGAAAATTCGCCGAGTGTGAAGTGAACGACGCTTTGTGGGTTTCCATCCGTTCGAATGGGAATTTCACATGGCCACTGCCGGACGGACGCCCGGTCTCCATTTGGCAGCTTTTAGCTCGTCGGCCCGGGTTTGATTTCCGTTGCCTTGTCGTCTCGGTAGGTGATGCTAAGGGGGTTGCCGCCGTTCGGATAATTCACCGTCCGATTCCCCGGCTGTCCTGTGGTCTCCGGAATGCCGAGGCCGATGGCAAAATCTGTTTGCAGTTCGCTCATCCCCGGTTTGACCTGGTGCTTGTCGATCGCTTCCCACACTTCCGCTGGCCAGTGTTTGTAGAGCTCGTGGGGATCCTGGATGAAAAGCATATCGTCGGAGTAGAACTTGTAGTTGTCGTCCTTGATTGATCCGATAGAAAAGGCGTAGCTCTTGCCGTCTTTCTCAAACACCGCCATTACTTGTCGCTCACCGGGCGATTGTGGCGCGACCTCACTGATAACATCCTTGATCTCCAGTTTTTCCAACGGCAGCAGCTTCCCAGCCTCCTTCGAGAAATCCACGTGATGGCGCGCCGGATCGTAGGGATAATCCGTGTAACCATAACCGACCTTGACCCACACCGGCTGCTCGGTCAGTTGACGGGCGGACTTCAGATCGTAGGGATACAGCTTCTTTGGAGTTACGTAGTAGTCAGGGTTTAACGGAGGAGGCGCCGGCTTCTTGGCTAGCTCCATTGCGCTCTCATGCCGCTGGTACAGGACGAACGCCAGCCGGGTGCCGGATACCAGAAGAGCCACGATCAGCACCAATTGAATCCTCTGCTTAAGTTCGGGGCTGATCTGCATAAACCGTATACCTTATCAGACTCACCGGCTAGACCGCGCCTCGGATGATAATTCGAGACCAACGCGTCGCGAACCCCACCCTGATGCGGTAAACTGGGTGTGGGCGAGACGCACTGTTCGCGCCCATTTCGAGGAGAAGACCATGGCTGCTGTGACTGAAGACGAAGTTCGAAGCGCTCTAAAGCAGTGTTATGACCCGGAGATTCCGGTAAACATTGTGGATCTGGGCCTGATCTACGCAGTGCGCTTTGAAGCCGCCGCGGACGACCGTCAGGATGTTTCGGTAGACCTGACGCTTACCTCCCCGGGCTGCCCGTCCCACGTGATGATCGGCGAACAAGTAAAAGCCCGCCTCGAGCAGTTGCCGGGTATCCGTACCGCAACCGTGAACGTAGTATGGACTCCGCCGTGGACGCCCGAGCGTCTAAGCCCCGAGGCCCGGACGCAGTTGGGTATCGAATAGCCTCAGTAGATCGCATGCCCCGGCGCCTGACTGCGCAAGTCCGGTTTCGACGCCATCAGCAGTAAGCCGCCAATCCTCTTAAACGCCCGTAAGTCCTCCAGGCTGTGAAAGGACTTCGTCTGATAGTCGTCCGGCGTGGGCGTGTCATCGGAAATGCGCCGGGCTTCGACATTTTCAAATCCCTGCTTCTTCAGCAGCTCGATGTATTCGGCTTCCGAGCGAACATGCACCGGCACGTTCAGCTTGTCCACCCATTGCAGGGAGTATGGATTGTCCTTGTACAGATTGATCAGAATGAAGATGCGGCCGCGCGGCGCCATCACCCGAAACAACTCCGCCAGCGCGCGCTCCTGATCCGGGTAATAATAAAACGACTCAACCGACAGCATCTTGTCGAAGAAGTTCTCTTCCCACGGAATCTGCTGGGCCGATCCCCACACGTACAAAATGTTCTCGAAATCTTTCGACGCCGCCCGCGCTTGACGGATCATTTCATCCGCGACGTCGACCCCTACCACTTGCCCGAACCCTTCGGGCCCGTCGGCCACCAAACGCGCCAGCAGCCGTGTTGCCCAACCCGAGCCGCAACCCAGATCCAGCACGCGATCACCGGGACGAAGACCCATCAATCGGATGGTCTTGCCAGTGATGTCCAGGTGATGGCGCTCCATCTTTTCGCCTTCACCCGCTTCGGCCCAGCGATTGAATTCCCGCTGAAGCCGCTCGTCGGGAGTTGGTGTAGTCTCTGCCATCGGCTCTGCGTCAACAAACAATTCTTGGTAGAGGAGAGGCGTCTCGCCAGTCCAAGCAGGCGAGCACACCCGATCTCCATTGTAGCCTGAGCCGCGGAAAAACTCCGATTTCGGCTGGCGCAGCGCTTCCAGCGCAGCGGCGGAAGCGTTCCACCAACACCGCTGTCATCCTGAGCACCGCTACCATCCTCCAACCGCGCTGTCATCCTGAGCAACGCGAAGGATCTATGTACTTGACTTACCCATGCAGCATGACGACTTTCTCTTCTGCTGCCGGACTCGGTTCCCTGCTCAGGATGGCAGGGCGTTTGGGAAGGGCACGACTTCAGTCGTGCCGTAAGGACGAAAATATTCAGGGCTTCAGCCCCTGACGAAACCGGGTGCCCCACGTCTCGCGCCTTTCGAGACGTGGGAGAGCGGCATCCTCACTCGGCTTTCACCAAGTAGTTTGGCCCCGGAAAACTTAAACCATACAAACAAGAAGGGTGCCCCATCTTTCCGCGTTCTTTGCGGAAAGGTGGGAGACGAGAACGCAATCCGGACGCCTTCCAGGTAGGCTGCGCCAGACCCTCAACCTGCTCGGCATCAACCAGGCCGCAGTCTCGAAGATGGAGCGCCGCGCCGATATGTACATCAGCACTCTGCAATCCATGATTCGAGCCATGGGATGCCAGTTGAAGATTGAAGCCGTGTTCCCCGAGGGCAAAGTGGAGATCAATCAGTTTCGCAAACTCAAGAAGGCCGCCGGCGCGGATTGAGAGACGTCGTCCCCACTTTACAACGTAAAGGTGGGCCAGCCGCCACTACATACGCCCACCCAAGATGCGGTCGATCTGCCGAAGATGGTTCAAGTCGTGTGCCGCTTCCAAGCGGACGAACTCCTCGACCGTTTGCCGTCCGCGTACCTCGTGGACCCCATAGCACTCCACCCACCGTGCGCGCGGGACCGACTC
>DATHPO010000030.1:0-35165 GCA_035483835.1 Terriglobales bacterium
TTTTTCCAGTCGAGGATGACGCAGCAAAAGCCGCGTCAGTTCCAGACCAGAATATCCCGTCGCTCCTAGCACCGCAGTCTTGAGTTTGGCTGGCATCAGGCAAGCATCTCCTCAATGGCAGCAGCTAACTTCTTCGCATCTTCTTTGTCGGGGCAAACCATCAGGATTGTGTCATCTCCCGCGATCGTGCCAATTGCTTCCGGCCACTCCTCTTCGTCCAAGGCGGCAGCCACGGGCTGCGCGCTCCCAACACTAGTCTTAATTACGAGGAGGTTTTGTGCGGGTCGCACTTCGAGCACGAACTCTCGAACCAACCGTGAGACAGGAGGCAAGGCCGGTGTAGACGAACTGTCACCTTGAAGCAAAGAGTAGCCGTCAGCCGTTTTGGCCAGCCGCAGGTCACGAATGTCGCGCGACAGCGTTGCCTGGCCCACTTTCAGTCCGCGCTTACGCAACGCCCGCTGCAAGTCTTCCTGACTGGCGACGGGGCCATGCTTCAACAGTTCAAGGACGGCTCGCTGGCGTAGAGATTTATTCATGATGAATATTTATGCATGAAGATGCATAAACATTCATTCATACTAACTGCTGCAGCGCAGGTGTCAAGCGGAAAGTTAAGAAAACGAAACACGAATACGTTGTCTCGAGCGAGTACCTCCGCTTACGCACTTCTCGCCTTTCGCTGGGGTCTCGGCATCCCGCAATAAGCGTTTTCCATTGTGGTAAATTGTTAACGGTGGGGCGCGTAGCTCAGTTGGCAGAGCAATGCCCTTTTAAGGCATGGGTCGATGGTTCGAGTCCATCCGCGCTCACCAGATTTGTGAAGCGTCTGCTCTGCAACCTTTTCTAATTTCAACTCTCTTGAACTGAGTTTGCGCCACACCAGCGAGCGGTTGGAATTCTCCGCCGGATATACCTACGGCAGATCTGGATGAATCTTCCAATTTGGGGGAAGAAGTGAATCCGATCAATCCTGCCTTGAGCTATGGGTTGTCGTCATTTGACATCCGGCAAAACTTTGTTGTGAGTTACAACTACAAGCTTCCATGCGAAAGCCTGTTCCACGCCACCAACCGCTGGACACAGGGCCGGGAATCTCGGGGATTACCCATTTCAGTTCGGGTCTGCCGGTGACGCTCGTCAAGGACGGGGACAATCCTCTGCTCGGGGCGGAGCCGAATGGCATCAACAACTATGGTATCGATGAACCGGATTACAATGGTGGTCCTCTCGATCTCAATCGCAATCCCCGCAATGGCAGGTCTTACTTCAACACCTCCCAATTCAGTGATACCGCCTTGGGCACGCCGGGTACGGCAGAGCGGCGATTTTTTCTCGGGACCGGGGTTGGACAATTACGACACGGCGCTGCTCAAGGCGTGGGCCTATTCGAAGCGAAGTCTCTTCATCCTCAACTCCGCGAATCTTCGTCTGCACTGGGCGGAGGTTCTGCGGTCACAATATTGGACAGGTGCTGCTGGAAACTCAAGTAAGGTTCGCGGGCGAACCTATCAGGATAAGAATTAACGGCTCGAAGAAAACTGTCTATTTCTCGCTGGACGCGCTGGACTTCGTTCTCTCGTCCAAGGTCAGGAACCCGTAAATCTGTCGCGTGGTGCCTCTTAATCTTCATCTACTTCTCCCTGCAATCGGGCCACGCTTTTGGCCCACCCGTACCACCCGGATCGCGACACTCACTCGTCCCTGTTTAGGGGCTAGCTCGCATCGCAAAATTTTCGAGCAAAAGGGGGAAGCTGAGGTTATTTCTCATTCTTGGACATGTAAATGGCACTTTGGTGCCATAAGGAATCCCCGATGACGCCCACGGAAAAAAGACCGGATGCGCTCCGGTCCTTTGTCGATTCCGTCGTGGTTGCGCGATTAACGGCTAGCTGGAGGAATAATGCTATTCATGCGCAGGTACTCTACCATCTGACCGTAGTGATCGAAGCAGTGCCCTACAATCAGTGTGGCCATGCCGAGGCGCGTGGTCATGCCTTCGCCAAAGGGGCTTTTGATGGGGTTCAGCAGGTTACCATCGTTGATAGTACCGACAGCTTTGTGGACATAGGCGAACGAGTCCTTAAGGAATTTCACAATATCCGCTTTGGTCTTCACTGAATCCGGTCCGTTTTCGCCGCCAAGATCGATCGGCGGTTTCTCCTCGAGGATAGCTGCTCCAACCATGTAATTGACGGCGGCTACGTGCTTCACCTGTTGCGCGAAGCTGCGCACGCCTTTAAATTCGCCGTTCGAGGGCACAAATGAATATTTGTCATCAGGCATGGCGTCGGCAGCGGGAACGAATTCGTTTTCCACGCCGGTTACACTGCGATCAAGCACTTGAGCGACGGTGCGATGATCCGCTGGCTTGGCATCTTGCGCCTGAGCAAGGCCGCTACTCGCCAGCAGAAGCAGGGATGCAAACAGCCACTTCATCTCTTTCATGAGAAATCTCCTGATTGGAATTGTGGAACCTGTTTTGGGTCAGTCGCGCACTACAGACGGCGCGAATTGTAATTCCTGCGACGTCAGCGGATAGCGTCGCACACTCACGAGCCCGACCACAAGCGCGACTGCGGACCACAAGAACGCGGTCGGAATTCCGACTCGGCTGGCCAGCCCGCCCCAAAGTGCGCTGCCTATTGCCATTCCTCCCTGAAGCACCAACAGGTACAAGGATAGCGCCCGTGCTCTCAGAAATGGAGGAGACATGGTTTGTGCCGCAACATTCAGACAGGCCAGAATTCCAATCCACGCGGTTCCACTGGTGAACAATACAAGTTCCAGCCAGCCAAATGTTTGTACTCGTCCGGCGGCAAATGTCATGGCTGCAAACACCAGAATCGCGACTGATACAACTCCGTCCACTGAGAGCGTACTCCGCAGGCGAGGCAGGACTGCCGCGCCTGCCAAGGCGCCCAGCCCGAATGATCCGAGCAACAGGCCGTAACCGGTGGCTCCATGAGGACGGGCAACGATCGGGAGGAGCGCCAGAAGGGAACTCGCGGCCAGGCTGAACGCTCCGGTGCGGATGAGCACACAGCGTACCACCGAAGCATCGCGGCCATACCGCAGGCCGGTGAGAATGGCATCGGTGACGCGACCCTTTTCCACATTCTCAAAGTGTGGACGCTTCCAGCGATAAAGAAAAAATATGACTCCGAAAAACGAAGCGGCATTCAGCAGGAAAGCCACTCCCGAGCCCGCGATCGCGATCACAATCCCGCCCAATGCCGGACCCACTGCGCGAGCCACGTTGAACCCGACTGAGTTCAAAGCCACAGCGGGTGCGTGCTGTCTGGGAGAAACTATCTCCGGGGTGATGGCCTGCCATGCCGGATCGTTCATCACTGCCCCCAATCCGAGCACGAAGGTGAATAAGAGAAGAATCCACGGCGTCACAGTTCCTAACAACGTGAAGATACCAAGTAGAGCCGCCGCTGTTACCATCCAACCCTGCGTGATCAGCAGCAGTCGCCGCCGGTCTACCATGTCTGCCAGCGCACCCGCCGGTAAAATGACGAGGAAAACCGGAAGCGTGGACGCCGCCTGCACCAGGCCCACCATCAACGGAGACATTGTGAGCTGCGTCATCAGCCAGCCGGCGCCCACGTTCTGCATCCAGGTCCCGGTATACGAGATCACCGCTGCCACCCAAAGCGACCGAAAGAGGGGCTCGCCCAGCGGAGCCCAGGCCGAACCGTTCGTGGTCCTGGGCAGGCTCGATGGCATCGACATTTTTGCAGCTTCCGCCATGGTCAGTCGTTTGCAACACTTTTTGCTGATAAGTACCGTTCAAACGGCCATTCCCTGTGACGCCAGGCGCGCACCAGATATATGACCACGCCGCTGATCAGGATCAACACGGCGTAACGAATCTGGGTGAGTGAGTTCGTACGCGAGATGAGTACGAATAAAAATCCGGCGGATGCGGCTAACGCGGGAAGCGGATAGAGCCACATTCGAAATGGCCGCGGCAGATCGGGACGGCGGATGCGTAGCACGATCAAACCGATGGCTTGCAACAGGAACTGCAGCGTAATGCGAATCACTACCAGCCCGGCGATTACGTCGGCCAACGATAGAAAACAAAACAGGGCAGCGACCGTTGCTAAAGCGATCAGTGACACATACGGAAATCGGCCCACAACATGCAAGCGCGCAAATGCTTTAAAGTAGTTGCCATCGAGCGCGGCCGCGTATGGCACGCGCGAGTATCCGAGCATCAGCGAGAAAACCGAAGCAAATGCCGTCCACATGACTAGTCCGGTCGCGAGATTCGCAGCCCATGGCCCGTAAATCTTCTGCATGAAAATCGATACAACATACAGGCCGCGGTTGTCTTGCCCTGCCTGAATTTCCTGCCACGGCACCACGCCCAGAATGCTGATGTTCATCACCACGTATAGACAGGCCACGAGAAAAATGGATAGCAGAATCGCTCGTGGGATCGTCTTTGCAGGCTCCTTTACCTCATCGCCCAGGAAAGCGACGTTGTAATAGCCCCAATAATCATAGGTAGCGATCAGCATGGCTGAACCGAGCCCGAGAAAAAAATTGCGCGATAAGGTGAACGCGCCCAGCGGAAAACTGAAGGCACGGGAAACATCGAGGTGGCGGAGTCCCGCAAGAATAATCCAAAACATTGTTCCGGTCACGCCGGCCAACAGCAGTTTCGAAATCCAAGCAATGCCCGTGATCTTGCGATACAGCAACACCGTCGCCAGAGCAACCATGCCGATCGCTACGAACGTCGCTCCCGAGACCAGCCAGTGCAGTTGCAGGCGACCGAGCAGCGGCAAAGGCAAGCTCCAATGTCGCGCGATGTATTGCTTTTCCAGTCCAGGCCAAAAATAAGATGCGTACCCGGCAAGGCCAATCGAGCCCGACGCAATCGAGAGGGGCGCGCTGAAGGAAAGCTGCCAGACAAAAAGAAAAGAGATCAGCCGGCCCAGACTTTTGGAGCCGTAAATTTCGCGCAAATAACCGTAGGAACCGCCCGACTGGGGCATCGCAGCGCCCAGTTCTGCCCAGACCAGACCGTCGCACATGGCGAAGATCGCGCCCAAAATCCACCCGAGCATGGCCTGTGGCCCACCCATAGCGCTCACCATCAGCGGTATGGTGATGAACGGCCCTACGCCGATCATGTCGATCATGTTCAGCGCAGTCGCGCTTCCTAAGCCCACGCCGCGAATCAGCTGCGGAGAACTCTGACCGGTCTGGGAGGCAGGCTGCATGGTGCGAACAACTGAGAACCAAGAACTGAAATATGGGAGCTAGCTACTGACCACTGTTCTTCTCGTGTCCCGCACTCAACAAGTTCACATAAAGTCGGATCGCACCCGGCACCCCAGCTGGTAACTGGCGAAAGAATGCATATCCGGTGTAGATATATGTGCCTTTGCGATACTGAGCGCGCAACAAGCCGCCTTTCTGTGGCGACTCTCCAGGATCGTGGGATGCGAGCAGAGGCTTGAAGTTACTGTCCCACTGATCCATGAAATACAGCCCGCGTTCCTGCACCCATCCATCGAAATCGCGCTCGGTGATCTGGTTGGGGTAATGAAAGATGCCATCCTCTGGAGCGAGAATTTCGACTGGTGCCTCTTCAACCGAAACACGGATTCGGCTGAGTTGCGCGGGGTAGGGTGTGAATTTCCCCTTGTTGAAATCGGCGACACCGGTTTCATACTGTGCGACGAGCGTGCCGCCGTTAAAGACAAAATCCAACAACTTCTTGTTGTTTGCCGCGATGTCCTTTTGGGTATCGTAAGCCCGAATTCCCACAACAATCGTCTGGTACTGGCTCAGATCCTGGCTGGCGAGTTTGTCCGCCGGAATCAAGGCAACCTTCATTCCGATCTGCGTGAGCACCGTCGGAATGTCATCGCCTGCACCCATAACGTACCCGACGGTCAGATCCTTCGGCACTTTCACATCGACGATACTGATGCGCTGAAGCGCGGGCTGGTAATAGTAAAAGCTGTCGAGATCCTCCCGAGTGACCAGACTGTAACCCTCGGTATAACTCACTCCTCCCGACTCGAACACTGCACGGATGTTCGCTCGCCCTTCCTTCAGGCTGGCGGGAGATATTTTGAACTCGAACTCTTGCTTCTCGCCGCGCTTATGGAACTCCGTAGCCAATTTCGCTGGCTCGACACTCCAGCCAGCCGGTACCTCGAGATGGAGATTCCCCTTGATGCCGCCGGACAAATTGCTCGAAACGGCAACTTTCACACGTTTTTCACCGTCGCCTGCTGTGGGAATCACCTGCTGCCCGGGTTCCAGCATCACGGAAAATGCGGGGACGATCGCGAGGGTTCGACTCCGCTCCACTCCGTTGTCGTCCATAAACTGCGCGACCACCGGAGACGAGATCTCAGTCGCGGGTCCGTTCGTCCCTCCCAATTCATGCGTGCCACCGAAGAGGGTCAGGTCGTGCGGCGAACGGTGAGTGTGGTACTGGACGGTCGCATGAAGCGGGGGCGGCGGGAAGGGCAGCGTAACGTATCGCTCATCGTCGATCGTGTTGATGCTTTCGGTTTCCGGATTGGAGCGATGCCAGTAGGGACGCGTGTAATAATGGCCGTCGGCAGCTTGAACAGGAATCTGCACTACGAAGTTGGCATACTGATCCTTGCCCGGAGCGACGACCAGGACAGCTTCTTCATCAATCTGTTTGGCCCATCCTTGCGGAGCGTCGAGCCGTATTCGGTCCAGAACTAACTTGTTTTTTGAGCCGTTGTGAAACTTAACTCTCACCAGGAACTTTTGTCCGGGAGACACCGTAGTTAATGCTTCTTCTTCCTTCAGCAGGGTCGCTGTGTTTTGAGGCGGAGCGACCGTCGCTTCTAGCGTGACGTTCATCGCCAAGTTGATTGCCGTCTGCGCCTGTTCCAACTTCTCGTGGAGTATTTGCAGCAAGTCCTCTTTCAGCGGCGGACTAATCTGGCTGCTTTGCACACGGTCCGTCAATGAGTCAAGGTTCTGCAACGCGGCGAGCAGTGGTCCGGCTGCGTCGCTGGAGTCTTTTTCACTGCGTTGAGCCGCCTCCTGGACGCGATTTGCAAGGTCTACGAGCTCTGATCGCAACCACGGTACCTTTGACTCTTCGGCTCCTAATCGCGCAGCAAGCCCCGGCAAACTCGTGTCAATTCCGTCAAAGAAATCCTGCTCATGACCGTCTTTGTCTGTCGTCGCTGGCAGAACCGAATCGACTAGTTTGTAGTAGGTGTAGCGAGGGCCGGGGTCGATCGAAAAGGTTCCCACACCTTGGGACTGCTGATGCCGCAATCCCTCGAGCGCGAATTGAGCGTACGACATTCCTAGCCTTGGATTCTGTTCTCCAGTATTCAGCCTGACCGTGTAGTTCTCCGCCGGACAGGTTTGCGCCCCAAATCCACACACGTTCCCGATGTAAAGCTTGTTAGCTTGCCATGGCAGAAGACCCTCAGCGATCTGCTCAGGAAATCGATTGCGATCAGCCGCCGCGCGAAAGGCTTCACGCGTAAGAATCGAAGAGGCCTGGTGATGGCCGTGTCCGTCACGATCAGTGCCTGAAAAGCGAGCAACCAAAACATCGGGCCGGAAAGTGCGAATTACCCGAACTATATCCCCCAACGCGATATCGTGACCTTGCCATTTCTGAAATGTTTCGTCGGCATTCTTGGAGAAGCCAAAATCCGCAACCCGTGTGAAGCGCTGCTGCACGCCGTAATAGCGGTCTGCTCCCAACAGTTCCAGCGTCCGCAAAACGCCCAGCACATCGAACAAATTACTGCCTACTTTATTCTGTCCGCCTTCGCCGCGATTCAGGGTCAGCAGCAGCACCGTCGCACCCTTCCCACGCGACTCCAGGGTCAGCATGCCGCCGTCTTCGTCATCGGGATGCGCTACGGTTTGCATCAGACGGGCGGTTGTCCGCAGGCGCAAGAGCATTTCCTGCAAGCCGGCCGCGCCGGTGTCCTGAGGTAATGGATTTACAAACTGAGGCTCTTTTGCGCTTGCTGGTTTTGCCGCGGTTTGCCAAACCGCAGCGACCGTCACCAGCAGAATCGGAAGAAGGGCAAGCAAAAGCTGCAGAGAGCCGGGTCGAATGCGTTGGTGCAAGACCCCACGGTCGTCATCAGTCATAAATAGAGGATTGTTGTTCTTGCGGACGGGAGCCAATATTTTTCCTGATATAGCGTCTTACTCATCGACTGATTGGGAAGGAAAAAGGTAGCCAACCCACTGACCATCCTACCCGATTTCACTGCGCCTGCGGGTTGCGAACGCTCTCCTGGCATTCATGCGCAGCGGTCAGCACTGCATCAAATTCCTTGCTGCTACGCAGTTTTGCCAGCAATGGATCGGACAACAGAGCAGAATAAGAGCAGTAGTTCTGGTCAACCGCGGCCTTGATCATGTGAAGAGCAATGTCGGGTTTTCCGCAGAATGCCATCACCGTTCCTTCATAGTACCAGCGCTCGGGATCGGGCTCGGCCAGCACGGAAGCTTCCACTTCGTTCGTGATTCTATCTAACTCGGACGCAGGCCGCATTCCCAGGCACGCCTCCAGCAGTTCGCGATGATAATGCTCCGCCGTCGACACCTTTTTCACGCTGTCTCGCGCTTCCGCCAGTTTCCCTTCGCGCAGCAGAATCAACGGGGTCGCGAAGTTGGCCCATTCTGAGCCTGCATCCAGACGAACAAAATCCATCGCCCGGTTCGTCTGGCCCAATTCCATGAATCCCCACGCGCACGACCGCCATTGGTAGTTTCCGGGAGAGATCTGTAGAGCGATCTCACACTCTTTTGCCGATTCCTCCTGCATTCCGGCATAGCGAAGAACGTACGCCAGGGTGAAGTGGGCCGCGCCACTTTCCGGACGGCTCTTGACCAGAGCCTCGGCTGATTCGTACGCCTTGGCTAACTCGCCTCGCTCCACGCGGTTCGTGATCAGCTGGCTTGCCGCCGTCAGGCGGTTGGGATCAAGCGCCACTGCTTTTTCAGACGCTTGATTGGAAAGCTGAAACATCTTCTCGCCGCCGTTGGAATAGTCGGCGTCATAGTAGGAACGAACGCCGAGCTCCTCCCAGGCGGGAGCATAGTTCGGATCAGTTTCCACAACATGCTCCAGCACTGCGATGGCATCCTTGTTCGGTCCAGCGTCATGGGGCAGCGCCAGACTATGCAGGTAAAGGTCGTAAGCTTCCTGACTCTTCGGACGCGTGCCGGTATCAAGATAAGTGCCTGCCGCACCCAGAATCGGCAATAAACCCTGGCGGACCTGACTGGCAAGCTTCTCTTGTAGGGCGATCAGGTCCTCGCTGGACGCGGTGAAATTTGTCTGCCACAACATCCGGTTGCTTTTCGTTTCCGTGGCTTCCAGCGTTACCAGTAGATGGTCTCCCTGCCGCAGGTAATGCCCGGTCAGGACGCTGCCCACGTGCAGTTGGCGCCCTACTTGTTGAGGGTCAATGTCCGGACTCACATATTTCCTCGTTACTCCAGAGGGACGCACGTCCAAGGAGCGGCTGTGGGTCAGGACGTTGGAAATTTCGTCTGCCAACGCGAAGCGCAGGTAATCAACGCTGAAGTCGCCGTTCAGGTTCTGCAGGGGAAGGACAGCAATGGCGCTGACTCCGGTGTTCGCTGCCGTGCTGCGATGCTTGTACCACCATGCTCCGACGGCTGCCAGTACCGCGATCAACAGACCGGACAGACCGAATAGCAGGTATTTCTGCCACGCGCTCGAAGTCTGGAACGCATTCGTGGCCACGCGCAGCGGGGCTTCGCGCGAATTCGTTTTGACCGCGCCTGATTCTGTTTGCTTCTTCAGACGCTGCAGGTCGGCTTTCATTTGCGTTGCACTCGCGTAGCGCCTGTCGCGGTCCTTTTCCATCGCCTTCCCGATAATGCCCTCGATCTGAGGTGGGAGAGCGGGATTCAGACTCCGAGGCGGGGCCGGCTTGTGATGCAGCATCGCATCCAGCGTGGTCACTACGTTCGCTCCCTGAAACGGCTTCTTGCCTGTAGCCATTTCGTAGAGCACTACGCCAAAGGAAAAAAGATCGCTGCGCGGGTCGAGTTCCTCGCTACGCGCCTGTTCCGGCGACATATAAACCGCCGTCCCGGGCACTACTCCGATCGCAGTGAGCGAATCCTCATACGGAGTGTCCTCGTTTGCTGCCACGCCTTGGTCACGTGACAGTTTGGCTAATCCAAAGTCCAGAATCTTCACTTGCCCAGTGTTCGTAATGAAGAGGTTGGCAGGTTTGATGTCGCGATGAATGATTCCCTTGGCGTGAAATGCCTCCAGCGCCTCAGACACCTGTATGGCGACGTCAAGAAGTTCTTCAAACTCCAGCGGTTTCCCGTGAATGCGCTGCTTCAGGCTTTCGCCCTCAAGCCTTTCCATGACGATAAAGGGATGGCCGCCGTTATCGTCGATTTCATGAATAGTGCAGACGTTGGGGTGATTCAACCTGGAGGCGGCGCGGGCTTCGCGCTCGAAACGGTCCAGAGACTTACGGTCGCCGAGCAGGTTGTCGGGAACGAACTTCAAGGCAACATGGCGTCCGAGGCGCACATCTTCCGCCTCATAGACAACGCCCATGCCTCCACCGCCGATTTTGCCCAGAATGCGATAGTGGGAGACTGTCTGGCCGACCATGGGGGACCGCTCGCGGCTATGTTAGGCCGCCCCGGGGCTGAGGTCAACCACCGCGGTGGGAGATACCTGCCACCGGTGACGAGATGAGGGTGGATTCTTGGTCGTCAACGAAACGTCACTTCCAAATTGGTTTCCACAGCCACGGTTTTGTCGTTTTTCCGCCCGGGTTCAAATCTCCACTTCTTCACCCATTCGATTGCCTTGCCGTCCAGCTTCGCATCGACACGACGAACTACTCGGGGCTCATGAACTAGTCCATCGCGTCCAACAACGGCCCAAACGACGACTGTACATGGGCATCCGAGATTCGATGAATTGGTAAGCAGCGTTGGCGACTGGTGGTCCCGTTGTTCCGGCTCAATCAATCTGGGAGCGGACACTTCCCCTCCCACCCGACAGACGATGTCCCCCTTGAATTCCCGACACTTCTGTGGACCACCCGGCCCTACACCTGATGGTCCGTTTCCCGAACTGTCACCAGCGCCTAAAGGATGTGTCGTACCGCTCTGCTGCAGTGCACCCGCCCAAATTGTGGTGATGGCAGCCAGCGCGGCAAACCAGAGAGCCGAATAAAGAAAATTCTTCATCTATTTGCCCTAGCGTAGCCCATCTCAACTCGGTTCGTGCCGAACCATCACTCCGGATAAAACCCAGCCGACGACCCAACCCACTGCATGTTCTTGTTGTGGTCTACGCCCATCATCAATCCGCGGCCCATCCGGACAATGGTCATCACCGGCAGCAGTTCGTCCAGCCAAATATACATGATACGGATTTCCGCCTTGGTCCCACCCAACGGCGTTTCGATCACCGGCTCAAACTGCATGCGCTCCTGCAGGATGTATTGCGAACGCTTTCCCTTGGGGATGTTCGCGAGGTCTTCTTTTGTAGGATTAAGAATGACGCCCAACCCGGCGAAGGAAAACAACGGTTTGATCACGTAGTTTTCGAGATCCTGAGGTACCGGTTCCACGCGATCGAGGAACGATGTCTTGGGCACACACTCGTGGCGCAGGAAGGGCAGGGAAAACTTGCTCATGCGAAAGTACCAGTTAGGATGCCCTGCCCACTCCACTTCCAGTTCATCAGTGAAGTTGAAGGAAAGCTTGAGCTTCTTCCGCACTAGCTCATCGACGATGGCGCGGTTGTAAATCCGGCGAATGGGAGTGCGCTGGCCTCCCCGATCGTAAAACAGCTCATTGCCCCTTTTCTCGATTTGGGTTATGTCGACAGTCGCAATTCCAAGCAGCTTTTCGGTCAGCAGAAAATCCGGCAGGGTTTTTTGGTGACTAGGATCGATCTCCATCAGAATCACGCTTTGCGGGTCCTGATCGCCCACAATGGCTCGCCGCAACAGCTTCTTGTATCCCTCCCAGTCCAGTCCGCCCAGCAGGTACTGCAAGTTCTCATCGAGTTCGAAGGCCTCCATGTAGATCTGCGAAATCATCGCCTGATATGCGTAGAGAGAAGGGAAGCCCTGCAACTCAACCAGCTTGGGTTGCAGCTTGCCAGCAGCGTCGCGCACCAGTCCAAAATCCACCTGAATGAACAGGGGATGCGGCGATTCACGTGGAACATTGAAATCGGGCGGAATCGCCTCAAAGGATGCCTTGCGGTATTCCAATCCACCCAGCTGTTGGATGAGCTCCTTGCCGTACTGCGACATCTGGTCCAGCAACGGCTTGGGAAAGAAGCAGGGCGTTTCCGAAACCTGGAACTTGACCGGGGTACCGCAGCGTTCTTCCATCAACTTCAAGAAAGCCTGATGCTTCTCCGGCGTGAAGTTCGCGTTGAACTGCTGTCGCAGAGAAGGAATCATGATTTCTGTAGAGACGTAGCTTTGCTACGTCTGCACTTCGCCGCGTCCCAAACGTTGCAAGCAACGTTTCTACGGTCCTTATGCTTCCAGCAGGAACTTTCCATCCCACATGATCTGTTCGTCATCCACCCAAATATCGAACTTCCGCCCCACGACATCGATGTGGGTGGACGAATACCACTCCGCTCCAGTGTGCGCCCCGTAAGGATTGCCAAAGGCAATGTGTACTCCGGGATACTTCTCGTCCTGCAGAATCTGCCCAATCACGTCCTTCAATTCGATATTCGTGCCAATCGCAAACTCGCCTACGCGATCACTGTTCTCGTCCGTATGGGTGTAGCTCCAAAAATCACTCTCCAGGTCATGGTTCGCGGAATGAGCCTCAACTACGCGATTTCCTTTCACCCGAATAGTCAGCGGATTCTCTCGCAAACTGCCAAACTTGGCGCAAAGCCAATCACCGACGACGCCGTCAATCACGAATGTTCCGTTGACTTCGCCCGGAGTCGTGAAAACTTCTCCACCTGGCAGGTTTCCCCATTTGTCTGGGCTGATAATGCCGCTCGTCTTGACCCAGCGATAATTCGGATTCAAATCCGCAACCAGGTCGGTTCCAGCCGGAGTTTTGGCTCGAACCTGTTTCGCCCGCCGCACCATTTCGACCACTTTGACGCTGATGCGATCCACCTTGAGAAAGTCCGCCCGCATTCCTTCCAGCATGATTTGCCGGTTGACGTTCACCATGTGCGCGTGGCGAATCTTGCGCCGGTTCACCACGTCTGTCATCTGCATCCGCGAGTGCAATTCATTGGCCTGTGCCTGCACCGCAAAGATACTGACCTGGCTGCTCTCGAGATCCTCAACGATTTCCCGCGGAAGATCGCCCAGCGGCCGGGGCGCGAGATCCTCCAGGACCCACGCGTGGTATCGAGCTCCCACGGCCTCCAACTCGCGAACTATGCTAGCCGCGATTTCCTTGGTGGCTTCGTCGGTGATGACTGTGACCTTCTCGCCCGGTTGCACCCGCAAACAAACTTTGACCGCATTGCGGGCGCCGGGAGTAAGTTCAGGGTCGAAGGGGATCGTATTAAGATTGCGGTTGACCGTACTGACAGGAACGCTCATTACCCTACTTTTCTAGCGGAAGCCGTGACCGGCGATTCGGTCAATCCCACTTCCGTCTCATCAATGATGTAATCCACTACCTTTTTCAAATCACCGGTCTCCTTGAACACGCGCAACTGGCGGTCGGCGCCGGTTCCCATTTCCAGTATCTCGTGAATGTAGTTCAACTCCTCGCGCGAATCCAGTTCGTCCGCGACGTCGTCCACGAAGTCCAGATACTCCAGAATCAACTCGCGCGCTGGCACTTCCTCCTGCTTGCCGAAATCAACCAGCTTTCCTTCCAGGCCATAACGCGACGCGCGCCACTTGTTCTCCATCACCAACGCCCGCCGATAAAGCCGGAAGCCCTGATTCGCCGCATGGAGCTTGTAAAGCTTGGCAACGGTGGCTTGGATGAGCGCAGCCAGTGCAATGGTTTCATCCACGCGCATCGGAATATCGCAAATCCGGAACTCCAGAGTATTAAAGAACGGATGCGGGCGAATGTCCCACCAGATCTTTTTCGCGTTGTCGATGCAATTGGTCTTGATCAGCAGCTTGATAAAGTTTTCGTATTCCCCCCAACTGGGGAAATAGTCCGGAATGTTGGTCCGCGGAAACTTGTCGAAAACCTTGCATCGGTAAGACTTCAACCCGGTATTCATGCCCAGCCAGAAAGGCGAGTTGGTCGAGAGCGCCAGGATGTGCGGCAGAAAATAGCGCGCGTGATTCATCAACTGGATGGCGATCTCGCGATCCTCAACTCCGATGTGCACGTGCAGACCAAAAATCAGGTTTGCCCTCGCCACGAGTTGCATATCCTCGACAATGTGCTTATAACGCTCGTCGGGCGTGATCTCCTGCACCCGCCAGTCGGCAAAAGGATGGGTTGCGGCCGAGGCCAGCCTTAGACCATTGTCCCGGGCCAGTTTGATCATGTCCCGGCGCAGGGTCTTCACCTCGGCCTTGGCATCTTTAATTCCGGTGCAAACTGAAGTTCCCACCTCCACCACAGCCTGGTGCAGTTCGGCCTTCACCCGTTCCTGCAGGCGCATCCGTCCCTGCTCCATCATTTCGGTATGGATGTGCGAGCGCAGATCGCGGGTAACGGGATCGACAGTCTGATATTCCTCTTCGATCCCGATAGTGAAGGTAGGTCGCATCGTCAGAAACTCAACTCGATCACACAGTATAACAATCCGACCTCAAATTAAGCCCGATGTTTATGAATGAAGGACGGGCGTCGCGCCGGTCCCGACAGGGCGAGGACGCCCGGCCTCCATTAAGCCCGGATTCGCTTCCGAGCCGCAGGCTTAGCCGCAGGAACGGCCACCGGCCCTTCCCCCGCAAGAAACGCCGCCCAGCGCAACTCCCGAGCCGGATTCTCCTCGCTAAGCGCCTTCTTTACAGCCATTTCCGCCACAGCATTCACCACCCACTCGAAGTTTTCCTGGCCCACCGAGGTAGCTTCCGCATCCGGCGCAGGGTTCATGAAGTCAATCGCGTAGGGAATCCCGTCCTCCACCGCAAACTCGACCGTGTTCAGGTCATACCCCAGCGCTCGGCACAACGCTAATGCGTCCTTCTCCACGCGTTCCAGCAACTTCGCATCCGCGGGAACAGGATTGCGCACATATCGCTCATGGAATGGCGCCCGCGGATCGTAGTACATAATCCGCACCTTCTCCTGTCCCACTACGTAGCAGCGGAAATATTCCTTGAACTCGACCCCATGCTGCAAAGTCATGCACAGATCGCCGGTCTGGTTGTAATGGTAGAAAAACTCGTCCGGCGAGTGCACCTTGTAAACGTGCTTCCAGCCTCCGCCCGAATACGGTTTCAGGAAAGCAGGGAAGCCCACGTACTCGAAAATCTCGTCCCAGTTCAAGGGATAAATCAGATTGCGCATGGACTGGTCGGTCGTGCCCTCGGGATGTTTGTTGTGAGGCAGGAGAACCGTTGGAGGAATTGCCACTCCCAGCTTGGTCGCGAGGGCATAGTTGAAGAATTTATCGTCGGCCGTCCACCAGAACGGATTATTGATCACGATCGTCCCGTTTAGCGCCGCGTTCTTCAAATAAGCCCGGTAGAAAGGAATGTCCTGCGAAATCCGGTCGACGATCACCCGATAGCCGCTGGGATCCGCCATTTTCACCCCGCCCAACTTCACGAACTCAGCCGTCACACCTTCGACTTTCATACTGTTGACCCTGTCCACGAAAGCCGGCGGAAAAGTATTTTCCATGCCAAACAAAATCCCAATTTTCTTCATAACAATCTCCTGTACAGACGTTGCTGCAACGTCTCAGTCTGCACACAAATAGTTGTTGTCATTCCGAGGCGCGAAGCGACGAGGAATCTGCTTCTGCCGTGTCGCGCGAAGAACCTGGATTCCTCGCTTCGCCCGGGATGACAACCCGAGGTTCTTACGGCCAATCAATCGAACGCCAACTAAAAATACTTCGCCGCCATCCGCTCCCACAACGGCCAGTCATGCTGCGAATGATCTCCGTACACGTCCAGCCAATTCGGCACACCCTTTTCATTCAGCATCGCCGACATCTTCACGTTCTGATCCAGACACATATCCCAGTCTGCCGACCCCAGCACGATTTTCATCTGTCGCCAGCGGCTCAGAAACCAATCGTCGCTCATCTTCGGCACGTAATCCGTCGGGCAATTGAAATAGCAATCGTCGTCGTAGTACCCGTCCAGAAACTGGTGGATGTCATAGGCTCCGCTCATGCTCACACAATGGGTCACCACGTCAGGATGCTTGAACGCAAAGTTGACCGCGTGGTAGCCACCGAAGCTGCATCCGGTCACCGCCAGCCTTGGCGCGTGATTCTTCCAGCGCAGGAAGGGAAGGAATTCATGCAGAATGTAGCGTTCATACTGCAAATGCCGCAGGACGCGCTGTCGCGGATGAATGCTCTTGTTGTACCAGCTCTCGGTGTCCACTGCGTCGGGGCAAAACACCTGCAGTTCGCCGCTTTCAATCTTCGGCGCCAGCACCCTGATCATGCCCCGATCTTCATATTCAAAGAACCTGCCCATCGACGTCGGAAACACCAGCAGCAGCGACCCGCCGTGTCCGAAGACCAGCGCTTCCATGTCGCGGTGAAGTTCCTGGCTATAGCCTCTGTGATATTCACGATTCATTTGTCAGCGGACCGAACGACGAAGTATCTTACCTGATTCCGCTGGTCGTGTGGTGACGGGCGCCGCGCGCCCGTCCAGGCCGCAGAGTTCCGTCTTACAAAAAAGAAAGGCCCGCTTCCCAAGAAGCGGGCCACGCCCAGTCAGCCTGAATCCTAGCTGCCATTCTGACACACACCCAGCGACTCGCCCTGGAAGGTGAAGAAGCCATTCACCGAGGTGCTCGCCGGTGCCCCGAAGTAGGGCAGCGTGACCAGATCCTGCAAGTTGTAGGTGAATCCATTCAACACGTACGGATAGCCGCCATAGTTCGGGTTGCCCTCCAACGGATCTCCTACTTCCAGAATTCCGCACGGCGTGTTGTTGCCGTTGGTATTGACTACCAGCGGATCGTCCGCCCACTCACCGACCTCGTGCGACAACGCGGAAACATCCTGAGCGAAGTCGCCCGGGTGATCTACGTAGGTGGCGTGCGCATAAGCCTGTGGATTGCTGATGCTGCCCTCCGAACTGTGGTAGCCGCCAATGCAGCATTGGCCGCCCTGCGTGAGATAAACGTCGTAGGTGAGGAAGATGGGGAAGGTGTTCGGCTGAATCTGGGTGAACTTACTGATGATGCTCTGCAACTGCGCATCGAACCAGTTGATGTCGACCAGCCCAGCCTTGAATCCGAATGGGGAACCGGTCGTCCCGTAGCGCGAGGGTGGACTCAAGGTTTGTTCCGCCAGTACGGTTGGTCCACCCAAGAGCAGGTGATAATTCGTATTGCTCTGCACCGTGCCCCAGAAATTGGCGCGCTGGAAAGCGTCAATATACTGCGTGGTGCCCACATTCACTCCGCCTTGGACGTAGGTGGTGCTCGAATTGAAAATCGGCGAACCAACCGTGTTGTTGGTCACCGTTTTCCCGTTTGAAAGCACGTGGGACGGATCATACGTGGTCTGCGATCCCCTCCTCGGCGTGATCACGACTTTGAGCGGAATCACATAAACCTGAACCGTGGTCGACGCGTTCGTCGAAGGCGCCGTTCCTACCATGTTGTACGTATAGTTCGTCCCCCCGTAGTTGAACGAACCATTCCAGGTTTGCAGAGAGGCTGCTGGAGCCTTCAGGTCATACCGAAGCCGAGCCGGCAGAACAACGTACTTGCCCTTTGGCTGTACCTTCACATCCTGAGCTGAGGCAACGCTGGCCACACCAATGCAAGCCAGCAAGATAACCCCAACCAGCGAACTGAGGTGAGCAAAACGTGTCTTCATAGTTTTTCTACTCTCCTTAAGAATTGGCTAGTGGCGAATATACATCTCGAAAACCTGTTGGCCGTCCCTGCCATCCAGGGGGAACTGAACGCATCAGGAGCAACCGGGCACGATTCTCAAACCGCGGGTTATGGATGTCAATGTTAATTCGCACGGTTGCACGCTCGCGATTTCAAATCAGGAGATTAGAAGATTTTTGCTCATTTTCGTTGTCTAAATTCTGGACAGATAGTTGTCCGGGAGCAAGGAAGAAAAGCAGTCATAACTCAAAACACACCTCAATCCGAATAAAATTAACCAATGCGTGCCATGCTCCTCAAACGTCCGCGGTCAGTCCTTGATTCCCCTCTCCGTCTGGAAGAACTCCCCACGCCAACTCCCGGTCCCGGAGAAATCCGTGTCCGCATTCGCTGCTGCGGACTCTGCCACACCGATCTGCATACCGTCGAAGGCGACCTGCAATTACCCAAGATGCCCGTTGTGCCCGGCCACCAGATTGTAGGAGTTGTGGACGCTCTCGGCCCCGGCGCCCACATCTTCAAGGAAGGAGACCGCGTCGGCATTCCCTGGCTGCATTCCACCGACAATCAATGCGACTACTGTCGTCGCGGCCTGGAGAACCTCTGCGACCAGGCCCAGTTCACCGGATACCACGTCAACGGCGGTTACGCCGACTACACCGTGGTCAATGAGAATTACGCGTATCGCATCCCGGAAATTTTCTCGGACGAGAATGCCGCCCCGCTGCTCTGCGCCGGAATCATCGGATACCGTTCTTACCGTTTGAGCGGTGTTGCTCCGGGTCAGCGGCTGGGACTTTACGGCTTCGGAGCCTCAGCCCACCTGGTTCTGCAACTCGCGCGTCATCAGGGCTGCGAAGTCTACGTCTTCACCCGTACCCCGATTCATCGCGACTTTGCCCAGCGTCTTGGTGCCGCATGGGTGGGTAGCGCCGAGGATGCGCCGCCACACCACCTCGACGCCGCAATCATTTTTGCTCCCGCTGGCGCTCTCGTTCCCCAGGCCCTGCGCGTCCTGCGCAACGCCGGCACGCTCGCTCTAGCCGGAATCACGATGAGTTCCATTCCGTCCATGGATTACTCGCTGCTCTACCATGAGCGCGTGATTCGCAGCGTCGCCAACAGCACACGTCAGGATGCCCGCGAATTCCTCCAGTTAGCTGCCGAGGTACCTCTCAAAACCGAAGTTGAATTGTTCGGCTTGGAACAAGCCAACCAAGCCCTGCAAGCCTTGAAGAAAAGCGAAATCAAAGGCGCAGCCGTTTTGCGAATGTAGGCGCGAGCGTCCGCGCTCGCGCGGAATCTATTTGAAATTGAAGTTCAGCCGGACTGCTGCTAGTCCTTCCCCGCATCGAACGGCCGTAAGAAAACCGCGGGCTGAAACTTGAAATATGCCGGCGGCACATGAACTTCCTTGCCATTTACCGATAACACATTGAACGTAGATCCCAGGCCCTTGGCCGCTTTGTTCAGCATGGCCGAACCAAGCCCAGGCCACTTGCCCGTATCCAAACGACCGATAAGAGCTTGGAAGGCGACGACGGTTTCAGCCGGTGTGAACTCGCAATGCCCCGCGCGATGCACAAATAGCTGCCGCAGGAGTGCACCGTCGCGCTCCTCGTCGACGACATCCTTGTAGGCACTCTCGTCTTCCACGACGACCAGTCCATCACCTTTTGTGTGCAGAGTGAGCACGGGAATATAAATCTGGCCATTGAAGATGATGTTTTGTTCCAGGTAAGCGACCGAGGATTGCTTTGCCTTGATGCGCGCGGAATTGTTCAGCGTGTGAATATCTTCATCCAGGCTAAGGCTAGCCTTCTGGTAAAGCGCCAGAACCTCACGATAGTCGACAGAATTCTTGAGCTGTTTCTCGTAATCGACGCCATTGTTCCACGACGGATTCCCGGCCGCGCGATCCTCGAGTTCAGCCCGGAAGTCGAAAGCAAAAGGAAAGTCGATATTCGCCAGCCAAAGATACTGGTTGGCTTCCTGGGTGACGTAATCGGTAGGGGATGGTTCGGGAGACAGCGGATCGTACCAACCTGGCGTGTCGTCAAGCGCCGCCGTCAAAGCGATTCGCGCCTTCCCCTTGGCGGTTTTTTGTGCGTCGTCGAGGAGCCCTTCCGCGATGTCGATATTTTTATTTGGGTTGGTGATGTTCACCACTTGCAATCCCGAATTCGCCCCGAGCAAAACATCGAACGCAAAAGCGGAGTCCAGAGCCTGATTCCAGGTGCCGACTCCTCCCGCCACAACTCCGCACATAGGAAGTGCCGCGTCAAAGCGCGTGGGATATCTCTGTACTAGAGCCGCCGTGACCATGCCGCCTAGCGAATGTCCCCACGCAATGGTTCGCGTGGGCGTGCCGACCCGAGTCTTGAACGTGTCCAACACCTTAATCTGATCCGGCAGCGCCTGTTGAATCGCCCACCCGGTGGTGGCATAAGAAGATCCCGCCAGAGCATAACCATTGGCGAGGAGATACGCGCCGGTGATCGGATCCCCAACATCCTCTGCCGGATTCGGGAATCCCGGCACAACATATCCGTGGCTGTACAAGACCAGCGTTCCATTCCAGTTCGAAGGCACTTGCATCAGGTAAGTCGCGCCATCCGCAAATTTGCCTTTATAAGTCTTAACGCCCGAGGCCTCGGCAACGTCGACGGATAGCGACAGCAACATCGCCGAACATGCCAGCAAGAAAATTGTCTGCCTGATCGTCCTCGACATGGCGTACCTCCTGGCGGGGAAAGTCGCGGGGTTATGGATGAATCGGAGCCAAACTTTATCCTCGATGAGAGGCTTTGTCAACGGAGCTTTGAAGTTGGAGAATGCAGTTTCTGGGTGCGCGGTTTAACCCTGCGCAGAAGAAGGTTTGTAAAGAGGAGAGAATCGGGCCCCCAACTCACTTTCCTTCCGACACGACCCCACTTCCGGTAACAACGCCCGACTGGGGTTTGGGTGGACCTTGGTTAGGAAGCTTCGGTGTCAATTTTTTGATCACGAATTCCTGCAGGATATTGGCGGCGGCGCCCTGACCAATCCCGATTAGCGCATTTTCGAAGGTTAATCCAAGTCCATCGCGATCTGTCGATGGATAGTAGAGATTCGAGAGACCGCCGGAAGCGAGCGCTCCAAGGATACCCGAATAATTTGGCTGCCAGCGTCGATTGTCGCCCTTGCAAATTACTGAATTGGCGAGCGCGTATAAAATCCGTGATCGCGTACTGCCGGTTCCCTTGTAGAAATAACGCGGGTCTTGCTTTAGCAGCGACGGCAAAATAGCGCCTCCGATGAAGGTGCTTGAAATGGTGTCCGCATACGAGGCGCCAAAGCGTTTTGCATAACCCTCTGCGCCTTGCCCATACCCGCTGAACTGATTTGTTGCCTGCTCCACTCCCGCAACGCCGCCATTTAGTATCAATGTGACTGGGTCGATTGTCGTCTTCCAGGCAAGCCCAAACTTTTGCCTCGCGTTGAGCGGAACTGGATCGGGGACATAAGTGACGTAGAAATTTGGAATGACGCCGAGCACACGCTGTTTCTCTTGATCCTTGATCTGCTCTTCCGCCACCTCCTCTGGTGAAAGCACGACCTCCACATCAGTGATGGCGGTTGCAACTGCCAACGCGATTGGCGGCGATGTGTAGATCTCTCCCGAGTGCAGCATTCCAGGGGAAACTTGGGATGCGAACCCTGCGCAGGTGATTGTCAGTTGAAAGGGCCCGGGAGCGATATCAGCAAAGGAGAATTGCCCATCTTGGCCTGTTACCACCATCTGGGCAGGGGAGTGATCTTCACGGGTAAGGCTTACATGGGCCCCGGCGACGACCGCTCCCGTACGATCAACAACAGTTCCGCCGATGCTCCCTGGCAATTGTTGATCGGGCGCCTGCTGGCCCGTGGGGTGGCCCATCCCCCGATCTTCGGAACCAGACAGCGGGTTTTGCTGAACGATCTGGCCGAAGCCGATCGACGCGCAACCCAAGGTGGCGAGCACAAGAACTATGAGTCCAGATCTAAAGCGGAGAACCATGAATATATTTCTTTCCACTGCCCTGCTTCTATCGAGATCCCAGTTCGCTCAAGGGAACCCGTCGCCGCGCTTCCCGCCCCAAAAGGTGGGGCGCTGGTTACAGAATACAAGAATCGTGGGCTGTGAAGCAGACACGTAATCAAGCCAGCAGGTTACCCTTGTGTGACCCAAACACCCACTGCCAGCCTCGTACGGTAAACCACGCGCCCTGCCAAGTTGAATCCGTCGAGCATGTCGATGCGCGTCGCGGTTTCCTGGCCCGCCCACATGGGTCTACGTAAACGTACAGCATCCCCGCCCAACCCGACTCCTTTGGTCGATTCTTGCCGGGTGATTGCAAGTCCTTAAACCTGAAGGGTTACCGCTAAACCCACCCACTAAGATACTGATCTGCATGCACTTGAAGACATAACTAAAGCCCGACTCCACTCGTGACACTGCTGCCCGGAGGGGCATTTGGTGAGGAGAAAATCAGCCCCAAATCATCTCTATTTCCTACCCCTGAATAATTTCTGTGCGGGATGCGCGAAAAGACCTTGGATTAAGGCGGGAGATGGTTTATCGTGGCCGACACGAAAGTAAGGAACAGGATAGGTCAGCCGAACTCGGGTGAGGCCAGGATCATTCGGTTCCTGGGTTTAATCAAGAATTGGCCGTAACGTAGCGAAGGTTCGGAGAGGGACTCCAGCCATGAAATTTCCCCGTTGTCTGCCCACCCTTCCACTAGTTCTCTTATCGATATGTCTGTCCACGTGTTTCTCGGCAACAGCCTCGAGCGCGACTGACTCTCCGCGATCAGAGGAGCCGGATACAAACCCGTCCCAAGCGGCAAGTGTCGTCATTCCTGGCCCTCTGCGTTCTTTCATGCGGATGGCCGGCATCAGCCAGAAAGCCGCGCCAGAAGAAGTTTTACCCCTGCTCGCGCACAACGTGTTCGCACAAGGGTATGAGGGCTCGCGGGACGGAGGGCGGCCCACGGAATTTTTGATTCTGTTGAGCCGGTATGTCCATCAGGCGAAGGAGCTCGCGGCTCTGGTCGGTCCAGACGGGAGTTTCCGCGTCTCGAATTGTGATGAGGCGAAGCCGTTGCTCCACACTCTTGGCTACCGGGTGCGCCAGGACTGTGGAGCGAAGCATACCGCCCTGGTGACCGCCGATCCGGAACGGGCTTTTGTCACGATCGACTCTGGCTTCCCCCTGCCCGAGCTGGAACTTACGCTCCAAGGAGGCAAGCCCTTCACTTATGCATTTCCCGCTTCCCGGGTTCCTGTGATGTTTACGGAAAGCGACTGGACAACCCTGAATAGTGAAAGCAGAAAAGGTTCGAGAGATTTAATCGAAACCTTTCTCCACGATCCCCTGCTATGCCGTCTCTACTGGGCGTTGAGTCGAACCGATGCCGAAAGCCGGGTTGCGTTGCAGCGATCCGTGGGGATCGGGACACTACTTCCCGTCGCCGCTGTCCTGGATTTTTACGGAAGCCATATTTGCATCCGGTCCGGTCGTGTGATCGTGCCGGGAGGAGCGGGCGCGGCGTCTGCCTGGAAAGACCTGACGGGGGCGAGCCCAGATTCGCCAAGAGAGTTTGTTGCCCGGTTGCTCGCCAAGGACAATGGCTGGCTGGCGGCTTATTTTGATGCCTTGTCGCGGGTCAATCAAACGCAACAGGCCCACTTTACCGAAGTCCGGCTGCGGCGTTTCTACGAGAGTTTTCGTGGACAATCGATTTCTCCCGACGCGGCCAGACCAGCATTTCGGCCGGCTCCGGCACTCCTGCTTCTAATGACCCGGCTGCAGTGGCAGCCTAGCGGCGAACCCTACGTCCCCGGAAACCTGGAGGTTTGGAAACAAATCCTCCAGCAGAAAAGCGATTCCAAAATTATTCGTGACTCGGGTAAGCGCGCCAGTCACATCAAAAACCCCGAACAGCTGGCGGAAACAATGTTCGCCCTTTGTCGGGTGGAGACAGAGACTGGGCCGCTGCAAATCTATCTCATGCTGAGTGAACTGGACAGCAAACGGTCTCCGGAGAATCGCTTAAGTCCGCAGACCGTTCTCTTGATGGCCAGCCGGTTCGCCGACTTCAGCAATCAGTATTTGATTTTCTCCGAGTTTCCGGAGTTGAACGATGAATCCATCACGCGCTTTCTGAATGTAGCCGAAAGCCTGGGCAAAATTCCCAACCACACGTTGCGAGGCAACGCCATGGGTATATTCCAAGCCAACATCGGGATGTGGCAAATCCTGGCCCGTCAGGGGCAGATCCAAAGCTCCGCGCTGAATGATTCCTGGCAGAACGTGATTAAGCCCTTTGGCAAGGTCCTTTCGTCGCCCCAGCTCTTCGAAGCTGGCAGCGACTCTCTGGGCGAGTTGCTGCTGGCGGCAACCGGGCAGCGGAGCGGTTCTCAGGACGAAATCATCGACTTGCTCGCGGGTCCTCGGCAAGCGACCCCTGATGGGCAAAGGATGCATCAGGAAGTGGCGAATGAAATTCGATCGGTGATGGACGGCCAGCGCCTGGTTTCTCTGGATACGATCCTGGGCCTGGGCGACGGCTTAGATGCAATGGCGCACGGAGCGGCTGTGGGCGATAGTTTGGTCCCGTTGGCTGGAGAGCTTCGGGAATTTGAGATGCCGCGCCCGATTTTCAGCAGTGGTGAGCGAACTCAGTGGGCGACCGGAGTGTACAACAACCGTCACACCGATCTGCAGATGCGGACGGATTTGACGAAAGTGATCAAGGCGCCCGGTTCGAAGCAGCAATTAGAAGACGCCCGAGGTCAGCTCTGTCCGTTTCTGCGGGACACTCTTGTGGGCTTGAACTACGCCTATTACGAGCCCCCGGGAGCTCAGATTTTACATATCAACCCACTCTTCGTTCGGTCTCATGACTTTTCGGGGGACACGGTCGCGGGCGTGGACCGAATCTGGCAAGCTCCCCAGTTGTTCGGGGAGGGCTCTCCGGCGGGAGGCGGAGCTCATCTGGTTGGCTCGCTAGCGGACTTGCCGTATGTCCTGGCGCAAGTGGAGCAGGACTTCATCGCCCCAGAAAACGTTCAAGCCCTAATCTGGAGGGAGTTGGTCCCGGGTCTTTTGATCAATGCAATCTTACCTCGCTGGTGGGGCGTAAGCCAGAGTGAACTTCATGCCATCACCCTCTATCAGCGATCCGGAGAGGAACTCTTGACGGCCTCGGCAGGAGATCCACAACTGCGGAAAAAGGTGATGACGATCTTGTCCGACCGCATGGATCCGCAAGTCTCCGCCCGAGTGGAGACGGCCCTGGTCACGGGACGTCTGGCAGACGTAGATCCTAGGATGACGCCGGCTGACTCGTTCTACCTGGCGGCAGAGTTTCGCCGCAGGTTTCCTGGACAGACTGATTCCTTGGGACCTGCCAATCAGGAACTGGAAAGCCTGAGTCGCCGGGATCCCACAGAGCTAAGCTGGGACCGTCTGTCGCAAGACTTCGGTGTACCTCATCCAATTCTGGCGCAGAGCTATTCCCGCGAATTGCTGAATCTGAAACCGTTTCCCGCTTTCGAGGGCTATTCCAGCCGCTTGCTGGCCGAGACATGGGATTCGAACAATTTGTATTGGGCCCGCTTGGCGGATGAAAAGGGCTACTCAGCAGTGATGCTGAATGCCCTGGTTCCCCAACTGACGCATCGTATGGTCGAAAAGATTTTTGCCAGCGACTTCGAGGATTGGCCGGCTATGCTTCGCGCCATGAGGGAAACTGGAGAAGAATTTCGGCAGGGCAAGATCGCTTCGTTATCAACAGGCGTTTCGATCACGCAGCCGTGAACTGTTGATTTGGAGAAAAGAGAAACTTAAGCTGTTACATCAATACGAGACCGTGTAGCCGAACAGGGATATATGACAAAGAAATCGTTTTTGTTTCTCGCATTAGTTCTGATCCTCCTCTCCAGCCCCGGGATCCGAGTGGCCGCTCAGGAAAGCGCCCCGAATATCCGCGTCGTCGTCGACATGGTGCAGTTAAATGTAGCGGTGACCGACAATAAGGGGAACTACGTTACCGGCCTTCATCCTTCGGACTTCGCAATCGTCGAGGACAGCATTCCGCAAAAGCTCGCGACGTTTGGTGAAGGCAACGAACCCGCCTACAGAGTGGCGGACACATCGTCGACAAGTGAAAAAACGTCGGCGAAAGCTGGCGGGCAAGAACCTCAAGCGGATCCCAAGTCGGCCGGAGAAGATGTTTCTCAAAGTTTGGGTTCTATGGTGGCTGGGGCTAACGTTTTCCTGCTCTTCGATACCAGCAATTACATGTACCGTGGATTTGTCTTCGCGCAAGATGCTATCGCCGATTTCGTGCGTTCTCTGGAAACCGCGGATAAAGTGGCCTTCTACTCTTACAGTCGCGATCTTTCCCGCTCCGCCCCGCTGACCCCTGACCGGGAGGCGGTTCTGCGAGGCGTCCGTGCAACCGTGGCCGGAGACGATGCCGCACTCTACAACTGCCTGTTGCTGACCATTAAAGACGCGTCTCACTTTACCGGAAGAAAAGTGGTGGTTGTCTTCTCAAACGGTCCGGACAATTCCAGCATGGTGCCTCCCGAGGATGTGGCCGAATTGGCCCAGTCTACGGGAACGGCTATTTACATGATCAGCACTCAGTTGGCTAGACTGGAACCAGTTTCCACTGCAGTGTTTGAACGTATGACCGCGGCCACGGGAGGCAAAGCGTATTTTGCCAAGAACTGGAGAGACGAACAAAAAGCTTTTGCTTCGATACGGGATGACCTGGCGCATCTCTATTCGCTCAGCTACTATCCTCAGCCAAATCCCAACCGAGGATGGCGCGGTATCACAGTAAAATTGGTGGGAGAGCGTCTGAAGAAATACCACATCCGGACGCGAAATGGGTATCGTCCGCAACCCAACCGCTTCGCGGCGGGAACTACTACAGCTTCTGCGTCGGAGGCCGGTCCGAGTAATCAGTAGCTGGCATCGCCGACTTTTGCGCTTTGTTCAAGTCAAATTGTCTGTCGACGGTCTGATCTCCCGCAATTTCTGCGCCGCATATTCTGGCGTGATATCGCGTTGCGGCGATCCCAACAGTTCAAAGCCAACCATAAACTTCCGGATACTGGCAGACCTGAGAAGAGGCGGCAAAAAGTGCGCGTGGAAATGCCATTCACCATGTTTCATTTCGTTGGTCGGTTGCTGGTGGAATCCCATTGAATACGGGCAAGAAACCTGGAACAAACCGTCGTACCGGCTAATGACGCGCCTCAGAATATCGGCCAACGCGGATCGGCCTTGTTCATCGAGGGCACCCATGTTGCCCACGTGTTGCCTGGAGACCACCAGCATTTCATAGGGCCAGACCGCCCAGAAGGGCACTACCGCCAGAAAATGGTCATTGCGGCAAACAAAACGGTCTCCGGAAGCTTCCTCCAGGCCGACGTAATCGCACAGCAGACAGGTGCCTCGCTGCTTTTGATACTCGGCAAAGGCTTCTTGCTCTTTGCGAGATTCGTTCGGTATCGTCGAGGTTGCCCAGATCTGGCCGTGCGGATGAGGATTGCTGCATCCCATCATCAGCCCGCGGTTCTCGAAGATTTGCACATAGCTGATACCGGGACGTCGACCCAAATCTTCGTACTCCTGCACCCAGACGTCGATCAAGGCACGGATTTCCATCAGCGACATTCGCGCCAGTGTTAAATCGTGGTGTGGAGAGAAGCACACGACCCGGCAGACGCCACGCTCGGTCTCCGCAACAAGAATTCCCTTAGCTTCGACATCCACGCGCGCCGTTGGTGTGTCGGGTCTCAGCGCGGCGAAATCGTTATCGAAGACAAACGTGTGGGAATAGGATGGATTCCGCGCCCCTCCGGCGCGAACGTTCCCCGGGCAGAGATAACAATTCGGATCATAGGGCGGGACGGAGTTCTGTTCTTGAGGCTCGGTCTGCCCTTGCCAGGGCCGTTCGGCCCGGTGGGGCGAGACCAAAATCCACTCCCGCGTCAGTGGATTGAATCTTCGATGCGGAGAACTCTGCATGACCTGGTTGGTCAGATCGGATGTCGGCGGATAGCTCATTTTTCCGACACAGCTCCGGCGCCATCCGAGGTTTCACAGATCAAGATCGTGGGCCTGAGTCTCGTTCTTGCTTCGTAACCTTGTTCCAGTCTTTGCTGGACTTCTTGCGCGTGAGCGGCATCTACGAGGTTAATCGTACATCCTCCGAAACCCCCGCCCGTCATTCGTGCGCCGTGTACGCCTTCTTGTGCCTTCGATAACTCAACCATGAGGTCAAGCTCTGATGTGCTGACCTCGTAATCGTCGCGAAGGCTGCGATGGGAGTCCGCCATAAGCCGGCCGAACTCAACAGCATCGCCCATCTCTAACGCGGTCGCAGCTTTCTTCACCCGATCATTTTCCGTTACGACATGGCGCACCCTTTTGTAAATAACATCACTTAAGCGCTTTGAATTGTTTTCGAGATCATCGAGAGTCACATCGCGAAGGGCACGGATTCCCGGAAGAACCTCGGACAGTGTACGGAAACCGACTTCGCACTCGTGCCGCCGGGTATTGTAGCCGCTACTCGCGTGCTCATGCCTGACCATGGTGTTGCACACCATCAGCCGTACTTGGGACGGTATGGGAAGAAGTTGGAAATCGAGAGAACGGCAATCCAACATGAGGGCGTGCCTCGCCCGGCCATGGCATGAAATGAATTGGTCCATAATTCCGCATCTGATCTCTGGGTAAAGATGTTCTGCCTTCTGGCACATTTTCGCGACCGTCGTGAGATCGACATTGATCTGGGAGTTGTTTAGCAGCGCCAATGCAGTCGAGACTTCGAGAGCCGCTGATGAACTGAGTCCGGCTCCCAATGGAAGTTCACTCATGACCAGCAAATCAGCTCCGCACAGTTGGTATCCGAAGGATTCAAGCACTCCGGCCACCCCGCAAACGTAATCGCTCCAGTGGCCAGATCTTCCCGGACGGATCAAATCCAGATCAAGGTCACACATTTCACCGAGGTTCTCAGAATAGACTCTCAGTTTCCGGTCGCCGCGCGGGCTCACAGCGACGTAGGTCGACAAGTCGAGAGCGGCAGGCATGACGAAGCCATCGTTATAGTCTGTGTGCTCGCCAATGAGATTAACTCTCCCGGGCGCTCGGTAGATCGCAGGAGTTGCGCCATACCGCTCAGCGAATAACGCTTTCAACTTGCGCACACTGAGGGCCCCATCGGATCTGATTGGAGTAGCGGTATCATCTGCCGGTCTATCGATTCGTCTCACAGATCGTGGCTGCTTACGCCTGACAAGATGGACTGTGGCACCGTTTGCGAGTATGCTATGGCGCAATCTTGTGATGTGCGACTTCCATGAAATTCAAATCATCCTGGCCCAACCGTATAGTTCTCTCGTTCGTCGTTTTGGCTTTCGCTTCTGACTTACTTTCGCAGGCTGCGAAGGCGCAGTTGCCGCCGGACCAGTTGAGCCGATTCGAAGCCCACACTACTGTGGGCATTGCGCCGTTGCAAGGTGCGGTTACGTTAAGTGCGGCCACTGGCGAATATCGTATCACTGGAGGCGGGACGAACATCTGGCGTCCGGCCAATCCCTTTCAGTTGCACGATCCGAATGTGCTTGAGGCGGCCCTGTCTTCAATCGTTAGCGCCCAAAAACCTACGCCCGTCGAGCAAAATCAGAATCCCAGCAATGTGCGCAGCAAAATTTCGATCTATGATCTGGACAGCAAGAGCATCCGGGTCGTCTACACGGCGGACAAGCTTTGGGAGGCGCCGAACTGGTCTCCTGATGGCAAATATCTGCTGGCGAATTCTGGTGGCGTGCTCTACCGGTTCACGCTGAACGCTGACAGAAAGGCGCAGCCAGAGAAGTTGGCTCTTGACGCCGCCTACGAGTGCAACAACGATCACGGCATCACACGCGACGGCAAGCTGCTGGCGTTTTCCGCGAAACACGGTTCTTCCAAGGAATCGCAGGTGTTTGTCGCTTCTTCGGACGGCGCGAACCCACGGTTGCTTACGCCGAACAGTCCGAGCTACTTCCACGGTTGGTCTCCGGACGGGAAGTGGCTGGCCTTTGTTGGTAAGCGTGGCGACTACTTCAACATCTTTCGGATTCCTGTAGGAGGCGGAGGTGAACAGCGGCTTACTTCCAGTCTTGTCGCCGATGATGGACCCGACTATTCGCCGGATGGCAAGTGGATCTATATCAATTCCAACCGCTCCGGTGGATGGGACATTTGGCGATTCCCCCCGGAGGGCGCAGGTCCAGGTGATGCTAAGGCCGAGCGCATCACCAGCGACGAATTAGAAGATTGGTTTCCGCATCCTTCACCCGACGGCAAATGGATGGTCTTTTTGTCCTTTCCCAACGGCACCACGGGGCACAATGTCAAAACCAACGTTCAGCTTCGCATGATTCCTATGCCGCAAGACGCTGCGGGCAAGGGAGCAGCCAGTTCGATTCAAGTTCTGACGCAGATTTTTGGCGGCCAGGGCACCATCAACGTCAACTCGTGGTCACCTGATTCCAGGAAATTTGCCTTTGTCAGCTACGAGTTGTTGCCGTGACCGTCTAACCTGATCGGGCGGCCCTGAGAAACATTGGCTCATGATAGGATTAAAATAGATTCAGATGAGGACCTTCATACTTTCACCGTGCGTTTTTAACCGAGCGCGGGAAGTATGAGGACGCTCTAACGCGGAAGTGGTGGAACTGGCAGACACACCATCTTGAGGGGGTGGCGCCGAAAGGCGTGGGGGTTCAAATCCCCCCTTCCGCACCAATTTTGGCAGCGTTTCATGGATGAATCAGAGCAGTAAAGGGTTCTTCCGCCAGCTCTTGCAGATGAGGGAGCGGTAAAGCCGTCGCCTGGAAGCGACTCTCCAGCACTAACCCGCCAAGAACACTCCCAGCTAACGACGTTTCTCCAGTCTTTAGCCAGCTCCAGCGGACGCGGCAGTGGGTACGGCGATCTCGAAGGAATCGGGTTGCGTCCAGACAGGCTTGCCGCTGCTGAGGTCAAGGCGGTTCATCGTAGCCTTCAGATGGTGGCGATCTACTTCGACGAGGAGATAGTGGTAGTTAATCTCCTTGCTCTGAAAGGGGTCACTGGCAGCGCGTTCGATAGGGTAGGCGTGAGCTCCCGCTCCCCCTAAAACAAAATACGTGACGCCGCCGTGCTCATGCCGTTCATAATTGTGCACGTGACCGGAGAACACGACGATCCGGGCACGAAGGTGCTGCTGCCGCCCTTCCAACGCGTTCGCCAATGCATGTTCAGGTAAGCGAGATGAGTGTCCTCCCCCGAACTTTTTGGCGTCCGAGGAACTTGTGTAGGGAGGATGGTGCAGCACGATGAAGACGAAATCGACATCTCCCGGCAGCGTGTCCAGAGCTTGCGATAACCATCGGCCCTGCGGCCCGGAGAGTTCGTCGAGTGAACTGTCGAGCACCAGCATCAAAGTGTTGGCCGCGCGCATAGAGTAAAACCGGCTGTTCTTCAAGTCGGGAAAACGTTCGAAATAGTTTGCCAGGGCGACCTTCTCGTCACCATGCAGATCATGGTTGCCCAAGGCTGGGTAGACGGGAATCTTTTTCTCGCGCCAAACGCTGGTTTCACTGTCCCAGACCTTCCAGTCGTTCGCATCGTAGCCGTTGTAGACGATGTCTCCCCCGAAGGAGATAAACGCGGGTTTAACCTCAGCAATAGCTTGGACCAGCGCCTGCCGGGCGGAAGGGTTGGCCGCTTCCGTGTCCTTGGGATCATGAAATCTGGAATCTCCATACGCGACGAAACGGAATGGAGTCTCAACCTGCAATTGCAAGGCAACGGGTTGGGTCTCCGGCGCCTGCATCTGCGAATGGGAACGCGTGCAGGAGGCACAGCCCAGAAAAACCGTAACGAGGACCAATCCCTGGAAAATCTTCATTACATCCCCAAATTCACTTCCCCATGACAAGAACTTCAAACTGCCCCGACTCAGCAGTCGACAGAAACAATCGGTGCGTCTTAGGGTCGAGAGCCGACGTTTTGGCTCGAGGTAGAGTCTTCACCGTTTCGACAACCGAATATTTATCGGGACTGTCCTGGCGAACCACGGTGACCGTACCTTCGCCGTTGGAATTGAAAATCAGCCGCGTCTCGACATCGAAAGCGGTGGCATCCACGTGATCACCTATGGGAAGGGTCGTGACGACCTGGCCGGTATCCGCGTTCATCACCGCCATGACTTTGCTGCGGCAGCCGAGAAACAATCTACGATGGGCCCGGTCGATCGCCATGCTGGAAGGCGAAGCACAAGGTGCTGTCGGCCAGCGTTGCTCGACTTTCAGAGTACGGGAGTTGATTTTGAGCACCAGGCTTTCGTCTTCAAGATTATTGTAAACGTAGCCGTTACCGTCCGCAGCCGCGAATTCAGGACCACCTCCGAGGTCAATCGTGCCCGCCACCTTTCCGTCTTTGGCTTCGATTACCGTGGCACTATTGCCGCCCCCGTTAAAAGCAAAGACCCGCGAAGTCGCCGGATCGTAGATGATCGCGTCCGGTTTTTTGCCTGTGGGTACCTCGCCGATCGTCTTCAGAGTTTTCAAGTCGAAGATCGTGACCGTCGAGGATTGTCCGTCGCTGACAAATCCACGCCCGAGGTCGGGAGCGATGGCTATGCCATGCACGCCCTGGGTGTTTTCGATTTTGCCGACAATCGCCCCCGAGTCGAGGTCGAGCACTTCGACCTGAGTTCCGTGAGAAACATACAAGCGGCGGGCGCTTTCATCAACCGTGAGATAGTCCCAGCTTCCCTGGCCAGGAATGGGGATTTTCTTTGTGATCTCATAGTTGTCAGCGGCCCATGCCGATGAGAACATGCAGGCGACGAGCAAGATAGAGACGGCATAGTTTTTCAAAGCAGAACCTCACTGTGCGAGTTGAATGGTCGCGCCTTAAGCCTGGTTGAATCTCTTTTACTCAAAACAGGAAGCGAAGCATAAATTGAAGCTGCCGTGGCAAGCCTGTCCCGGTGTTTGGCGAAGTGGCATTGTCGTTGTTGTTATTGAAATTGTTCGTCGTCGTGATCTGACCAAGATTGCCCGCCGGTTGAAGTACCCATGCAGAACCCACCTGAACATAGTTAAAAGCTAGGTTATTAGTGTTCGGATCTCCGAGTTGCACATGATTGAAAATGTTGAATGCCTGTACGCCGAACTCTACCGAAACGCGCTCGGTCACTTTGGTCGTCTTCATCAGCGACATGTCGATCTGCCAGGAGTCGAGGGCCCGAATCAAGCCGTTGGGAGCGTCGCCGAATTGGCCTACAAGGCCATAAGAAGCATATGGAACCCCGAACTGATCTGTACCTTGTGCGAGCGGCGGCGGAGCAAAGGCGGCGGGATTGATCGGGATCGTATAGTTGTGCACTCCGCCCGGCAAGAGAATAGGAACGCCGGGAACGAGGTCCGGCCGCTGGGTGGTTTGGTCATTGCCGTCCGGGAGTTGTGTGGGCGAGATGTTCATCGTGATCGTCAAGGGATGGCCGGTATGCCAAAGACCAACGCTGCTGAAGGTCCAGCCACCTACGATTCTGTTCACGACTCCGCCCTCGTTCAGGAAGCGCTTACCGCTTCCAAAGGGCAGCTCGTAAACCACGTCGGCGGCGACGTTGTGGCGAATATCGAAAACGCTCGGTCCGTAATCGCACGGCAGGCAATTCACGTTTTCTGGCCCGTTCGACTCTCCTCCGCCCACCGACCCGTCATTGATGGAATGTGACCAGGTATAGCCCGCCTGGAAAGACAGCCCGTTGGTGAAGCGTCGCTGCAAGCTCAATAGCAGCGCATTGTAGCTGCTCGCGCCGATATCGGATTTGTAGTCCACCGAGCCGTAGGGATCGCCTCCGGGATAGTACTGATCCAGCGTGCGGGTGCAATTTCCATTACTGTCGGGCTTGGTAATGCAAAAATTAACGCCTCCGCGAGAAAACAGACGTACGCCGTGTGACCCAATATACTGGGCCGAAGCCAGGAAGTTGGACGGCAACTCGCGATCAATCGAAAAGCCCCACGTTTCTACGTACAGGTCGCGGCGGCCATGACGCTGCAAGGCGCGGGGTTGCTGAAGGTTGGCAACGTTGCTTCCCAGGCCACTCAGGTCCGGGACTGGTTGTTGATAAGCTGGCAAGAGAGGCGTGCCCGGGCCGCTTGGGTCAAGATTTACGAACGCCGTGTACCGGTCGCTCTCCAGGCCCGCGTTAAGGTCGTCGTTCTGGGCTGCACCGGTGTAAATTCCAAAACCTGCACGAATGACGGTCTTGCCGTTAAAGGCGCTCGGAGCCCAGGCAAAGCTGACGCGAGGATCGAAGTTGGTGTAGTCGGAGTTATACAGAGCCGGATTGGTAGGACATGGCGGCGTGTTGATCGGCGTCGGATAAGGTCCGTTCGTCGATCCCGATCCCAGGCAAACGCCGTGAAATTGAGTGACATCGAAAACCGTGGTCCGATTGTCGGCTTCATTCGCCACCCCGTAATACTCCCAGCGCAATCCCATATTGAGTGTCAAGGTTGGTGTGACTTTCCACTCATCCTGGAAGTAGGGCAGATAAAAGGTACGTCGAAACTTGTGGCAGCACCACGAGGACGTATAAGCAATTTGATAAAGCGAAGCATTTACAAAGCCCGTGTCGAGGGCTCCGGAATTGTCGGAAAAGTACAGATTGTTATCCGCGGTCTTGCCCTGATTCAGCCGAATGCGGCGAATCTCCATTCCTGTCTTGAACGTGTGAGCTCCGTGAATCCAGGTCAGGTTGTCGATTACGCCATACGTCGTGCCCACTTCGTGATCCGCGTTATCGTCGTTAATCTGCACCCAATTATTCGTATGAACAGAGTAGGGCAGAGGAGCCACCTGTGGATTTATGAACGGAGCGCGGTTCACATAAACTTTGACCTCGTTCACAATCGTAGGAGAAAGAGTCTGCTGCAGGGCAATGAAATAATTCGCTGGATGGTTGATAGTCTGGATCAGGTCGTAGGGAACACTAGCTCCGTTGGTGCCACTGACCAGACTAATGTCGCGCTGAGCCCGT
>DATHPO010000031.1:0-4136 GCA_035483835.1 Terriglobales bacterium
ACGCTGACAAGAGTCAACTTCACGGTCGCGTCAACGGTTTTGCGTTTGCATTGCATTTCGCTCAGCCTGTTCCGCGTTTGAGATATATAGCCTTAGACTTCACAGCCTCTCTGCAGCATCCGCGACTGCACCGCGCAAAAAGCGCCTGCCTCTGATAACCGCGGTGACGTGGCCTGCCCGGAGCCATCGCAATTCGCTGCCCGGCCAGTATTCGTGCAAACGCTGGATCTCGGTGGGGAGTACGTAACCGTCGCGCGCGCAGCCCACCAGCACGGCAGCATCCGCGCGCAGGGGCGGAGCATGGCGCGTTAAGTCCGTAGCTTCGATCAGGCGACGCAGTCGCTCATCGGCCTCCGACTGTAGATCGGTTTCGCCCGCCAGCGCGTCCAAATCTATGCTCCAGGACAACAATCCTTGAGTGAAGATCGGCGCCGCCGAAGCCCCCGTCGCCAGCGCTGCACAGGCGATCGGAAACGGACATACCGCCGCCGTGATCGCCGCCATGTGGCCACCCATGCTGTAGCCCGCCACTGCCAGATTCTGGTACGAATTACGCAGATACTCCACCAGCGCCCGCGCTTCCCACACCATGCCCAGGTTCATCAACGCTTGATCGCTGAATGTGGCCAGGCATGCGGATGACGTTGTCCGGCGAAGTCCGTAGAAAGGATTTTCCGGGAGATATAGATCCAGTCCCTGATCTACCAGCGCGCCAAAAATGTGCTCCCGCATTTTGTAACCTTCGTCCCGCGAGGCCGCAAGAATCACAGATGCAGCGGTGTTTCCGGCCCGCGACCAGGCTCGAACGTGAACCGTTCTGGCTTTTTGGGGAAGTGAGCTTAACGGAGATGTGAATGTTCCATCGCGTCGGATCTTTTTGTTTGAACTCGCTCCAGCGCTCCAGTCAACGCAAATCGGGCCGGGCGGATGCGCAAAAGACGTTCGTTCTGACAAATCGGCGAGCAGCGACTCGTCGCCCCAACCTCGAGAAAACAACTTCGACCCACAAGATAGCCAGGCTGCAAAAACGTCGAGCGGATGGACTCCGGCAATGATCCTGTCGGCTCCGAACCACGGTTTCAGCCCCATCTTGATCTCATCGTCGCCGACGATCCCCTCACCGACAAACCCTGCATCAACACCACTCGATAAAGGGTGAATGCGTTCTTGACTTGCGTAGTATACTTACTCCCCGCCGTGGCTTCGAGTAGCAATACCGGATACGGCCTCCCACCTGCGGATACCGGTGTGCGATTGCTGAATTGGATTGCAGACGCCTCCACTTTTTTCGTCCATCTCGAACGCCGAATCGATCCATTCTTTCGACCCGCCTTCGACGCGGTCTTCCGCCAATTACTTACTAACCTTATTAATTCTCTGATCAACTTACAGCGCAAGAACGATGGCTTGCAACTGGCAGAGGAGAAGATCCAACCGGACGAAGATGCGCATCGTGACGACATCATCTCTGCGATGGGCGACCAGATGCGCAGACTTTGGAAGCCCGGGGACTTTCAGCGCGGTGGAAACACCAAGACTCATGGCATTGTTCGCGGTGAGTTCATTGTGCGTGAAGATATCCCCGAGCACATGAGGCGCGGTATCTACGCTCAGCCGCGAACGTATCCTGCATGGGTACGTTTCTGTGGCCCCGGTCCTTACATCACACCCGATATCGACGATGTAGGCTTCATGAGCATTAGCATCAAGCTCATGGGTGTGCCTGGGCCCAAACTGCTCGACGATGAGAAGTTTACGCAAGACATGACTGCGGTCTCCACGCCAACATTCGTTACGCCGGACACCAAGGCGAACGCGCACTTACAGCGGTGGAGTTACAAAAACGCGCAACTGTTCCATTTTCTTAACTTCACACAGCCGCATCTGCTAGACCTGATCATGCAGGGACTCTGGATCAAAACTCAGAGCAGCCCGCTGGAAAGCCAGTATTTCAGTTGCGTTCCGTACCTTCTCGGTGACGGACAGGCGATGCAATTTTCCATCTGGTCTCGTCGTAGACGGAGAGCTCGTGTGCCACGCCTCCCGCTGCGGCCTTCCGACAATTATCTGCGTGATGCGATGGTCGCCACGCTGGCGAAAGAAGACGTGGAATTCGACATCAATCTTCAGGTGCAGACTGACCCTTATCTCATGCCCATCGAGAACAATGCAGTGTTTTGGCCGCCGCGACTTTCACCTCGCGTCCCTGCTGCGGTCCTCCACATCCCGCAGCAGAAATTTGACTCGCCTGCGCAGTTCGAGTTTGCCAAGGTACTTTCGTACAACCCTTGGCATTGCGTGCCCGAACACCGCCCGTTGGGTAATCAAAGTCGGGCGCGTCTGGGTCTCTATAAGACGCTCTCCACATTGCGCCAGAGCATGAACCACGTGGAACATTACGAACCTGACGGTAACGAAACCTTCGCTGCCTGAGTGATCCGTGCCGGTGTATAGTAGCAAGCTACCAAGCGGTCGCCAGCGGTTTACTATTTTCCGCATCGCTGAGTCCAGCTGGGCTTAAATTAGTATCCGCCATGCTATTTGTGCACCTTCTCGTTTCGACATGACTTTGAGCACTGCACACCCAACAGCCACCTGCGAATATCTTGTGGTGGGCTCCGGCGCCGGCGGAGGCACAGTGGCGGCAAGGCTCGCGGAAGCAGGCCAGTCGGTTGTCTTGTTGGAGGCGGGAGGCGATCCACGTAAGCTCAGTGGAGGCGATTCCGTTTGGCCCCACCTGAACCGGCTGCCTCTCGACTACGATGTACCCGCATTTCACGGTTTTGCCTCTGAAAATGATGCCATGAAATGGGACTTCTTCGTTCGCCACTATGGCGACGCAACTCAGCAGCAACTTGATCCCAACTACGTTGCAGAGTTCCAAGGCAAACCGGTGGACGGGGTCTATTATCCGCGAGCCGGCACTTTGGGCGGCTGCACAGCTCACAATGCCATGATTCTGATTTGTCCGAATGGCTCGGACTGGAAATACATCGCTGAGCTCACCAATGATTCAAGCTGGGAGCCGGATAAGATGTGGAAGTATTTCCAGCGCATGGAGAACTGTCATTACCGACCGCTGCAGCGCTGTCTGGCGAAGCTCGGGTTCAACCCCAGCAGGCATGGCTGGAAGGGATGGCTGCGCACGGAAACGGCCGTGCCTTTCGCGGCTCTCCGCGATCGTGCATTAAGAGACGTCGTCATCGATTCCCTATGGTCATGCAAGGACTCCAGGGATGATCTTGAGCGTCTGGAATCGCTGTTTGACATCAAAGATCCGAACGATTGGCGTCAGGTGAGCAATGACTCTATAGGTGCGCGGTGCATGCCACTTACAACCAGACACCACGCGCGCTTCGGCACCCGCGAGTATCTCCTGGAGACTCGACACAAGCACCCTAACCTGCGGCTGCAGCTTAACGCACTCGCGACCAGGGTACTGCTGGATGCGACTAATCGCGCTATTGGGGTTGAGTATCTTAATGGCGAAAGGCTATACCGGGCCCATCCAAATCCGAACGCGAGTCCGGGAGAACTCCGCCAGGTCTATGCGTCAAAAGAGGTGATCTTGGCGGGTGGCGCTTTCAACACACCCCAGTTACTGATGCTTTCAGGTATCGGACCGCGCGATGTACTCGAGAGCTTCCGCATCCCGTCGCGAGTTGATCTGCCGGGTGTCGGGAAAAATCTGCAAGACCGTTACGAGGTAGGCGTCGTCAACCGCATGAAGTTCAGAGATTGGGATGCCTACAACGACGCGACGTTCTCTACCGAGGACCCCCAATATCGACAATGGCGCGCCTGTCGCGGCGGTGTGTATGCCACGAACGGCAGCGTGCTCGCCGTCTTCCGCGCCTCGCCTGTCGCTGAAGGTCCACCGGATCTCTTCTGCATGGCGCTGCTCGCCAAGTTCAACGGTTATCGTCCGGGATACTCCCAATCCTTTGCGAAAAAACTCAACTATATCACTTGGGTTGTCTTAAAGGGTCATTCGCGGAATCGCGCCGGCACAGTCACGCTTCGCTCCGCCGACCCTCGCGATACCCCTGCGATAAATTTCAATTCTTTCGAACAAGGTGCCGACAAGGACCTCGATGCTGTTGTCGACGGCATCTCCTTCGTCCGGCGAATGACAG
>DATHPO010000032.1:0-7638 GCA_035483835.1 Terriglobales bacterium
TATCGATCCGGTCGTCGCCGATACGCTGCTGATCACCGGCGCTGGCGCGGAAGCTGAACTGACGGATACGTTGTCGAAAGTCGCGGTCGCTAGGGCCGAAGCGCTGCCGCTGTTCACCGCCAATCCCACGTACACATTCTGGGCCATGTTGATGGTCTGGCTCGTCCCCCGCTGCGTCCAATTCACTCCGTCCATCGAAGTAAAGCTGCTGAAGCTGTTCCCACTGCGGCTCACCTTCAGCCAATACGGCAGAGTCTCACTCACGCTGGCGTAAGGGGTAGTGCTCGCGCCGGTGCTGGTGCGAGCGTCAAAATAGATCGTGCTGCTAGCTGCCCAGTCGGCCGTTTCGGCATTCGTCGATCCGGCCGTCAGCGTCTCGCGAATCATCACGCCCGGGGCCACGAACCCGGAACCTCCTTGCACGCTGACCAGCCGCGCCACGATCGTCCCGTCTCCCGACAGCGGTTGATACACGAAATGAAAGGCGTCGGCGGTGCCGTAAATCTGCGCTCCCGCTCCCGCCACCGTGAACACCCCGTTGGCGTAATTGGCATTCCCCGCCAGGCCCGTCGAGCCAATATCAGAGTCCGTCCAGATCGTGGGAAGCGTTGGGACTAGCCGTACAGTCAGCGTAATCGCAGCAGAATTGGTCAAGTTGCCTGAGGTGCCCGTGATGGTTACCGTGGCCTTACCCGTTATTGCAGTGCCGCTTGCGGTCAGTGTCAAGGTACTCGAACTCGCTGTGCTGCCAGGATTGAAGGACGCCGTCACGCCACTGGGCAAACCGGAAGCCGACAGGCTGACGCCGCTGCTGAAGCCATTTTGCGGCGTGACCGTGATGGTGCTTACCCCAGCGCCCCCCTGCGCGATGGTTAAGGTGTTTGGAGATGCGGAGAGTGCAAAGTTCGGCGGAGCAGTGACGGTCAGTGAAAGGGTAGCCGCACTCGACAGATTGCCCGAAATCCCTGTGACGGTAACCGTGGCCGTTCCAGTCGCCGCCGTGCCGCTGGCTGTTAACGTCAACGTGCTGGTGCCCGTGGTGCTGACGGGATTGAACGATGCCGTCACGCCTCTGGGCAGACCGGATGCGGACAAAGTGACGCTGCCATTGAAACCACCCTGAGGTGTGATCGTGATCGTGCTTGCGCCACTGGTTCCTTGCACGATGCTTAGATTGCTCGGTGATGGGGAGAGGGTGTAGCTGCCTGTGGGGTTCACCGCGAGGGAGATGGTGGTCTGGTTAGTCAGCGTGCCGGACAAACCCGTGACGGCTACTGTAAACGTGCCAACGGCGGCTGTGGAACTTGATACGAGTGTTAACGCGCTCGTGCCTGCAGTGCTGGCGGGATTGAAGGACGCCGTCACGCCGTTTGGCAAACCCGATATCGACAAGCTGACCGTGCCGGCGAAACCGTTCTCCGGAGTAACGGTGATTGTGCTCGTTCCACTGGTCCCCTGCGTGAGTGTCACGGTATTTGGCGACGCCGAAATTGAAAAATTAGGTCCCGAAGCTGGCCAGTTGTTCACGAGGTTCGCGGCGTTGACGCTTCCGATTCCCGTGGCGAAGTCCCAGCCAGTGGTGGTGCCGTACGCCGGACTAAACGAGTTATCGGACGTCGAGAGAACGCCCACCGAGCCGTCAGCCAAGTAGCAATTGGCGCTGCCAACGCAGTCCACATCCATGTCGCCGAGGGTCACGTCATAAAAAATGCAGCTGCTGGCAGCGGTGTTGCCGTTGGCTGAGTTACAAGAACTGTTGCCGCCCGAACCGTATTCGTTGGAAGCGAGTTGGTAGTAAACGGGGTTGGGATTGCCCTGCGGCCCACCCGCCTTCTGGTTCACGAGGGCCTGAATCCCCGCCATGATGGGCGACGCGAAAGATGTACCACCCGCGCCGGACCAGCCACTCGGAGCGCCAGTGCACGCGGCTCCGCCATTTGCCGTGTCCGACCAACAAAAAACATAAAAATGACCCCACAGGCCATCGGCAGCGAACAGTGAGACGTCCGGTGTGTCGCGAACGTTGTCGTTTGGATTTCCGAGGACAGACTGCCACGAAGGTTTGGGCCATCCCTGGCACGTTCCACTCACGATACCGCTATTCGATGGAGACGGAGATCCGGTCGCGCAGGCGCTTGGGCCACCACCGCCAGCGACTGTGCTCGCGAGAAGTGAGCCGATACTAGGGTCGTTGCACAGGCTGCTCGAGCCGTACGTCACGCTAAAACCTTCGTAATTCGTGAGCAACGCACCCGCGCATGAGTTGTTCCATGGAATTTCCGGAATGTAAGAGAGCGCAGAGCCAAAATTGGAGGTGTTACTCGAATTCCAATATGTAGCGTTGGTGCCCGAATAAGTGTCGCTGAAGTCTGTGCCGCCCACTGCCACGTTGTATGGCGTGGACGCGAAAGCGTTGACGCCGATGCCGTGAGTTGCTTCTGAAGCGCTGTTATCGCAGCCTGCGGCGCCACTATCGCCAGCGGCAACGAAAACAGAAACGCCCTCCGCCACGGCCTGCTGATACGCCGAGCTGTACGCGGCATTGGCGGCAGCGCCGTTCACCGTTTCGCATTGGCCGTAGCTTACGCTCATGATGGCCGGAGGCTGGCTGCTGGCGTTAATCAAGTTTTCAACGGCAATCAGGCCACCGAATGTGGGGCCAGTATCCGCGCAAGTCGCCATCACGATTGCGGCGCTTGGAGCTGAGGCGCTGGCCCATTCCGCATCCAGAATTGCTTCTGCGTCGTTCGGAGCTATGATTCCGGGAGAAGCGCAGTTGTTTGTCCCGCTCGAAGGAGCCGGATGCACCGTCGTGAAGGAACCCGAAGTGTAGGTAGAAAGACCGAGTGTCGAGCGAAAGGTATTCCAGTCAGAAGCACTGAACACGTTTGTGTCTTCGATGACTACAATCGTTTGGCCCTGGCCCGTATAACCCGCGCTAAAAAGCGGGTTCAAGTTGTAAATGGTTGCCAGGTCCGCAGGAACGACCGCATAGTTGTTGCCGCCAAAGCCATCGGGAAACGTGTATTGGGTTTTAGGCTGGCGCATCTTGTACATGGCGCGAGGCCGAAAGTCGTGTAAAGAGACGACGCCCGAGACGGTAGCCGCTAACGCTGCGGGGATACGCGGATCACTCATGTTCGCAATGTGATTCACCCCGTTGACTTCGAGATGGTGGATCTCCGTTTGGAAGGCTTCGCGGACCTGTCTAGCCGTTCCCGAGAAGTCGATGACCATGCCGCTGGGATAGATCACGTTGACCTTGAATCCGTGCGACTGCAACCATCTGGCAAGTGCGTCCAGGTCTTGTTTCGAGAGACCAAACCTCTCCCCGAATTCCTGCGCGCTGATCCACCGGTGAAAGTTCGGAGATCCAGCCGTCTGCTGCTCGTCTATGAACTCCTGGAGCGCCTGCTCTTGCTCGGGTGGACGCTTCAATTGGAGCAGCATGTGGTCCATCGGAAAATCGTCCGCAACCTTGCCGCGATCGTTTCCAGCGTTTGCTTCGGGGCGCATATTGCCGACAAGCGGAACGCGATTGCTTTCGTCAATTTGTGCCGTGATAAGAGCGCGCGAACGCTGACCTGAATCAATCCTTTGAGCCAACGCGAGATCGGAACCACATGCGAAGGCGACGAGGCCCAGAAAGAAGGGGAAGAACCCCATTTTGCGGCGCATGGGCATCCTTTCAGCGAGAAGGACTTGGCCCCAACGGGGGCGAGGGAATCGATGACCGCGGTCCCGGAATTGTCTGCCAGGCTGTTCGTCCGAAAGCTACACTTCAGGTTCTTATCACTGAGGACTGCTGACGCACAGCGCCATTCAATTCCCAGGATAGGAAAACTGCAGAGACCGCGATATATGCAAGATTAATAATCGAAAAAGCCGCAGAAAGCAACGGTCGAACGGACAGGTTTGGGACAGGAGATATGAGTTGATAAAAGGCGTCGCCGATCTTCATGCCAGTCTTTTTTTCAAAGATCGTCCCTAGGACATTAAAATCCCAATTGTTGTAATACCAGAACGTGCCTGGCGGGTGACTCCCGCGCGCTGGACGGCTCTTCTGCATGCACTCAGTTTCAAAATCTACCTTGTGGTACACGCCCGAGCGTGCGCGCAGCAGATCCACGACGCGCGCCTGCTTTTCTTCTTTCGTGAGCGGGTCAGGCGAGTCGTCGATGCCGAGCTGTTCAAGGGTCTGATTGACGTCAATGATGCCTTCAGCCGAGTAAATTCCATAAAGAGCGCTCAGTAGGCTCTTTCGGATGGAATAGCAGTCAATCTTTTTGTCGAAATCTCCCCACTGATCAGCCACTTCACCGCCCTGGACGACCATCACCGCGGAAGTGTGAACCGAGTCCGCATTGGCATAGGCTTGCGCCGCGGCAAGTTTCTCCTTGGACCAGCCGGCCTCCTTAAGGGACGCAATTTGCGTCTACGATGTCCCAAGAAAAGTCGCAGGTGACACCACATGCGTCGGGTCTGCTTGCGCGATGGCACTTGAACTAAGGGCGCTCGCGAAGCAGGTGTAAAGCAGGACAGAGGCGAGAAATGGAGAGCGGGTTAGACAGTTGTACCGGGTGTCATGAAATCTTCCAACGAAACATCACGAATCACGATCGACTACAGTCACATTGTTTCCAAGAGCGGGTGAAGACGTTGGCGCTCAGCGTATACCAACAAAGTGTCAAGCAACATCTATCTATCGGGGGGGGAAACCAACATGAACAGTCTTGACCTTATGTTACAACGTAACAAAGACTTTGCAGCTCAGCAGTCTGCTGCGGGGACACTTATGCCCTCGCTCCCGCAGGCGCTGCCAAACGTGAAGGCGATCATCATTGGTTGCGCCGATATGCGTGTGGATCCTGCTGACGTACTCGGAATCAAACCGGGCGAGGCCGTCGTGATGCGTAACATCGGCGGTCGAATCACGCCTGGGTTGTTGGAGCAGTTGGGACTACTCGGGCGAATCGGTGAAGTTGCCGGGCAGATTCCTGGAGGGGGCGGTGAATTTCACATCATCGTACTCCAGCACACCGATTGCGGCATCACTCGCCTTGTGGGCAACCCCGCCATGCTGGCACACTATTTTCAGATACAGGAAGCGGAACTCAAGACAAAAGCGGTCACCGATCCCCGCGCTGCGGTTGCCGCCGACGTTGCCGCGCTCCGCGCGATTACGGCGTTGCCGAGCCGGTGGCTTATATCAGGCCTCGTCTATGACGTAGCGACTGGACTTGTTGAGGTCGTCGTGCCGGCAGCGCGAATCCGCGCCGCCGCCGCATAATCATTTGAGCAGCAGCGCCGAGGTGCTTCGTCGCGTTTTCGCCCCCGACGGCTGGGCACTACTCTGGGTCAATATCGCAAATCATTTGGATGCAGGCGGCACAAGAACCGGCAGGCCTAAGCACCAGAAGTCGTCCCTGCCCTGATTAGCCCTGAGAAACGAGCCAGCAGTGACCGACCAATCGCTAGAGGGAAGCCGACTTCGCACCTGTGGGCAAAATGAGCTGAACGCTCGCCTATTCGGCGAGGAGCGCGTTGATGTCGGCTTCGAAGAGCACTAGATCGACATCTCCAGCATGGCTGATCGCAATCCGATCCTCACGGTCGACAAGAACGGTCAGAGGCATTTCTCTCAAATGGCATGGATCAACAAGAGGCCGACGACAGGCACGATATGGAAGGCACCGTCCAAGCCTCGGATGGCTACTGACTCCTCAAAGGGGAGCGCACCAGCCACATTTGCGCCTAAGCGACTAGCAACACGAGGCACTGGGCAAGCAGAGACGCAACGAGCAGCGGAACACGGATCATTACCGATCTATCCCACGACGCCTGTAGTTCTCGACCATTGTTGAGGCTTTCTCCGGTTCTTGCCGCTTCGGTTTGAAGCCGATTAATAGGTTTTGACACGCGGGCGTAGATAACGACGAACAGAATCAGCATTAAGAGCGATGCGAAATAGAACCAGCGCTGTCCACTCCTGCTTAACACGACCAGCAAGAAGTTGGACAAGATCGCCGAGACGCCCCAGATCGGCATCCGCGCATCGGCAAACATGTGGAGAAATCCCATGACCTCGGTTCCGGCAGATGGTGAAGCCAATCTGAGCGCGGGACGGCCGATAGTCAAAAAGAAGACGTCCGTGCCACACACAACTGCTGTGCTTAGAATGCCAACTAGAGACACCAGCCACATCCAATGGTTCATTGTCCTTCCGCCTTTTCTAAGCGTCGCCGCGCCGATTTGCTGGAATACTTCGCTCTCAAATGGCATGGATCAACAAGAGGCCGACGACAAGCATCACCGCGCAGGTTACGCCATGAATTGAGAACGCTTTCGACTTCGACCCGCCCGACCCCAGAATGATCGACATGTCGCCAAGAGGGATGATGGCCAAGACGAGTAGAGCTATGCCTAGCGTCCGCCTGTCCGCAGTGAGCATCATTATCAGCAGCACCAATCCACATGCGGCGTCCCGAATTCCTTTAGAAACAACCGATTACAATGATTCCCACAGCCATGAGGGCCGCCAGGACCAGAGGAATAGCGTTGAGCATAAAATGTTTCCTCCTTATAACATCTAGCAATGCTAAAACCAAAGGGTCAAGAGAGGCTGTTCGTTTCTCCAGCCCCCAAATTCGATTACTCGTAAGCCCTTATCCGACTAGCTCGGCGTGCGCACGGCCATAAACGGGGTTTGAGCAAGTTGGCCGGATTAGTAACTGCAAGTCGGCTTGCAGAACGTGACTGGGCGATTTGCGATGTCTATCTCCAGGCGTAAGCCCGGTTTAGCCATTCAAAGGCTTGGCTCGCGTTTGCATAAGTTCCAAGAAGGCTGGAATCGCCGGTTGGACTATAATCCGTGGATGGCATCCGCAGAACATGGTTCCCACCAGCCTGTCCGCTCACATCAAATACCACATTCTATCGGAAGTCTCATCGTGAGAAGGGCGACCTCGTGGAATTTGATGGGACCGCAATAGATGTCACCGAACAGGTGCAGGCCAGGATTGAATTGGAGAAAGCTTTTGAAGAGATTAAGCAGCGGACGGAAACTGCCCGCCGGAGCGAGAGAGCGCTTCGTGACGTGGTCAATACGGTTCCGGCAGCGGGGGGCTTGAATGGAAGTTCAAGCCTGGAGAATTTTACCGAACGGATCGACTTCCGGACCAACTTTTTGGCAGCGGTCATTCTCTCAACATCAATGGAGTACCTGAAAGTGGAGAACAGTCATCGTGGAGCTTTCAGAATATGTGCTTGAACCGCTCCGAAAGGATGAGGAGTTCATCCTGTACCGGGGCCAGCACCCGAACCAGGTAGACGCACCGTCTGTTCTCCTACTAGCGCCTGTTTCAACACGCCCCGCGCCGGAAAGCCTCAAGAGGATGGAGCACGAATACTCGTTGAGGGCTGACCTGGACCCATCATGGGCAGTTCGGCCCCTCGCTCTCTCCCAGCTCAACGGGCAGACGATACTCGTGCTCGAGAACCCTGGCGGTGAACCTCTCGATCGACTCATTCAGGGACCGATGGAAATGACGCAGTTTTTGCGCTTCGCCGTTGGTCTCGCAACCGCACTCAGCCGGTTACACAAGCGGGGTCTGATCCACAAAGACATCAAGCCGCCCA
>DATHPO010000033.1:0-9867 GCA_035483835.1 Terriglobales bacterium
TCAGAAAGTGGTTGGCATGTTCTCGCTCGAAATGTCGCGCGAGGCATTGCTGTTGCGTCTGCTTTGTTCACGAGCGCGAGTGGACTCGCATAAGATGCGCACCGGCTCGCTCTGGCGCGATGACATGACCAAAGTCGTACACGCCATGGAGCAACTGGCGCATGCCCCCATTTTTATCGATGACACGCCGGGCATCGCGCTCAGCGAAATGCGGGCCAAGGCCCGACGCCTGCAACAATCACAAGGCAGGCTTGATTTGTTGATCGTCGATTACCTGCAGCTCATGTCGGGCGGCGGCCGCCGCTATGAGAACCGTACCCAGGAAGTTTCTGCCATCTCGCGTGGTTTGAAGGCATTGGCGAAAGAATTGACGGTCCCAGTGGTCGCGCTTTCTCAGTTGAGCCGTGCGCCCGAGAGCAGAGGTGGCGACCACCGTCCGCAGCTCTCGGACCTGCGCGAATCTGGATCGATCGAGCAGGACGCCGACGTCGTGGCTTTCATCTTCCGCGAAGAGGTTTACAAGCAGGACGATCCCGACCTGCAGGGCAAAGCGGAACTCATCATCGCCAAACAGCGCAACGGCCCCACCGGCCGCGTGAACCTGGCATTCCTGAAGAATTCCACGCGCTTTGAGTCCATGCTCGCGGACGGTATGGCGCCGCCGGACTAGCATGGGTTTTCCGTCACAACGGCGATGCCTACAGGCTGTGGAAAGGCTGTGGAACCGTGCATGGTGCAATCGGTCGCTTGTGCCAGTGACCTTCGCACAAGTTATGCCGCGTGCATCAGTACCCGCGCAAGCTGTTTATTTTTAAGGTGTTTATTGGCTTTCGAGGCTGTTCGTGTTGACCAATTGGGGGCGCCGTGAAAATTTCAGGCAACCTTCAAGATTTGCACATTCTGAGCTTCCTAGCATTCACGCTCGAAGGGTCATGCTGAACTTTCGGGCTTTCCGGGCAGCAGCCCTCCTTCATCCTCGGTATGATGTTCCGCACGGTCAGCTTCTATGTTGTACTGGCGATGGGATTCGAGCAACTCCATCAAAAATTTAGCCTGCAACTCCTGCTACGCACCGGCGTTCTTTACTGTGGCGCGACGTGACAGGACAGGTACCGCCGTGTATGAAGGGATACGCTGGCTGGCAATCTTCTCTGCTACAATTTATTGACGCCGCTTGCGAACCGTCCGGAAAGACGGTTTCCTTGAGGGCTTTCCTAACATGCTGAGCAGTAAGAAGAAACTTCAACTCGCGGCTGCTTTTGCAACCCTCGTATTGTTCGCCACAGGTATGGCATGCAACGGGTTTTTCGTCGATCCGGTATTGACTTCTATCACCGTAGGTCCCACTGCGACCATCAACCAAGGTGCGACCGTGCAGGAAAGCGCCATCGGAAGTTATAACGATGGGTCTACCAAGGCCCTCGGCTCAGGTGTGCAATGGAGCAGCAGCGCGTCAACTACTGCTAGCGTGAATTCTTCAGGGTTGGTGACGGGCAATTCCGTTGGCACCGCAACCATCACGGCGGGTTTTCAGGCGACGAGCGGTACTTCGAGTATCACAGTGGCTCTGGGAAACGTAACCGCTCTCAAGACCCAGCCCTCGGGTAACGTAAGCATTAAGGTGAGTGGCGGAAGCCAAACGTTCTTTGCGTATGCCACCGTGACCGGAGAGAGCAGCCCGGTTGACGTCTCCTCAACCGCAACTTGGACCTTGTCCGACACTACCGATTTCTCGATATCTCAGGGAGACCCGGTGACCATTACGACCATAACCGCGAGCCCAGGCGTGCAGACCACGCTTTCGGTTAGTTACCCGAGCACCACGACGGTTACGGCGCCCCTCGTGACGATCACCACGATCCAATAACCGGCCACAATGTCTGACATCCGCTGTATCGGCATTTGCACCGGAGGCGGAGATGCACCGGGCCTGAATGCGGTCATCCGCGCGGCCGTGAAAGCCGCCATTCTCAAATACAATTGGCAGGTCATCGGCATTCCGGATGGCTTCGATGGCCTGATCTGGCCGGAGAAATCGCGTCCCCTCACCCTCGACGATGTCAGCGGAATTCTGCCCCGCGGCGGCACCATCCTGGGAACTACGAATCGCGGCAATCCTTTCCACTACTGCACGGTCGAGAACGGCGTGGAAGTCGTCCGCGATATTTCTGATGAGGTCATCGCCAACTCGCGCAAGCTTGGAATCGATGCTGTGATCAGCATTGGCGGGGATGGCTCGCAGACGATCGCGCTGGAGCTTTTCAAGAAGGGAATGAACATCGTCGGCGTCCCCAAGACCATCGACAACGATCTATCCGCCACCGAGGTCACGTTCGGTTTCGATACCGCGCTCGTAACCGCGACCGACGCTGTCGACAAAATCCACACCACGGCCGAGGCGCACCATCGCATCATGGTGGTAGAGGTCATGGGCCGGGACGCCGGCTGGATCGCGCTCGAAGCCGGAATCGCCGGAGGTGCCCACGTGATCCTGATTCCCGAGATCCCGTTCACCATCGATAAAATCTGTGAGCACGTAGCCTTGCGCGAATCCTACGGCAAGCGTTTTACCATCATCGTCGTGGCTGAGGGGATCAAGATGCCCTCGGAATGGCAAGAACATCGTCGGACGGGCGCAGTGGCGAATCGGATTGGCGATGCTGTTTCCCGCGGTGCGAAGAAAGATGTGCGGGTCAGTGTGTTAGGCCACATCCAGCGCGGCGGCTCGCCGACTCCCTTCGACCGCATCCTGGCCACGCGCTTCGGCGTGTCTGCGGTCGAACTGATCGCCGAAGGAGGATTCGGCAAAATGGTTTGTTTGCACAGGGGAGAAATCGACGCTGTCAGCATCGCCGATGCCATTGGACAATTGAAAACCGTGGATCCCCACGGACAAATCGTGAACACCGCTCGCGCAATCGGGATCAGTTTTGGCGACTGAAAACTGGTGTGCGTCCGGAAAGCTCCAAGCAGGCACCCGGTCATCCTGAGCAAAAGCTCAAGGATCTCTGCACCGTGTTTGTAGCGCGACAATGTTACGCGGGCATTGAACGCCAAAACATATAGATCGCGTATCTCTGACTCAAAACCCCAGGCTCGTACTGTCTGCGGAATCTCTCAGCGACCTTTGCGTTTTAAGATTTTGATCCGCCCTGCGCTATATTGTTTTGTGGTCTCTGCGAAAACGAGTTGGCGATCTCTGTGGTTTCTGACGTTGCTGGTAGCGCTCTCACTCTTCTCCGCGTGTCGTGGACGAGGCCGGGTGCAGGAAATCGCCTACGTCTCGGCACCGCAGGCAATACTTCGCGACCGCGTATCTGCAGTCTTCACCAAGACCGGCGTGGTCAAGAACGGAGATAGAGTCCAGATACTCGAACGCGAAAAGCGGTTTGCGCGAGTACGCACGGCGAGTGGCGTCGAAGGCTGGATGGAGCAGCGCTCGCTAGTGCCAGAGTCGGTTTACCAAGGCTTTCAGCAACTGGCGCAGCAACAGCAAAACGCTCCGGTCCAGGCTGCTGGCACAACCCGCAACGACACTAATATTCACCTTGAACCTGGACGCGAAACCGAACATCTCTACCAGTTGAACCAGGGATCCAAAGTTGTCATCCTGAAGCGCGCAACCGCCGAGAAAACCGTGCCTGGCGCGGTCGCGAAGCCCGCAAATCCGAACAAAAACGAATCACCAAAGCCAACCACGCCTGCGATGGAAGACTGGTGGCTCATCCGCGATCCCGACGGCCGCGTGGGCTGGGTGCTGGCGCGCATGGTGGATATGGATGTGCCCCTCGAAATCGCGCAATATGCCGAGGGCCAGCGGCCCGTCGCCTTTTTTGTTCTGGACCAGGTGGCCGACGGAGACAAAAAGGTTCCACAATATCTGGTCGCCCTCAGCGAACCCAAGGATGGCCTACCCTTCGACTTCAACCAGATCCGTGTTTTCACCTGGAATGTCAAACACCATCGCTATGAAACCGCCTATCGCGAGCACAACCTGAATGGAGTCTTGCCGGTAACGGTTTCGCAGGAGAATTTCGATAAAGAAGGAATGCTCCCGGTGTTTGTACTGAGCGTGACAGACGACAACGGCAACATAAGCGAGCGCAAGTACAAAATGAACTCCCCAATTGTGCGCCGCGTACTGGCGCCGGGAGAGGTAAAGGAACCCTCCACATTGAGGAAAAAGTCGCGGCATCACTAGGCGCGGATGAACGACTCGGAGCTACGAGTAGAAATCTGCGATGGTATGAACCACGCATTTCTGTTCGGGCTCCGTCAACTCCGGGAACATGGGGAGCGCCAGCACTTCAGCCGCGGCGCGTTCCGATTCTGGCAAGTCGCCGGTGCCGTAGCCCAGGTAAGCAAAACAGGGTTGAAGATGCAGCGGGATGGGATAGTAGATCTCGGTGCCGATGTTTCTGTCGCCAAGAAACTTGCGCAGTTCATCGCGGCGCTGCGCCCGGATCACGTATTGATGAAAGACGTGAAAGGCATGCGGAGAAGTCTTGAGCGGTTTGACCGGTGAGTCGAATCGTTTCGATGCCAGCCCCGCATCGGCCAACAAACGATCGTAGGTTGCCGCACGTTGCCGCCGCTGCTGGTTCCAGATTTCGAGGTGCGGCAGCTTAACCCGCAGGATGGCCGCCTGAATCGCGTCCATGCGGCAGTTCCAGCCGAATTCTTCGTGATGGTAGCGGCGCGGGCTGCCGTGATTGCGCAAGTTCCGCATGTGCTCGGCCAAATTCAAATCAGAAGTTGTCACCATTCCCGCGTCGCCATACGCGCTTAGATTCTTGGTGGGATAAAAACTAAACGTCGCCGCTGCGCCCAGCGAGCCAACCCTCCGGCCTCGCCATTTCGCCCCAATAGCCTGCGCCGCATCTTCGACGATGGACAACTGGAAATCGTCTGCGATCTGCTGCAACGCATCCATGTCGGCACACTGGCCGTAAAGATGCACCGGTAGCAGAGCTCGGATCTTGTACGATCCTCCTGCACGGAGCCGAGCCTTGACGCACTCCGGACTCAGATTCAGCGTCTCAGAATCAACGTCCACCAGCACAGGCCTCGCCCCAGCCCGCACGATGGCGCTGGCCGAGGCAAAGAAGCTGAAGCTCGTCGTGACGACCGCATCGCCGGGCTGAACTCCAGCGGCCACCAATGCCAGCCAGAGAGCATCGGTACCCGAAGCGCAACCGACGGCCGCGCTGGCCCCCGCGAAGGCAGCGATCTCGCGTTCGAGGGTTTCGACCTCCGCGCCCAAAATATATTGCTGCGACGAGCACACGCGCTCTACCGCCGCCAGCACTTCTTCGCGAATCTGCTGGTATTGCCGCTGCAGGTCCAGCAAGGGAATGGGGTCGAACTTTCTGGCCGGAGATTGGGACGCTCGCGGCTTTGCTGTAGAAGACTGGGTCACGGGGCGAGTCACGGAGAAAAAGCGATTCTACCACTCGGCGGGCTTCGCAGGGCCAGTGGACGCGGGCGTTCGCCGCGCATCGTGTCTCTAACTGATATCGATGCGTGGCAGCGGTGGAAGTGGCGTGTTATGGTCGAGGGCTTCGCGCCATTGGCCGAGTGAGTGAAGCAGGGCTGTCAACTGAATCTCTCCAAAGATTCCCCCTGGTTGAGAGAGATTCTTTATGGCGCGCTCGAGCACCGACCGCATACCCACCCGGTTTCCTGTGGAGTAGTGATGGAATGCCACGGCGACCTGAATCAGTCCCTGAAGAAATTTCTTGTTTTCGGGCGGCGCAGCGCGCCAAACGTCTTCGAGGGCTTCGTGAGCGTCGAAGAACTCAGCTTCGTTCAACAGGGCGATTCCTTGCAGATACTTATCGGACTCCACCCCTACATTTTGGCATAGCGGGCAAGGAGACGTGGCAAGCTTCGTCTCTACAGTCTTCGGCTGCGGGCCTAACGACCGAACATCCCGTAGTGAGAGCTGACGGCCATGAAAAACAGCAAAGGTACCGATAGGAAGAAATTCGTTCGCGACGCCAGAAATGCCTGCCGGGCCAGCACGGCGGCGTTGGCCGGCGGCGTCCCCGCGAGAGTTCCCCGAATAATTTTCTTTTGGTTGGGCCAGATGATTCCCCAAACGTTGAACAGCATAATGATCCCAAAGCCGCCACCGACGCCGATCGAGAGCACGTGATTGTCATCCTGGCCCACCGGCGTGTAGTTCACGAACAGCCACGCTCCGGCAATTGCAACCACTGCGACGATGACGCCAAGAACATATCCGGTCGGCGCTTGCTTGATAACCGCAAAGAGAATTCCCCAAGCCGCGATCCAGATGAGCAGGAACAGGCCAATTGTGCTCAATGGGCTGACCCCCATGCGCGCGGCGTCTGGTCCAACAAAGACTTGCCCCCAGTACCAGAAACCAACGAAAACCGTGACCAACGCGCTCCAGCGGAACCAGTTCAGGGCTGGCAGGGTCATGTATTGAAACACCCTCGGCTTCATGCCCGCGTCCACCTGCTTCATGAAAGGCACGTTGACCAGGTTGAAAAAGTAAAGCAATCCAACCCAGGTGATTCCCGCAATGAAGTGAAACCAGCGCAGGATGAGTGCCAGGGCTTCGGTACCCGTATGCGTAGGCATAACCCATGAGGCTGCGAAAGCAATCAGATGTTGCATCGATATTTCTCCGCCATCCGTGAAGTGCGGCTTAAAAATTGCGCTGCTGAACCGTCCAATAACATCAGTTGCGAGCGTCGAAGAATCGACTTCCGGTTCCCACCTTAGTTGCAGCGCACGAATGTTTGCATTTTGGTGTATTTATGTCAACCGGTGACGCGGCTTGAAAAGTCGAGGGCGAGGCCGTATTGTACCGAGAGTTGCTTTGGGTGCGGCGGCGGAAGCGGATGGGCGCTTACGCATCCCAAGCTCTCCCAACATGTTCCTGAGTGCCGTGTTGGCTGCGGCCTGAGGATCTGACCGTGTGCTGTACAGAAAGCTTTCGCGGTTGAGAAAGCTAAGGAGATCGGCATGGAAAATAAGCCGGCGCAAAATATTCAGGACACCTTCCTCAACACCGCCCGCAAAGAAAGACTGAATATCACCATCTACCTGTTGAGCGGAGTCAAGCTCACCGGACGTATCCGTTCGTTTGATAAATATTCCGTCGTGCTTGAGACCAATAATCAGGAGCAGTTGATCTTCAAGCATGCCATTTCAACGGTAGCAATGGGAAGGGTGGCGCATGGCCACGGAGATAAGCCCGCCATGGTTCCACCGCCGGCAGGCCCCGCTACCGAGTCTGGGCCGCCCCCCAGCGCGTCCGGTACGGACGGATAAGGCAGAGAATTTTTGCGCAGTTCAGAGTCCAGAGTGTCAGGCAAGACAGAGCGCACGCGGCGTGGCTCGATTTCGACGACTGCTGGTCGTGCTCCAACGGAACGCGCGTTCCTGGTCGGGATTGACTACCACGTGCGCTCGCGGGCTGGGTCGGCGGCCAAGACCGCGAAAAGCTCGCTGACCAGCAGTGCGCAGGCGGCGCGAGACAGCGCCAGCAGTGTGTCCGGAGCGTCGAAAGCGCCTCGCATCCCCGAGTTCAGCGCGGAAGAGTCGCTGGACGAGTTGCGCTCCCTGGCGACCAGCGCGGGCGCGCAAATTGCCGGCGAGTTCCTGCAACATCGCGACAAACCGGATCCCGCCACGCTGATTGGGAAGGGCAAACTGGAAGAGATTGCCGGGGCCGCGGCCTCAGTCTCCGCCGATCTTCTATTGTTTGATCATGACCTCACCGCATCCCAGCAGCGCAATATCGAGAAGGTTGTCAACACGCGGGTGATTGATCGCACGCAACTCATCCTCGATATTTTTGCCAAGCACGCCCGTACCCGCGAAGGCCAGCTGCAGGTGGAACTGGCCCAACTCGAATATATGCTGCCGCGACTGGGCGGTCGCGGTATTGAAATGTCGCAACTGGGCGGCGGGATTGGCACCCGTGGTCCCGGTGAAACCCAACTCGAGACTGATCGCCGGAAAATCTATCGTCGAGTTCGGCACGTCAAGCAACAAATAGAAAATGTTCGGCGCATCCGGACCCAACAGCGCCAGCGCCGAGAATCGGTTCCGGTGGCGCTGATCGCTTTGGTCGGCTACACCAACGCGGGGAAATCCACATTGTTCAATGCCCTCACCCAGGCGGAGGTGCTGGAGTCGCCAAAAATGTTCGCGACTTTGGATCCAACCATTCGAGGGATTACGCTGCCGTCGCGCCGGCAGGTGTTGCTGTCTGACACCGTAGGATTCATTCGGAATTTGCCGCACACCCTGGTTTCCGCCTTTCGGGCGACGTTGGAAGAGGTGCAGCGGGCGGCGCTCATCCTGCAAGTCTCCGACGCGAGCAGCCCTCTCTCCGCCGAGCAGGATGCGCAGGTGGAGAAGGTGCTTAAGGAACTAGAAACGGAGAAGAAGCCGCGTCTGCGGGTGATGAATAAGATTGACCTGCTCCCTCCCCGGCAGCGCGAGAGCTTGCGGGATGAGGCCAACACGGTTCACGTCTCGGCCGCGAAAGGCATCGGCATGAGCACGCTTCTGGACCGGATTGACCAGATGCTGCAGGGAGACGCGTTGAGCCGCATCCATTTGCGCGTGCCGCAGAAAGAAGGGAAGACGCTGGCGCTGCTCGAAGCGCGAGCGCGGATTTATTCACGGAAGTACAAAGATGGGTTGGTGGAGTTGGAAGTGGAAGCGCCGGAGTCGGTGGTGAGGCGGGTGCGGGAATTCGTGATGGCGTAAATTAACGGCTACCCGCGGAAATTTAAATGGGCCGGCAACCAAGAAGCGGTGACAGTCCTTGGCTATCGGCCCATTCGATCCTGAATTGGATCGGAGGTGATACTTCTATGCTAGACCCCCCATCCCAGAAGTCAAGCATTCTTTACTTAAAATGCACTAAGTCCTTGACAAGCAGGCAAAAGTACGTTCTTGGAATAACTCCTCTTCGTTTCTCGGACAGACACTCGCGTTGACACTAAGCCTTTAGAGTGTTAGGTTTAATGGTTTCTTAAAGCCCTCTTTCGCTCGGGATTTTTCAAGCACGACGTTTTTATCAAACTCAAGACATGGACGAAACGCTCAAGCAAGTAGGGGAATTACTGCTCGGATCAATCCCGACCATTATTTTTATGGTGCTGCTCTACGGGATTTATAGTGCCCTTGTCCACAAGCCGCTGGTCAAGGTGCTCGCCGAGCGGCGCAGTAAGACCGAGGGAGCGATTGAAAAGGCACGCGCCGATATTGCGGCCGCCGAAGCGCGAACCGCGGAATACGAGCAGCGCTTGCGTGAAGCTCGCATCGCGGTTTTCAAGAATCAGGAAGCGCTACGTCAGCAAGCGTTGCAGGCACGGGCCGCAGCCGTCGCCGAGGCGAGGAACCGAGCGCAGGCCCAGGTTGAACAGGCGCGAGCCGCCATCGAGAAGGACAAAGTGGCGGCGCAAGCCGGTCTGGAAGCGGAAAGCGGAAAGCTCGCTGCTGAAATCATCCGGATTGTTTTGCGGCCGGCGATGACACAAGCTCCTGCGGGTGAAGGACAAGAGCGATGAGACAAGCGCGATCTCGGAAAAGTTCATGGTTCGCCGGGCGCGCGCAGACGTTCGTGTTGCGCTCTGTCTTTGCCGCATCCCTGCTCTTGACCTTCGCGCCGACAGAACGGGCAACAGCTCTGGTTCACTTGTCGGCTGTGTCTTATCAGCAGCCGAGCGAGCCCTCGCACGGCGACCATTCGCTGAGCCAGCAGCTGGTGAAAAAATCGCGTGAAGCCGCTGGCGAGGATGATCATTCACAGTTCAAACAATCTTCATCGGTGCAATGGGTCGCAAAACTCACCGGCTTGGATTTGGAGCATGCCTA
>DATHPO010000034.1:0-9424 GCA_035483835.1 Terriglobales bacterium
GCCATGCCGCGCAGGAGGTTCCATTCGACGGTGCCAGTGGTGACTTCGACGAGATTGCTTCGGTCATAGTAAGGGCGGACTTTGACATCAGGCGGGAGAAGATCACGATTGATCTCGACGGTTTTTTTCTCGACGCCCTCGAGGACATTTTGCGTTTGCTCCCCGCGACGCATGAGGATGACGCCTTCGACAGCGTCGGGGTTGTCTTTCCCTTTTGCCCCTTTCTCTCCCTTGTCCTGAAAGCCGAAAATGCCGAGGCGCGGCGCGTTGCCGACGACGACGCGGCCGATGTCTTTCACGCGGATGGGCACGCCGTTCCCGCTGCCGACGACAATTTCGCCGATGTCTTCGGTGGTTCTGACGAGGCCGAGGCCGCGGACGTAATAAAACTGGCCGCCCTGAGAGTAGAAGCCGCCACCGGTGTTGGCATTGTTGGCGGTAAGCGCGCTGAGAACCTGAACGACGGGGAGGTGGTAGTTGTAAAGCTTAACGGGGTCAAGGAGTACGTGATACTCCATGGTGGGGCCGCCGAAACCGGAGTCATCGGCGACACCGGGAACGCTGCGATAGGCGCGCTCGATAATCCAGGCTTCGAAGGTGTGAAGCTCCGTGGGGGAGCGATCGGGGCTTTCGATGACATAGCGGTAAACGAGGCCGCTGGGACTGAAAAGCGGCGCCATGCTGGGGACAACGCCGGTGGGAAGCGTGGCATCACTAAGGCGCTGAAAAACAAGTTGACGGGCGAAATAGGAATCGACGCTTTCATCAAAGGTAAGTCGAACATCGGAAAGACCGTAAAGCGAAATGGAGCGCATGAATTTGAGGTTCGGCGTGCCATTCATGGCGAGCTCGAGAGGAAGAGTGGTGAGGCGCTCGACTTCTTCGGCGGCGTGACCAGGCCATTGGGTGATCAACTCGACCATGGGAGGAGACAGGTCGGGATAGGCGTCGACGGGCATGCGGCGGAAGGATTCGGCACCAGCGACGATCATCAAGAGAGTGATCACCAGCACGAGGAAGCGCTGGCGAAGGGCGAAATGGACTATGTGATGGATCATTATGAGTTCACTCAGCCGCGTCTCCCGTTAGTGCTGCAAAGAATTCTTGAACTGCAGAAAAAGGCTACCGTCGCCGACCACGTGCTCGCCTTCCTTCAGGCCGCCGGTAATTTGCGTGCGGCCGCCGTGGCTGTCGCCGAGCTGAACCAAGCGGCGCGCGAACTCGTTCTGTTTTGTAGGTGATTGAACGTAAACAAAGGGCTCATTTTCGGTGCCGCGCAGAACGGAGGCGTCCGGAACCGTCAGAGCATTGGCGATGGAGCCGGCATTGACGGTGGCGGTGACGTACATGTCCTTCTTTAGTTTATTGCCAGGGTTTTCCGTAACGATGCGGGCCTGAAGGGTGCGCGTGTTGGGATCGAGCGCGGGGGCAATGTAGGAAATTTTCCCGTGAAACGTGTCGGGATAGGCGTCGGTGGTGATGTCCACGCCATCTCCGGGGCGCACGTAAGCGACTTCCCCCTGATAAACGTTGACGAGAACCCAAACGGTGCTCATGTCCGAGATAGTGAAGACCTGTGTCGTGCCGGCCTGAAGCAATTGGCCGGGTCCGACGAGGCGCTCGACAACTTCTCCGCTAACAGGAGCGAGAACGGGAACTTGCGAAGTAGTTTTCGGAGCGCTCTTCTCCAGCGATTCAGGATCGTTAATGCCCAGAACGCGAAGAGCGTCTTCGCTGGACTGGAGATCCGCCTGAGCCTGATTGCGCGTGGATTCGGCGGTTTGAAAATCGGCCTCGGCGATGGCGCCATGACTGAGGAGATCTTGCGCGCGAGTGTAGAACTTGTCCGCGAGGAGAAAAGCCGTGCGGGCTTTGAGGTAAGCGGAACGGGCCGCAGAGTAGTCCGGGCTGTTGACGGTGAGGAGCGGCTGGCCGGCGTGGACGGATTCGCCGGGAAGGACGAGGAGTTCACGGACCGGGCCTCCGATGGCGGCGAAGACCGGGGTGGTCTTAAAGGCGTTGTAGGCCACCGCGCCGGTGAGCCGGAGGACGCGCGGGAGGGCCGCTTTTTCGACGGAGACCACCTGGACGTGGGCCATCTGTTCCTGAGGAACGGTGAAGAGTTCAGCGGTTTCCGCTTTCGATTCGCTGGAAGAGTAGGAAGTCATCTTGGATTCGGAACCGCCGGCACCGCAGCCAGCGAGCGAGGCGATGAGAAAGCCGGTAGCGATAGCCGAGGCTGGAAAAATCAAGACACGAAACCGGATTTTTAAATTCATGGCAGATTCCTCGTTCCTACGGCTTGGCGCATCTGTTCGAGCGCGGTCATGTAGCTGGCAAGCGCCTGGCGGTAGGCAAGCTGGTTGGCGCGGTAGGTGCGTTCTGAGTCGAGAAAATCGAGCAAACTAGCGGCGCCTTTTCTGTAGGCGTACTCAGTGATGTCACGCGATTTCTGGGCCTGGTCTACGTACCCGCCGCGGTAGAGCTGAATGATTTGATCGTTGGAGCGCAATGCCTCGAAGGCGTCGACGACGTCAGTGAGCACTTGTTGGGCGGCTTCGCTTTGCAATTCCTGGAATTGAGTAATGGCGTAACGGGTGCGGGCAATTTCGCCTTGATTGCGGTCGAAAATGGGGAGATCGATATTGAAAAAGAAGGTGCCGCTGTTGACGCCCGCGACGTGCGAGTAATCAAAGGTAACGTTCAAGTCGCGCTTGCCGTTGGCCTCTGCCAGCGACTCCTGGCTATGAGCAGCGGTTACCCCCAATTGCGCAGCCTGCAGATCCGGGCGGGTGCGAAGGGCCAGTGCTTTCAGATCGTCGAGGCCGGCGTGAACGGGCTGGTAGTCGAGAGAACCCTCAACGTCGTAATTATCGGGGACGGATTCGAACCCGAGGAACTGGCGAAGGGAGGCAAGCGCCTGGACTTTCGAGAGCCTGGCCGCGAAAACATCCGACTGAAATTGCAGCAATTGCAATTTGATTTTGAGCAGGTCGCCCTCGCTCATGTCGCCGGCTTTAAAGCGGGACTCACTGATATCCACGGTCTTCTGAAAGCTGTCGTAGTCTTGCCGGGCGAGATCGAGGGTGGATTGAGCGAGCAAAACGTTGACGAATTGCTGGGAGAGATTAAAGGTGAGCTGGCGCTCGTTGTCGGTCACTTGAGCCCGCGTGACGGCGGTCTGATCTTTTGCGGCTTGCAGGCGATGCTGACGCTTGCCGCCGCGTTCGAAGAGGTAACCAATACCTATGTCGAATTGCGCCTGGTTTTCGAAATAATTCGCCGTAAAGTTACTGGGTTGAAAAATGGGAAGGAACTGCGTATCCCATGCCAAAACGGGATTGGGGCGGAGATTGGCGGTGATCTCCTGAGCCTGATTTTGCAGGATGGTCGATTTCGCCGCGAGTAGAGCGTGATTGTGCTGGAGAGCAAGACGAATGGCTTCGTCGAGGGTGATACGCGTGGGCGGCGGTTGCGTGGTGTCCGCTCGCGGGGGCACAGCTTGTGCCGGGGAAGCGGGGGGAGCAGGCGCGGGGTTCTGCTGGGCCAGGGCGAAGACAGGCCAGGCCAAGAGCGCGGTGGCCAATGCAGTTCCTTTCTTCATGTTGATGCTCCTCTACGGTCCCATACGATAGGGACCGGTCGCTGCAGTTAGGATGGAAGGGCCTTAATGGAGAAAAAACGGAGAGCTACAGAGCCGGGGGCGCGCGAGGGGAGGTTGTGCGCTGAACTTCCACAGAGGGAGAGAGAATTTTCGCGAAAACTTCGAGCCGGTCGACCACGGGCACGACGGCCAGATTCAGAGTCGGAGTCGTGACCGCGGCGCCCGCCGTTGAGCAGAGCTGACAAGGATGCGAGCCGCTGGGGCCGGAATTCAGATCGGCACAAAAATGGAATTGCGCGGCCAGGAAGATGATTCCGAGCAGCACAGCAGAAACACGAGCCCTGTTAGGATTAGCGAACATCCTTCTTATACTAAGACGAAGCTTAGGCCGGAATGGTTGCGGGGTCAAGCAAACCAATAGGTTAAGGGTCAACATTCTGCATCCATTCAGGTGGCTGGGACGTCAAAGGTGTTACGCTACCAGGGAGAGATATGGAGCGGAGTAGAACTATCTTCGGACGGATCCTCGCGCGAAAAACAGTGCGCCGGGCGGTGGCGGTGCTGGCGTGCGCCGTTTTGCTGTATTTCGCGGCGGGCGGCAGCCTGCTCCACCAGCATACGAATGGTTCCGAAACCGCTTGCCACATTTGCCAGTCGCTGCATATGCCGGTGCTGGCCGCGGCGGCACTCGACCTTGTCGCTGTCCCCGAGCTGATCGAAAGATATTCTTCGCTCCCGCAACAAGCCGCACCCACGAATTCGGTTTCTCTGCACCGCGCTTCTCGAGCGCCTCCTTCCGCGTAATTTCCATCCGTCGTTAGTAAATCACACATATGAGCGCTGACCCTTGGATGGGCCAGCGCGACCGCCATTTTTCAGGCGGCCTCTATCCACCACAACTACATAACCCGCAAAGGGATGGAGAAAAAATGTTAAAGCGTTTGGGGAGTTACTCGATTTTAGCAATCGTGTTGCTATTTTCAGCGGCGGCCAGCTGGGCGCAACTGGGGAATTCGGGATCGATTGAAGGTGTGGTGAAGGATCAGTCTGGCGCTTCGGTACCAGGCGCAAGGGTGGAGATCGGCAATCCCGTTAGCAGCTTTCACCGCGAAGCGACCACGGACAGCGACGGCAGCTTTCGCTTCACGAACGTCCCGTTTAACCCATATCACCTGGTTGTTACTTCCGCAGGCTTTAGTTCCGTCACCCAGGACGTGGACGTGCGTTCGACAGTTCCGGTAAACATTTCAATTGCCTTGAAGGTTGGTTCGACGGCGACGACCGTTACGGTCGAGGCAAACGGCGGCGACTTAGTTGAAAACGAGTCCACCTTCCACACCGACGTGGACCAAGGGATCATCGATCGGCTTCCCGTGGAGAGCCAGTCATCATCGTTTACATCGATCGCAACCCTGGTTTCGCCGGGCGTTGCCGCAGACTCCAACGGCTTGATGCACGGTCTGGGGGACCATGCGGAGAATTCCGTCTCGCTCGATGGGCAACCAATCACAGACCAATTCAGCAAAGTGTTCTCGAACCAACTTCCTTCCGACGCGATTCAATCGATGGAAATTATCTCCGGCGCGCCGCCGGCGGAATTTGGCGATAAGACGAGTCTGGTGATCAAGGCGACGACCAAATCTGGGCTGGGAGTGACCAAGCCAACGGGCAGCGTATATGCCGACTATGGCAGCTTCGGGACGGGCAACGTTGGCTTCAATCTCGCCTATGGAACTCAGAAGTGGGGAAACTTTATCTCGGCAAACGTACTCAACTCCGGGAGATTCCTGGATCCGCCGGAATTTCAGGTAATTCATGCAAAGGGCAATGAAGAAAACATTTTTGACCGGTTCGATTATCAGTTTTCGCAGAAAGACACTCTGCACTTGAACCTGAACTATACGCGCTCGTGGTTTCAGACTCCGAACTCGTTCGATAATCTCAACGTGACCGACGTCAACGGGAACGATGTGGGGAACGCGGATCAGCGCTCGAAGATTGGAACCTACAACATTGCGCCAGTTTGGACGCGATTGATCAATTCCAACACCGTGTTAACCTTCGGCGCGTTCGTGCGTCACGACCAGTTCAATTATTATCCGAGCAACAATCCCTTGGCGGATTTCAGTCCGATCCAGTCGGAGAGCATCGCGCAAAACCGAACGTTGACGAACACCGGCCTGCGTTCCGATATTTCTTACGTTAAGGGAATCAACAATATAAAGGTTGGCGTCACTTACGAACAGACGTTCCTGACGGAGAACGACAATCTGGCGATTGTCAACCCAACGCTAAACTCACCGTGCCTCGATGCGCTCGGAAACCCGCAACCCGGTTTCACCGACCCTACACAATGCGGCGGCGCCGGGCTTACTCCAAACGATGGCACAAACCCAAACGCAACGGTTAGCCCGTTTCTTCCTCTGCTCGGTTGCTTCGACCTGACCAGGCCCACGCCGGCCGCGACAGACGGCTGCGCAAACACGACGAGCACCTTCCACTTGTTCCACGGACACACGGATGTGAAGGAATTAGCCTTGTACGCCCAGGACACAATTACGAAAAACAATTGGTCGTTCAGTTTAGGTATTAGAGGCGATATATACAACGGCATAACGCACTACAGCCAGCCTGAGCCGAGATTGGGCATCGCATACAACATAAAGCCAAGCAGTACCGTGCTGCGCGTCTCCTACGCGCGAATCATGGAGACGCCATTCAACGAGAATCTTGTGCTGGCCAGCGAGGGGTGCAACGATCCAGTTGTAAATGGCATCTTCTCGGCCTCTTCAGGAGGCTCACCATGTTTGAACGTCCCGCTGCATCCCGGGTGGCGCAATGAATTTCACGCTGGATTTGAGCAGGCATTCGGCAAGTACCTCGTCGTCGACGCTGATTACATCTGGAAGTACACCCATTACGGCTTCGATTTCAGCATCCTGGGCAATACTCCTGTCACGTTCCCGGTAGAGTGGCACAACTCGAAGATTCCGGGCTTTGCCCTTCGGGCTAGCGTGCCGAACTATCATGGATTCAGCGCTCTGGTGGTGATGTCGAGCGTGGCGGCGCGATTCTTCCAACCGCAGATCTCCGGGCTTGGTGTTACGCCGGGGGGGCAGGGCGGCACGGGCGTTTTCCGAATCGACCATGACGAAAGATACAACGAGACCACCCACTTGCAGTATCAGTTGCCAAAATGGGGAGGACCTTGGGTCGGATTTAACTGGCGATATGACAGCGGCCTCGTAGTGAGCGGAGTTCCGGATGCCGGCGCAGCCCTCGGCCTGACGGGGAATCAGCAGGTGACTATTGGATTGGCGTGTAACGGAGTTTTCGCGACGGTAGCCAACCCGCTGACCCCCGCGAACTGCCCGTCCGGCCCCGTCACATCGAAACTGATCACTCTGCCGCAGGGTGGTTTCAACGGAATCCCGAGCCAAGAGAACGATGACCACAATCCCGACCGCGTCAAGCCTCGCAGTCTGTTCGATATTGCGGTCGGAGACGACAACCTGTTACGCGGAGACCGCTACCGATGGAGCTTGCGTTTCACCGTGATCAACCTAACCAACAAAGTAGCGTTGTACAACTTCCTTTCCAGCTTCACCGGAACCCATTTCGTGACACCAAGGGCCGAGACGGTGGAACTGGGCTTCCATTTTTAGATGGATTGGAATGAGCAGCTTGCACGATTGACGCAGGACGTTCTGATGGCCAAACCGATGGCAAGAACAACGGAGAGCGGGAAGGACGGGGGATTCCTAAGGAATCCCCTTGCCACTGCGCAGAAGTCTGACCGCAAATATACCGGCATCCGAGAGTGGCAGGCGGAACTCTCTATATCACGGCTCTTTCGAACCAGCATTCGGCTGCAGACGGCATTTGATCGTTGTTTCAGCCAATTCGGCGTGACGGCACAGGAGGCGGCGGTGCTCGTGCACTGTGTGCAAGAAGGAGAGACGTCGGCCGGAAAGCTCGCCAAGGCCATGGGCAGAGACAAAGGCAAGATCACTCGGTTTGTCGACCGGCTCGAAGCGAGCGGTTTTGTTTCGCGCAGGAATGATTCCCGCGATCACCGGCTATTGATCATCAAGGCGACGAGCAAGGGACTCCGCTTTGCGCCGCAATTGAAAACGAGGTTCGAGGAAGTTCGCAGCCAATTCTTTGAGGGCGTCCTGAACGTCGACATCGATAAGCTGGAAACGGTGCTCTCGCAGCTGCACGCCAACGCCGAGCGGCTTTGTGCAGAGAAGATTCACAAACCCGCACAGAGTTAGGAGACTAAGAGCGGCGGGATCAGCTTCAGTGTTGGGGGGCGAGTCGGGATGAATGCCATCTGTGTGTCTGGAAAAACCTCTCCCCGAAAGAAGCCCCTTAAGCTGGTGCTTAGCGCAAGTCTGCTCCTTGGCGGACATTTTCTCTTCTCAGTGCATCTAAATGCGACGAGCGTGGTCGCTTTGATCGATCGCGCAAATCACAGGCTGGTGATTGCAGCGGATTGCCGGGTTAGCCGGGGGGCCCGTCCGGTCTCAGCCTGCAAGATCATTCAGGAACCTGGGTGCACGGTAGCGATGGCCGGGCTTTACGAAGAGGGGAACTCTGACTTCCATTTGCGGGAATATGTTCGCGTGGCTTGCCGTGAACCGGGAGACCTGCGGTCAAAAGCGGATGCGTTTCTTCGGATTGCCCGCCGGCCCTTCGAGGAGGCGGTCATCGGAATCCGGAAAGGCGACCCCCAGTACTTCGCGAACACGATCGCGAACAAACCAACCGAGGTGATTTTTGCTGGAATCCAGGATGGTGAGCCCGGGTTGATTGTCAGGGGCCTGCAGGCCGATTCCGCGGGGAGGATCAAGGTCGAGCGGTTCGAGAGCACGGCTCCCGCGTACGGGCGGATTGGCTACTTTATAGGACTTAACGGACACATCCGTTCGTACATCAAATCACACCCAGACTGGGCAAAAGATGATTACGCCAAGCTGGCAGCCAGATTCGTGGAGTTGGAGATTGAGGCACACCCCGACCTCGCCGGACTTCCGGTTTCAGCGCTACAAATTGACAATAAAGGGGATATCGTCTGGCTGGCCAAAGGCGCGTGTGACGCTCGCCAATCCGACTGATCCAATCAGACTAAGGAAAGAACCTGTTCGAAGACAGAGTTCGCATCGGCCAGACAATGAATGCATCTCATAAAGCAATTCGCCGCGCTACATCCCTCAGCTCCGTCAGAACTCCGCCAGACCGAAACAAGCTGGGTTGGGCGCGAGGAGCGGTTGCCGTATTTGTGATGTTCGCGGCGACTGTCTCTGTATTCGGGCAGGCGAGAAGCTCAAATAGCGAGAAGGCGCAGACCGGGTCCATCCGCGGCACGATTTCCACCAAGCAAGAGAACGCCTCGTCTGATTTGTCCGGAATTAGCGTAAAGCTGAGTGCCGTCCCGCCTGAGGGAGACCCCCTATCTGCGGATACAGATGACGCAGGACACTACGAGTTCAAAGGCATCCATCCTGGGAAGTACACGATTTCGGTCAGCCAGCAAGGGTTCAAGGCCGTAACAAAAACGGTTTCCGTGGCGCCCGGGCAGGTGGCAGTACAAGACTTTGCGCTGGAACTCGAGACGGTCGCCGAGAAGGTCGAGGTGAACGAACAAACTCAGGTCATTTCAACGGAGAGCGTTTCCAACCCGGAGGCTACTATAACCCACCGCGATCTGGTTGCTCTGCCTACGCCGGAGGAAAAGATCCGGGAAGTGATTCCCATTACTCCAGGAGTGATAAAAACGCAGGACGGAAAACTCACGTTCAAGGGAGCTGACGAAAA
>DATHPO010000035.1:0-43893 GCA_035483835.1 Terriglobales bacterium
GAGTACACTCGTCGCTTGTGCAGGTTATACAGCGCCTCAAAGGCTTCTGCATCCCCCTGCTTTGCCCGTTCGATTGCCTCTGCTTCGGAGAGCTTGCTGCCCTGCTGTTTTTTCGCGTCCGTCAAGTCGTCTTTTCCGGCCGCACTCAGTCAGATGCGGCGTAAGTATCTTTTCGTTGTACTGCTTGCAGGTATCCAGTCAGGCCCTTCGAGTTACTGAAATCGGAATTACCTTGGTCACCAAGCCAGTTCCACATCAGGTCCAATTAGCCTTTAGATTCAGCAGTTGCCAGAAAAGACCCAAAGAACCGCTGGACCTGGCAAAACCGGGTGCCCCGCATCTCGCGGGTTTCGAGATGCGGGTGTCAGAACCTGAGAAGATCGCACGAACGCCGCCCAGATTTGCCTAACCCGCCCCCGAACCGCTCGTGATCGTCTCCAATCCATGCCCATGGGGTCCGGTTTCCCTCTCGTGCAGCAGGAAGGCAAAAAACACTCCCAGAAACCCTAAAATCGAGAAAATCCACATTCCCAGCCGGTACCCCGCCGGATTCTCCGCGCTGGCATGGCCGAAATCATTGGCCCAGCCAATGACCAGGTTAAACCCGAACAACCCAATATTCTGGATCATCGTCATCAGCCCATACGCCGTCCCCAGCTTCGACTGATCGACGATATAAGCCACCGACGGCCACATCACCGCCGGAATCAGCGAAAACGCCACTCCCATCATCGCCAGGGGAACATAGAGGTTAACGTGTGTGTAGCCCATCATCAGATAGACGGGAATCAGCAATAAGGAGCCAAGCATCATCAAGATCGCCCGCCTGCCCACCCGATCGACCATCAGGCCAAACAGCGGGGTCGCCACCATGGCAAATAGAGTCAGGACACTCGAGAGGAAACCCCCAAACTCCCGCGAAGTTCCATGCGCCTCCATAAAGAACTTCACCGCAAACGTTTGGAAAGGGAAGATGGCCGAGTAGAAAGTGACGCACAGAGCAACAATATACCAATAGCTCACACCGAACTTGAACAAGTCGGTGAAAACCACCTTATCCGTAGAGACTTCGCCCAGTCGATAAGTCTTCTCCGCATAAACCTCCATCATCCAGTAAACAACCGCGCCAAGCACGCATAAAGACGATACCGCAAATGCGATCAGGAATGGCCAGCGCCAGCTTGCGTAGGCCCAGCGCGCCCAGGTGGGGGAGTTCAGGGCGGCAAAGGTGCCGAGCCGGGCGATAGTAAGGTTGATGCCGAAAGCAAAGCTCAATTCCTTCCCCTTGAACCACCGCGCCAACGCAGCCGTGACGGCGACAATCAGCGATTCCGCGCCCATGCCAAAAATCAGCCGCCCTACCGCCATAAGCCAAAGATGCCCCGATGCCACGGTGATCGCGGGCCCAATAAAACAAAGAACTCCAAAGATCATCAGCGACCGTCTCAGCCCGATCCGGTCAATAAGGACCCCGCCAATCACCACCGTAAAAATGTTGGGAAAACTGTAAATCGCCTGCAGCAGGCCGATGTTCGAATCCGTAAAACCAAGCTGTTGCTTAAGCACGTCAGCCAGCGGGCTCAACGCGTCGTAAACGTAATAATTTCCGAACATCGCGATGCTCACGAAAATGAGCACCATCCATCGATAAAACCGTGAAGGCTCCGGGCGCACGGACTCGGACATCAACTCTCCTTTAAGAAGCCAACCAACAAGAACCCAAGAAGATAGCAGATGCCACAAAACTTAGCACCACCCAAACTCAGGTGCGGACAACCGCCATCGACTGTCTCGCCCCGAGAATCCGAAAAAAGAAGTTCTCTGTGACTCTGTGTCTCTGTGGTAGAGAGCACCCCCCACTCCGTGATAAAGTGTTGAATCTCGCGGCTGGCAGCGGCGCACCGAGCACCTCCCAAAGCCGCTCCGAAGGAGTCACGTATGGCCCAGGTTTACGAAATCGTGAAGGACCGCCGAGTCTACTCCATTGACGCCAACAGCACGGTGCTCGAAGCCGCCCGCTTCATGATGGAACACAGCATCGGCGCCCTGCCCGTACTGCGCGACGGCGAGATCGTCGGCATCTTCTCCGAGCGCGACGTGATGAACCGCGTAGTCGCTGCCGGACGAATGCCCGGAACCACCAAGATTTCCGAAGTCATGACCGCAAACCCCAAGTCGATCAACGTCGATGAAACCATCGACAACTGCCTCTTCCTGATGCGCGAGTTCGGCTTCCGCCATCTCCCCATCACCGACGGCAAGCAGCTAAAAGGCCTGGTCTCCCTGCGCGACATCCTCCTGCGCTACGTCTCCCAAAAAGAAGCCGAAGCTCGCCGCGCCGCCAGCTGAACCGACGATAGTGTGGCGCGGACGCTCACGACGCGACCCACCGACCCTCACCCCAGCCGCGTAAAAAGAGTGCCCCACCTTTCCGCGTTCTCTGCGGAAAGGGAAAACGAGAATCCAGACGAATGCAAAGCACCTCGGGGAGGCGCATCTCGTCCGCGCGAATAAGAGCGAGCCTTCTTCTTCCCCCATCCGCCCCGGACTACCGCCCCGCCGATTTGGCTCCCAACCGCCACCATGCCTCGCGATACTTTTCGTACTGCCCGCCCCCTCCCGGATAGAACCTCAAACACTTTCGCGGGGCAAACGCCTTCACCGGGATGATGTACCACAGATCCAGCGGAACAATGTACACCGCCAGAAAATCGATCTCGTCCGCCGTATATGCCGCCGTACACCCGCGAGCTGTGATGCTGTATCGTTTCTCGCCCACGTACCGCGTCGACTTCACCTGCACCCGCCACAACCGTTTTTCCGAACCCACCACCAGGTCATAACGCTCACTGTCTCCCCAGGGCGTCAACACGCTCAACCCAAGCCCAGTCGCCTTGTGCAAAAAAGCCGCCTCCGCCTGCTCCCCCGACCACTTCCGCGTGTCGGTTGCGGCAGCAATGTCCCCCACCCAAATCGCATCCTGTAACTCCATGTTCACCCCATTCCCAGCAATAAAAAAGGGTCCGGCAGAAGCCGCACCCAGATTCTCAGAAAGTTATAAACCGAACAACTTATTATATCACACCCAAACAAATTCCCGAATGTAGGCGCGAGCGTCCTCGCTCGTGCGGGTCTCCGAAATGAAGAGAGTGGGTTTCGGGAAGGGCACGACTTTAGTCGTGCCGTCAAGCCCACAGAAAAACGCGGCTTCAGCCGCTGAGGTATGCCGTGAAGCCCACTCGCGCGGCCCGAAAAGAATCTGTTATCCCGAACCAAGTCGAGGGATCCTGTGTTTCTCACGCACGCCGGTCAAAAGTAGCGCGAGCATTCCCACCCCTGCGGACCCGGGAAGGACAGCGCGAATTTCGGGAAGGACACGACTTCAGTCGTGCCGGCAAGCCCGTAGAAAAACCGGGCTTCAGCCCCCGAGGGAGCTTTGTCCACACGAATAACGATGGATGAATCTTCCCGAAACAGCACCGCTCTTACACAATTTCGAACGGGAAGGGCACGGCTTCAGCCGTGCCGTAATAGGCTAGAGCAAAGCGGCTTCCAGCCGCTGAGGTATGCCGTGAAGCCTACTCGCGCAATGTCCCCGCGCGGCACCTATTTCGTAACTTTCACGACCTGGCAACGCCGAAGACTTTTTGTTGTCGAGTCCTACGCTCGACTCTTCCTGAAAACTCTCTACGGATACAAGAGGCAAGGACGGTTCCAATTGCACGAGTTCGTCGTAATGCCCGAACATGTGCATCTGATACTAACGCCCGCCATGGACATTGCGTTGGAGCGTGCGATGCAACTGATCAAGGGAGGCTATTCGCATGCCGTGGGCGTCGAATTCAAGCGCAAAGGCGAAGTTTGGCAGAGAGGGTTCACCGACCACCGTATTCGTGACCCCGAAGATTTCGCGGAACACCGCAGTTATATTCATCAGAACCCGGTAGAGCGCAGACTGGTCGAAATCGCTAGTGATTATCGCTACTCTTCGGCGTTTGCAGGATTCAGATTAGATGCGTGGCCCCCAGTGGCTAAAGCAGCCTAAGTTCACCCGGGTCCGTACGACAAGCCGCGCTGATGGAAAGTCTTCCTCTGTCCGCGGCATAGAGGGAAGAACACGAAACCTAACCGTTATGAGAGCCCAGATTCTAGGGAAGGGCACGGCTTCAGTCGTGCCGTAAGCAAAGTGATGACCACGCCTTCAGGCGCTGAGGTATGCCGTTCCGGCTTCGCCGAGTAGAAGGATTTTCTTGCCGGGCGCACGATTTTTCCGTGTTCTGTTGCGGAAAGGTGGAAAACAAGAATCTCGACGAGCGCACGCCATTCATTTCTGAGATAGGATGAGGCTTCGTGCCCCTCGGGAAGGGCACGGCTTCAGCCGTGCCGTAATAGGCTATAGCGGAGCGGCTTCCAGCCGCTGAGGTATGCCGTGAAGCCCACTCGCGCAGCCCCGAAAAGAGTCCGTCATCCCGGGCAAAGTCGAGGGACCCTGCGTCTCCCAGGACGCGACCCACCGAATCCCAACCCAGCCAAACAAAAGGGTGCCCCATCTTTCCGCGTTCGTTGCGGAAAGGTGGGAAACGAGAATCTCGACAAGCGCACGGCACTAAGTTCTGAGATAGGCTGAGGACGTGGTCACTCACTACCGCCTCACAAGGAGCAGGGCGGAACGGTGTAGCCCAACTGGGAGACCGTAGTGGTCGGGGCAACGCGGTCCACTTCATAAGTACCGGCGAACGTGACGTTGGAAGGCTTGTATGTGCCCTTGTACCCTACTTCCCAGAAAAGAACGCGTTTGCAAACGTCGTGTAGGTGACGGGCCAAATGGAACCACCCTAGGAGTTCATGCCGATGGTTTAGGTGTATTGCCCCAGAATGAATTACCTGTCCACGGATTGAGGACAGCAAGCCCTCCCAAGTTACCTCAATCGGTAAGCCAGAGTAGTACGCGTTCATCGCATCTGCATCGTGCAGGTTTGCTTTGCGAAGGAGGGCCGCAACCGCGATTCCAAAATCTGTCTCGCTCGTAGCAACATTTGCCTGCCTGCTGACAATCCTATCTATGACCGCCAAATCGTTCAATTTTCCGTCCGCCTTGCACTGTCGCCGAACGATCCCCAGTCTCTCGCGTGCTTCGACTGTTACCTCTGCTATGGATTTCGCATTTGCCGGATCGAGATTTTTCAAGAGATTCTGTCGCGTCAAATTGTGGCGCTTGCAAATGGCGTCCAGAGCCTTCACGAGGTCAGCAATGCTGCCGTCCACACTGACGTTTCCGGGGGCACCAGAACGGACAAGGTTCATAGCCGGCGTAAGAAGCCGCCGGACGTCTTCGGGCAAATTGAAGAAGCGTCTTATGAAGGCCGAGACGCCCGAATCTGCCCTGGCGGAGTCGAATAGAGAAAATGCCGGATAGCCTTCTTTATGACCCCGGGCTCCAAAGCGAAAATGAATACGGCGCCTGAGCTGTCTATCTGATCCTCGGAGCTCGATCCAGGGCGAGCCCACATCGCGACCGCAGGCAAACTCTAGGGCAGAAAAAAGCCCCCAAGGAATCAGCGCGGAAACCTCATCCGGCGTCCCATGAGGCCGACCATCGATCGCTCCGAACGCCACCGCACTAAAGCGACGATCATCGGCGACGTCGCTGGGCTCAAATATCTGAACCCCGCAGACATGACCATCGGCTGCGAAATGTATGTATGGGACGTGATCCGTGATCGAGCATGCGTTTTCGCATCCTCTGAATTCACCTAGCCCGCCGAACAGCGGTATGCACCATAGTTCCTCCGACTCATTCTCGGCGACCACGAACTCCAAGTCGCCGGGCACAATGTCGAGCGTAGCATTCTTGTTTCCGAGTAAATCTACATGGCTGCCACCGACTAGCCCTCGAGTGCCCCGAAATCGGCCATCAGCGACCGTTACCTCGATCCCGGTAATGGAGTGCTCTCCGCGATCCTTGAACACCGTTTTGTTTCCGTCTTGCTTAGGAATAGCGCCGTGCAAGAACGGCATCAGCAAATCGCGATATTCGGGCGGAATTACATAGTGCTCGATGTGAGTTCGAATGGTAATCTTCCCACTTGATGACAGCTCGACCGTCGCCGGGCCTGAGACCTCTCCCTGCGGCAAGCTAAACGATATTCGACCACTTCCCGAATATGCATTGTGCTCGGGTACGAATTGCCATAAATCCGACTGGCTGAACATTCCTCTTCACTCCGTGTTTGTTTTCATTGAACGGAGAAAAGCCCCGCTCTCGCGGGGCCTTTGATCCAACTGAAAGCTGACGGCTGATAGCTAACAGCTTCTTAGTACATCCCTTCCATCCCGCCGCCGTGTCCGCCGCCGCCCATCGGAGCACCCTTCTTCTCCTCGGGGATTTCGGCGATCAGGGCTTCCGTGGTCAGCATCAAGGACGCAATCGATCCGGCATTCTGCAGCGCGGTCCGAACAACCTTGGTCGGATCGAGCACGCCCGCCTTGACCAGATCTTCGTATTCGCCGGTCAGGGCGTTGTAGCCGTAGTTGTTGTCCTTCGAGTCGTTGACTTTGCCCAGGACGATGGCGCCTTCTTCGCCGGCATTCTCGGCGATCTGCCGCAGCGGTTCCTGAATAGCGCGGCGCACGATGTTCACGCCGATCTGCTCATCGCCCTCGAGTTTCAGCTTGTCGAGTGCGGGGACGCAGCGCGCCAAAGCCACTCCGCCGCCGGGGACAATACCTTCCTCGACTGCAGCGCGGGTTGCGTGCATGGCATCTTCGACGCGAGCCTTCTTCTCTTTCATTTCGGTCTCGGTCGCAGCGCCAACCTTGATCACAGCCACGCCACCAACCAGCTTCGCCAACCGCTCCTGCAACTTCTCGCGGTCGTAGTCGCTGGTCGTCTTTTCGATCTGGCCACGAATTTCCTTCACCCGGCCCTGAATGTCTCCGGGCTTGCCTTTGCCTTCGACGATGGTGGTGTTGTCCTTGTCGATGGTGATCTTCTTGGCCTGGCCGAGATCGGCGATCTGCACGTTCTCGAGCTTAATGCCGAGATCCTCAGTGATGGCCTTGCCACCTGTGAGTTTCGCGATGTCATCCAGCATAGCCTTGCGGCGATCGCCGAAGCCGGGCGCCTTGACGGCGGCGACTTGCAACGTGCCACGCAGCTTGTTCACGACCAGAGTTGCGAGCGCTTCGCCTTCAACATCCTCGGCGATGATCAGCAACGGACGGCTGCTCTTCGCAATCTGCTCGAGCAACGGTAGAAGATCCTTCATCGAGCTGATCTTCTTTTCGTGAATCAGGATGTAAGCGTTCTCGAGAGCAGCTTCCATGCGCTCGGGATCCGTCACGAAGTAAGGAGAGAGATAGCCGCGGTCGAACTGCATGCCTTCGACCACTTCGAGTTGCGTCTCGAGCGTCTTGGCTTCTTCCACGGTGATCACGCCATCTTTGCCAACCTTCTTCATGGCCTCGGCAATGATCTTGCCGATGGTCTCGTCGTTGTTAGCGCTGATGGTGCCGACTTGCCCAATCATGTCGCCGGTCACGGGCTTGGAGAACTTGTCGAGTTCGCCCTTGATCCGGTTGCCTTCTTTATCCAAGCTGCCGCAGATTGTGGTAACAGCTTTCTCGATGCCGCGCTTCATCGCCATCGGATTCGCGCCGGCAGCAACTGTCTTGACGCCTTCGCGATAGATGGCCTGAGCCAGAACGGTTGCGGTAGTGGTGCCGTCGCCCGCGATGTCCGAGGTCTTGGAGGCTACTTCACGCACCATCTGCGCGCCCATGTTTTCTTGCGCGTCCTTCAATTCGATTTCTTTTGCGACGGTGACGCCGTCCTTGGTGATGGTCGGCGAACCGAATTTCTTTTCAATCACCACGTTGCGGCCCTTGGGGCCAAGAGTGACTTTCACTGCATCGGCGAGAATATTCACGCCGCGAAGAATCGCCTGCCGCGAATCCTCTCCATGTACGATTGTCTTTGCCATAATTTCTTTTCTCCTGTGAATTTTAGAAAGTTGTTGTCATCCTGAGGCGACGGCTTTATCGTCGCCGAAGGATCCAGGTGAGCGACCGCGCGTCCGGCGAGCAGAGCGAACCGGACAATTAAGCGCGACGCGAACATCCTTATTGCTCTTACTTGCGCGAACCAGCCAATTCCTTCTTGGCCGCGCCCGTCACCACACCGAGAACTTCTTCCTCGCGCATGATGATAAAATCTTCACCGTCCAACTTGATCTCCGTGCCGGAGTACTTGCCAAACAGAATGTGGTCGCCTTCCTTTACCGCCAGAGGGAACACCTTCCCCTCATCGTTGGATTTGCCGCGTCCAACAGAAATAACCTCGCCCTCCGAAGGCTTATCCTTAGCGCTATCCGGGATAATGATGCCGCCTCGGGTGGTGCCTACTTCTTCTATGCGGCGTACCAGGACACGATCGTGCAGTGGAGTAAATTTTGTAGCCATGCTTATAGCTCCTTTCGTTCGTATTCAGTTAGGATTTAGGGTTGAAGTGCTCAAGAGGTACCAGTCGCCAATGTATTTCGGATGTCTGTTAGCACTCATGATTGGCGAGTGCTAAGTATAGGAGAGCACGGGCCCCGTTGTCAAGTGATGGCTATATCTATATTATTTTACAGTTAGTTACGACCGCATGTTGAAGTGCAGAGGTGCTTTGAATTGAGGTGCTGGCATGAAGAATCTTTTCCTAGTGGTGGTACTGACATTGTCGACGTCGCTTGCCGGGATATTCCTGGTCAAGGCGGGCGCGAGTGATAAGAAGTCGCAATACGACGTTCCCGTGTCGGCACTGAGCTTTGTGGTGCTGAAGGATGACAACGGAAAGCCAGTGCGCAACGCGGGTGTTGTCATGCATTCGGTGGGCAAGAATGGTAAGCAGGATCGGGGCGGACTTGAACTCAAAACCGACGCGGAAGGCAAGGCCAGCTTCGAAGGCGTCCCTTACGGGAAGCTGCGGGTGCAGGTGCTGGCCCCGGGATTCCAAACCTACGGCGAGGACTACGAAGTGAATAAACCGACGATGGAGATTACGATCAAACTGAAGCGTCCCGGAGGGCAGTACTCGATCTACGAGGATCAACAGAACGACAAGAAACCCGACCCGAATGCCAAGCCGCAACCTTAGGAATGGTTGGATGGTTCGGAGGTAAAGCGATATGGATGTTCGTCTCGCGCTTTATTGCAATCGCTAGACGCGATTGCGCGCGGTGACGAACCTGGATCCTTCGCGGCCAAGTGCTGGCCGCTCAGGATGACGTCAAATTCTAAATCTGATTGGGCAGCGGACACTCTTCCCGAGTGTGCGTTCCGTTTGGGTATGGATGTTCGTCTCGCGCTTTATTGCAATCGCTAGACGCAATTGCGCGCGGTGACGAACCTGGATCCTTCGCGGCCAAGTGCTGGCCGCTCAGGATGACGTCAAAGTCTAAATCTGATCGGGTAGCGGATACTCTTCCCGAGTTGTCCGTTTCGTTTGGGAATGGATGTTCGTCTCGCGCTTTATTGCAATCGCTAGACGCGATTGCGCGCGGTGACGAACCTGGATCCTTCGCGGCCAAGTGCTGGCCGCTCAGGATGACGTCAAATTCTTTATCGAGGACGGCGATGGACTACTTACTGAAGACTGAGCCGACCGTATATTCTTTTGCCGATCTTGAACGCGAACAGAATACTGTTTGGGACGGCGTGACCAATCCCGTGGCGGTGAAGCATTTGCGGGAGATGAAAGCTGGGGACCGCTTGGTCATCTACGAAACCGGCGATCATAAGAGTGCGGTCGGGACTGCGAGCGTGCTGTCGGTGGATGCAAGTGATCCCAAGACTCCGCTGGTGAAGATCAAGGCAGGGAAGCGGCTGGGCAAGCCGGTTACGCTGGCCGAAGTAAAAGCTCACAAGCTTTTTGCCGATTCGCCTCTTGTGCGGCAGGGAAGGCTGAGCGTGGTGCCCTTGAGCAAAGAGCAGTACAAATTCTTGACTGGCGAGTAAGGGTGCACGGCGATTCTCTGGGTGGTGAGAAGTGTTTCTTTCGCCCCGCTGGGGCTAGGGGTTCTCCACCCCTTTTGCCCACGGCTTGCGCCGTGGGCTGCATTCTTACGCCGCTCCGCGGCTAAAAAAGGCATGGTCCGCAGGCCGAATCTCCGCAGGCCGGATCAAAGAACCGAGATCCCTCGCTTCGCTCGGGATCACCGCAGATGATCGCGATCACAGCAGACGATCGCACGATGACAGCAGACGATCAGGCGTGCTGGTCGCGGCGGATTAGGGCTGAGTCAACGAAAAAGCCGATGCCGACGCTGAGCGGGATGATCCCGAACGCCGCAGCCATCCAGGCATCCGACTCTACTCTTGCAATGAGCGCGAATGTGAGCATGTAGCCGAGTGCTCCCGTGACGAGCAGGATGCCGGAGCGGCGCGAACGGGCGCCCTCGGGAAGCTCGGGTTGCATGGGTACGTTTACTCCTCGGGCCAATGCGGCCAGGCGTTCGTCGGTGCGCAGCTTGCGCACGTGATAAAAGGTGTACATCGCGGCCATCGGAATCCCGAAGATCATGATCACAGCTGCCAGACCTACCAAATTTCCGTCCATGGTGTGCTCCTTGGTTGCGGCTTAGGAAGTTGCCGTCAATCTGAGATACGGGAGGAAAGTTGAAAAAGTTCCTCGCAGATTGGGAGATTAATGGGAGAGATAGAACGTGGAGTATTGTCTGGGCCGGATGGGCAAGGAGGCCCGTCCTCGAACCGACCTAAGCGGAAAGGATCTTACGCAACTCCCGGCGCAGGATCTTGCCGGAGGGGGTCCGCGGCAGTGCGTCGACAAAGTGGATCTGCCGCGGCTGCTTGTAGGTGGTGAGGCGTTCGGCTACGAATCCGCAGAGCTCTTCTTCCAGTTTCCTGGATGCGACAGAACCTTCGCGAAGGACGACAAAGGCGACCGGAATCTCACCCGCGGCCTGGTCCGCGCGTCCGACCACGCCGCAATCCCGAACCGCTGGGTGTTCGAGCAGCAGAGCTTCAACCTCGGCAGGTGCGACCGGGAAGCCTTTGTATTTGATCATCTCCTTGCGGCGATCGACGACGTAATAAAAGTCGTCGGCGTCACGTGTGACGATATCGCCGGACCAGAACCATCCATCGCGAAGCACCGACGTTGTGGCTTGCGGATCTTTCCAGTAGCCCATCATGAATTGCGGACCGCGCATGACCAGTTCGCCGGGCTGGCCGGGAGCAACCTCGTTTTCGCTTGCCTCGATGTCGATTGCATTCACCACGCGACATTCGGTCTGCACCAGTGGTTGTCCGATGGACTCAGGCTTGTAGAGTTCGGGCTCTAGGTATCCGACATGCGTAACCGGCGAGGCCTCGGTCATACCATAGCCCTGGCACACCAGAATTCCGGTGAGTTCGGTGAAGCGGCGGCCGAGTTCCGGAGCGAGCGGAGCGGCGCCGGACTTCACCCAGCGCAGACGGTGATTCCTGGGAAACTGTCCGGCCTCGGCTGCCTGGCACAGTGCGTTGAGAGCCGGAGGCACGGCTGGCATCATCGTTACGCCCTCATCCACCATCAGGGAGAGTACCTGGGCAAGGTTGAAGCGCGGCATCAGCACGAGCGTTGCTCCCAGCGTCAGCAACGGGTTCAGGACCACGTTGAGGCCATAGATGTGATAGAGCGGGAGAAAGCAGAGAGCCACATCTTTGGTCGACATCTCGCTGGCGTGTGGTCCGATGAATTGAAAAACGTTTGCGATCAGATTGAAGTGGGAAAGCATCACCCCTTTGGGAAGACCGGTGGTGCCGCTCGAGTAGGGCAGCGCGGCGAGAGTTTGATCGGAGGGTTCGGCGGGCGTAGGGATCGCGGCCGTGACGTGCTTTAGCAAGTCGGCGAAGGGTTCTGCTCCGGTCGCGGCGTGGCGCGTGGTGTATACGCGGCGCAGAGTGGGAAGCCCAGCGAGATTGATTCCCTGGAGCAACGGACCGTCGGTGATGAGGAGTGCCGCGGCGGAGTTTTCCAACTGGTAGCGCACCTCGCGCTCGCGACAGCTCGGGTTGAGCAAAGTGGGAACTGCTCCGGCGAGGGTAGCGGCGTGGTAGACGGCGCAGAACTCCCAACAGTTGGGCAGATAGATGGCGATGATTTCGCCCGGCATTAGGCCGGCCGCGGCGAGCCCGCGGGCGAGTTGCTCAACTAACTCTGCATATTCGGAGTAAGTGATATGAGGCTTGCAATGTCTTTCGTCACAGGATGGATCGTCACAGGATGAATCGATGATCGCAGTCTTGTGCGGAAAGCGGGCGGATGATTCGAGGATGACGTTGTGGACAAAGCGACCTTGAGGGTCGGCGTAGAGACGGGTGCGAAGCATGCGGATGTGATTCTAGCGCGAACCTACGACGGGTTCTACGCGGAACATTTTTCAGCTGGCGAGTTTGCGGAGGAAGTCGGACTCGTCCATGCGGTACTTGAAGGCTTTGCGGCCATCGATGAAGACGACGGGGACCTCGTCGGTGAACTGGCGGCGAAGTTGTTCGTCGGTGTCGACGTCGATGTCCTGCCAGGTGAAGCCGCCGCGTCGATGCAGTTTGCTGAGGGTCTCTTTGACAATTTCGCAGAGGTGGCAGCCTTTGCGCGAGTAAACCACGACCTGGCGGAGTTCGGACATTGGGGTGAGTGTAGCAAGGGTGGGCAGGGTTGTGCCAATTGCGATTGAGGAGGCCCCAAAAGGCGATGGTGGAGAGTTGTCGTACTTCGCGCGAGATCCTTCGCGGACTTTCGTCCGCTCAGGATGACGGCGGGTACGAGGTACAATCACGTTTATGCGCATGACATCGGACAAGCCTCTGAAGGGTAAGACCGCTCTGATTACGGGCGGGGCGCGGCGACTGGGGCGGGCTTCGGCTCTGGCTATGGCCGAGGCCGGGGCGGATGTGGCTATTACGTTTTTGCACTCGGGGCGCGAAGCGCAGCATACGGTGATCGATTTGAGTAGCTTTGGAGTGCGGGCGGTGGCGCTGCGCTGCGATATCACCGAGGAGAAGAGCGTCCGGGCGACGATCAAGGAAACCGGAAGGGAACTGGGCGGGCTGGACATTCTGGTTAACAACGCGGCGAACTACGAAACGGTTGAATTCGAAAAGCTGAGTGTGAAGCAATGGGACGCGATCTTTGCTTCGAATACACGGGGGCCATTTCTGGTGTCGCGCGAGGCTTTGAAACTGCTTCGCGAACGGCGAGGAAAGATCATCAACATGGGTTCACTCGGTGGATTGCGGCCGTGGGCCGATCATGCTCATTATTGTTCGTCGAAGGCTGCGGTGCACATGTTGACCAAGGTGATGGCGAAGGCGCTGGCTCCGGCGATCGCGGTGAATTGCGTGGCGCCGGGGATGATTGATCTCGGCGAAAAGTCGGCCGCTGGGTTTATGAAACGGATGGCGAAACTGACTCCAATGCGGCGAAATGGGACCGGAGAAGAGATTGCGGCGGCGGTGCTATTCTTTGCAACCGCGCCTCATTTTATTACAGGACAGATCATGGCTGTGGATGGCGGGTTGGGTTTGTAGCGCCCCCGGACGAGGCGTCCGGGCTGGTTGATTATAGTTCGGCCGAGGTTGGATCGATCATCGAGGAGATCTCGGAAATTCGATTGGCAGGGAAGCCGCCCTGGCTGGCATGCTCCCGGATCATGGCTTCGTTGGGCGCGATGTAGATGCAGTAGATTTTGTCCTGGGTCACGTAGCTGTGAACCCACTGAATCTCGGGGCCGAGTTTGCGGAGGACGCCGCAGGATGTTTGCGAGACGGCTTGCAGTTGCTGTGGGCTCAGTTGTCCGGCGCCAGGCAGTTCACGTTCGATCACGTATTTTGGCACAACATTCTCCTGCTATGGTGCGAGAAAGTTTCGATGGCCGCATCAGTTTGCCCGATCTGTGTGCTTTAATCAAGCGTTGGCTGGTTTGTCGCGCATCAAATTTTCCTGTATGTTGCGAACTTCGATATTGACTCGCATGAAGAAGCGTCTCATCGCAATCGCGCTGCTGTTCTTCAGTTCCGTAGCGTGGGCGCAGATGCGTCCGGAAGATGGCGGTCATGAGTTCCAGGTATGGACGGGCGGCGGCTATTCGGTTCCCGGAGGCACGTCGGATACCGGCGTCTGGAATGTGGGCGTGCGTTATGGCTGGATCCTGACCCGGCCGCACGGTCCCGGATTCCTCAACGGAAGGTTCGAATATGTACTCGATGCCGTGCCCGTTTTTATGGTCTTCCAGCGCTACAACACGGCTTACGGAGGGGGCTTCAGTCCGCTGGGATTGAAGTGGGACTTCGCGGCTCGTGGGCGGATTGAGCCTTATCTTGAGTTGAATGGCGGGACCTTATTTACCAACCACCAAGTGCCTACGGGAACGTCCGCTGTGAATTTTACCGATGCGGCTGCGCTTGGCATGCACATCCTGGGCGACAAACATGCGTTTAGTGTCGAGGTCCGGTACATGCACATTTCGAATGCAGGATTGAGTTCGCCCAACCCTGGGATCAATACCGTGCAGGTGCGGTTGGGGATTGGGAAGTTTTTCGGGAAGTGAAGGTCAAGTCAAGAGCTTTAACCGCGAAGGGCGCGAAGGTTCACAAAGGAAAACTCGGTTATGTCAACGCTGGTGGAGTGTGTCCCTAATTTTTCTGAGGGGCGCGATAAGGCGAAGGTCGATGCCATTGTTGCGGCCATGAAGATGGACGGCGTCTACCTGCTCGACCGCGAAATGGACGCCGACCACAATCGGTGCGTGATCACGTTGGTTGGGGAGCGCGAGGCGATTCAGGAGGCGGCCATTCGCGGCGTGGGGAAGGCTGCCGAGTTGATCGATCTGAATCAGCACCAGGGAGCGCATCCGCGCATGGGAGCGGCGGATGTCGTGCCATTTATCCCGATTGACGGGGTGACCATCGAAGATTGCGTGGCCATGGCTCGGCATGTGGGAGCGGAAATCTGGAAGCGATATCAGATTCCGGTTTACTTGTACGAAGCGGCTGCGACCACTCCCGAGCGGCAGAATCTGGAGAACATTCGACGCGGACAATTCGAGGGCATACGGGCGGACATTGCGACCAATCCGGCGCGCAAGCCAGATTTTGGCGAAGCGCGGGTGCATCCGACGGCTGGGGCTACGGTTGTGGGGGCGCGCAAGTTTCTGATCGCTTACAACGTTTTTCTGAATACGACGGATGTCGAAATCGCGAAGAAGATTGCCAAGGCAGTGCGCTTCTCGAGCGGCGGGCTGCGTTTTGTAAAAGGCGCGGGATTCCTGGTGCGCGGGCTGGCGCAGGTATCGATGAACCTGACGGATTTTGAGCAGACGCCGATCCATCGTGCGTTTGAATTGGTGAAGCGTGAGGCTGAGCGTTATGGGGTTGCGCCGCTGAGCAGCGAGATTGTTGGTCTGATTCCGAAGAAGGCTTTGGAGTCGGCAGCGGAGTGGTTCCTGCAGGTGGAGAATTTCGATTCGTCTTTGATTCTGGAAAATCGTCTGAGTGCGGTGATGGGGGGCAAGGCCGCGGTCGGTGGATTGAGGGCCGGGGTTGAGCCATTCGTCGAGCAGTTGGCCGCGCCTACGGCTACGCCCGGAGGTGGCAGCGCGTCCGCGGCCGGCGCGGCCATGGCGGCGGGATTGGCTTCAATGGTGGCTTCCATGTCGCGGGGCAAGAAAGCCTACCTGCAATACGAACGTGAATTGAGCGAAGCCATTGCGCAGCTTTCGCAGTTGCGCGAGGAATTGAAGGCGGCGATTGACTCGGATGCGGAATCTTACAATGCGGTCATGAAGGCTTACAAGCAGGCGAAGGAATCGGCGAATGCGGACGGCATCATTGATACCGCCTTGAAACAAGCCACCAGCGTGCCTTTGAGCGTGGCGGAATGGGCGAGGGAAGTGGCGGGGATCGCGGAGAAGCTTAAGCCCATCACCAATCCAAATATGAAATCCGATTTGACGACGGCGATCGCGTTGGCAAAAGCCGCGATCGAGGGAGCGCTGGCCAATGTGGAGATTAATCTGGAATCGCTGAAGGACGCGGCCTTTGTTGCGGAAGTCCGCGGGAAGGTCGCAACTCTATCGGCCGGGTAGTGTTTTTAAGTGTGGCACTTTCCAGGGTGGCTGGCGGACCAGGTACGTGGTCGTACTTTCGTTTCGTATCTTATTGGTCCCATTGACATACAATAGGTTCATAGTGCAAGTTTGCGGATGCGGTTCGTTCTGCATCCAAGTACCATATTCAGAGTGAGGATATTAAGAGGCGCTTTACTTATGAGACGATTGCCAGGGGTTTTGTGGGTTCTGCTACTTTCGACAGGGGCTGCATGGGCGGCGGCAATGAGCAGTTCCGCCAGGGGTGTGATTCCTTCGGAGGTGCAGCAGGTCATCACTGTGGACTACCGGACGCTGAAGAACTCCAGCACAGCGATGGCGCTGAAGGACCAGGTGCTCCCGCCGAGTCTTAAGGAATTCGAAACCTCGCTGAAGGGTGTCGGAATCGATCCCGAGAAGGATGTCGACCAACTCACTTTCGCTTCTTTCCGTCATGGTAAAGAGGGAGTGAAGGTGATCGGAGTCGCACAAGGTTCGTTTTCGAGCAAGGCGTTCCTCAAGAAGGCGAAGCTGAACAAGGTGAAGCCAATCAAGTATCGCGACAGCGATATTTATCCCATGTCAGCCGGCATGCAGATGACTTTCCTGGAAGAGAACTCGATGCTGTTTGGAGATGGAACTGCAGTAAAGGGTGCGCTGGACGCCCGCGACGGTTATACCTCGGCGCTCGACGCCAACAGCCAAGTCACGGATATGATCGGCTCAGTCGAGTCCGGCACCGTATGGAGCGTGCTCGATCAGCAGGGAACGCAGAACATGTTGCTGTCGGCACTGGGCGACGCCGGAAAATTGGCTGATTTCGATACCATCAAGAAGCACGTGCTGGGTTCGCGCTACGCCATGAACTTCGCCAACGGAGTGAACTTCGACATGGATGTGGTCACTTCGGACTCGGTGACGGCAGCTACGCTTTCCTCGCTGGTGAAGGCGGGCGTGCTCTATCGAAAGATGACGGCGACTCCGGTTGAGAAGGTCGCACTGGAAAATGTTTCGGTGAACTCGGACAGTTCCAATTTACAGATGCACTTCAAGGCGGATGACAAGCAGTTCCAGGGGCTGATGCACTCGGAACTGTTTGCGGCTGTTTCGAAGTAGCGGCCCAAAAGCATAAACCATAAAGGACACGAAGGAGCTAAATATCGAGAGCAGTTACTTCGTGTCCTTCATGGTTAGATCGGGACTTTCCGTCCACCAAGACAGTCGCAGCTTCGTTAATGTAAAATTGATTGCGGCGAGTATAGATTTCCAGCCTAAACGCGACTCCCGAATTCTTACTTAGGATTCTCATTCGTCCGGGCCGGTGGCCTGTGGGAGACTTTTGCCAGGAGATAAACGATGGCCAAGATTGCAAAGACAGCAGATCGCAAAAAAGTGATGGATACCTCCAAGAGCACGGATTGTCCGAAGTGTGGCAAGCCGACGCGAATCGTTAAACGCGTCAAGGACCGCGAACGCGGAGTGCCGGGAGGCGTCTTTATTTCGTGTTCGGTGTGTGAGTTCTTCGAGAAATTGTAGGGAAAGCGCTTCTAGCTTGGAGCTTTCACCGATGGCCACAGCCCGGAGCCGCAATCGCCATTGCCGCTTTGTTATCTCATTCAACCAAATCAAGGCCCGCTAACGACCTTCGAAATGAAGGGTCACATCGGCGGGCACTTCGATCGCCCGACCATCGCAGATAGCCGGACTGAATTGCCAGGTACTGAACAGTTTGATAGCTTCCTGATTCAAGTCCGGACGGTCGGAACGATCGACGCTTACGGAGCGGATTCGACCATCAGTGCGGACCGTACCGTGGAGCATCACATCCACCTTCTGGCTCCCGCTCCCCGGTTTTGGCTGCGTCATCACCTGCCCGAAGGGCCGGCGATAGGTAGTACAAACCTTCCCCACTGTGGCATTTGGAGGAGGCGTGAGAAAGTCAGGATCGAACGGACCTTCGATCTCCTTCTTCGTCTGTTCAAGCTCCATGCGCAAGTCGGTTTGCTCGTAGGTGATGTGGGCAGGGAGGTACGTGTCTCGATAGGCAAAGAAATCGGAATTGGTAATGGTCTCGTTGTTGGCGTGGGCCCGCAGCACGACTCCTAGCTGCGCATCGATGCAGATTTCATTGGCAGCGCTTTTCTCCCCAACCACGGTGTCGAACTCAAGGCAATGCGCCGGGCGGCCGTTGACCTCACTGTCCTGGATAGAACGGATGATGTCAGATTGATCGAACCGCGCAGTGTAGGGCCGATTGAGGCGGGTCATGCGACGGACTTCGAGAGGAGCCTTCGCCCTGTCCCCAACATCGGCAATCAAGCTGCCATTGACCACGACAAGAAGGTCGAAGTCTCCGAATTCATACTCATCGCGATAAGAACGCGGACCATGCACGACGCTGGTGAACCTACCGCTCTGCGACCCCGAAGGCGAGAAAGATTGGAAGGTAATGACCTGCTCGTAACCGGCGAACTCGTGCGGTGTGCTGATGGAATTGGCGTGCTCCAGCAGAGTGACCGCCTTCTCGCGAATTCGAACCTCCTGCGCCGGTGAAATAACGGGCGCAAGAAACACAAGAATAAGCGGGAGGCGTGAAATCGCACGCATAACGACCCTCAAATGGCAGCCAGATTCTAGCACCATTTCCACAGCAGATTGTATACCGCGATCGTTTTAGAAGCTGATCTGGCCCAGAATAGCTCGGGCTTCGTTTGCAGGGTCCGCGGCGCCTGTAATCGGGCGTCCCACAACGATGTGAGTCGCGCCCGCGGCAATAGCCTCGGCAGGCGTTACCACTCTGGCTTGATCGTCGGGATCCGTGCCCAGCGGACGCACGCCTGGGGTGACGATGACAAAGTCGCCCTCCAGTTCACTCCGCAATGCGGACGCTTCTCGCGCTGATGCGACCACGCCGTGGCAACCGCTAGCGAGAGCCAGTGCTGACAGACGCAGCACCTGGTCCTTTACCCGGCCGTGTACACCTAACTTGTCGAGATCGTTGTCATCGAGACTGGTCAGGACTGTAACCGCCAAAACCATGAGCGCGGCATTTCGGTTAAGCGCGGCCTCGGTCGCGGCGCGCATCATTTTGCCTCCACCGGAGGCGTGGATCGTCAGCATACTCACGCCGAGGCCGGCGGCTTCCCGAACGGCGGCGGCGACGGTGTTGGGAATGTCGTGGTATTTGAGATCGAGAAATACCCGGCGTCCGGACGCCAGCAGATCACGAACGATTTGTGGGCCTTCCGCCGTGTAGAGCTGCATTCCTACCTTGTAGCAAGAGGCGGAGTCGCCCACGGCTGCCACGATCTTCTGGGCGGCAGCCGCGGACGATACATCCAATGCGACAATCAGACGCTGGCGCGGATTGTACATCCCGTTTGGAGTGTAAAACGAACCTGGCTAATACGCTAGTGACTGGAGCATCGCTAGCTGCTCGGGCGCGGCTTCCCGCGGCGAGGCCAAGTCAAGGCGAACGCGCTGAAGGCCCTTATTCTGGAAGTGGAGCACTGCGGCGGCGCCGTAGGAGAGGTCGATAATCCGGCCCGGTGTGATCGGTCCCCGGTCATTGATCCGGACAAAGACCATTCTTCCATTGTGAAGGTTGGTGACTCGCACCCAGCTGCCGAGCGGCAGAGTCGGGTGAGCCGCGGTCAGATCGTGCATCTTATAGGGTTCGCCGCTGGCGGTGGTACGGCCTTCGAAGTTCTCTCCATACCATGAGGCTGTCCCCAGCTGGTACGGTTGCTTATGATGTGTGGTGAGATGGGAACCTGAATCAGGTCCCGCGACGGCTTTGATTGGAATGATACTTTGGGTGTCTTTCGACCCTGAGCTGGTTGGCCCCTGAGCCGCCCCCAGGCTGACGACCAATAACACGCTCGCCAGTCCATGAGCTATTCGATTTCGCATTCAGTGTCACCTCTTCTCTAAAGTCTTCTCATCCGAAAGTCGTCCTCCAGCGACCCAGTCCGTGATGTGATCTGACGATGCTATAGGGGTTGCGTCACCCCTGTCAATCCGAAATCGCCCGTACCAATGTTACGAGATAGTTATGGATAACTTACGTAACCTGCTGTACAACTTGAGCAAACATGCTGATATTGCTGTAGTAACAGTAACTTAGATGTTTAGTTAGTAGTAAATAACCCAGAATCGAAGGAAGCGTGCAATATTTGCACTGCGTGTGTTTTCATGCGTTTAGGGTGGTTCCTGCATCCAACTCATGATTTCAGCTAGTTATGGGAGAATCTCTTCATGACGTCAGGAGCCGTAAAACACATTTGCAAAGCATAGTGTTTCCGATACATTTCGAATATGGCTCTCACGCCTCCTGTCGTCCTGACGATCGCCGGCTTTGATCCCGGTTCGGGCGCAGGCGTTACTGCCGATATCAAGACCATCGCGGCCCACGGCTGCTACGGCGTGGCTTGCATCACCGCCCTAACGGTGCAGTCGACTGCAGGCGTTCGGCGAATAGAGACGGTTGACTCCGGACTGGTGGCCGAAACGCTTGCGGAGCTGGCCGCCGATGTTGAAGTTGCGGCGGTGCACATCGGAATGCTCGGCTCGGGCAAGATAGTTCGGACGGTTGCGGACTTCCTGGCCGAACACAAACTGCCGAATATTGTGCTCGACCCGATTCTCAAGAGTTCTTCTGGAGCCGACTTGCTGGATGCCGCTGGAGCGCGCTGGCTAGCCGAGAAGCTGATTTCACTGGCAACGGTCGTGACTCCAAACATCGACGAAGCATCGGCCCTGACCGGATTGCCGGTCACCGATCCCGAAGAAATGCGCGTGGCAGCCCGGAAACTTCACGAGATGGGTGCCATGGCAGTGGTAATAACGGGTGGCCATCTAGAAAAGGCGATTGATTTGTTGAGCTTCACCGGGAACCGTGGCATCGAGCAGGAGCTGTTCAAGTCCGCTCGCCTGCGCTCCAATTCAACTCACGGCACAGGTTGTGCTTTTGCCACCTCGGTGGCGTGCCATCTGGCAATGGGACGCGGACTGCCCGAAGCAGTGCTCTTGGCAAAAGCCTATGTCGCAGCCGCGATCAGCAACGCCCATCCCCTGGGACACGGCACCGGCCCGGTTCATCATCTCTATCGCATGCAGCAGCAAAGGCGAATCATCGTCGCTGATCCCGAGCCGGTCCATTAGCTCCATCAGTGTCGGTCCCGACGATCGCGCAGCATAATTCACACTGCCATCCTGAATTTCCCGCTGTCATCCTGAGCGAAGCGAAGGATCTGTGCAACTCTGCCTGCAGGGCCAAGCTTGTCACACTGCCTTCAGCGCCTTCGGACTGCTGCCAGTAATTTAGAGACACGGCCGGCGAGGGAAAAACTCTCGGTTCGTATTAGAGTATGCCTTCACGCATACCGTAAATTGCTGAAAAACGGACCCGGCTTCAGCCGCTGGGGTTCGATGTTCCTCGCGCACGCAGCATTTTCGCCAGCCGCACCGCCGCGGAGCAACAATCTCGGGAAGGGCACGAGTTCACTCGTGCCGCAAACCGCCAAAAATAAATCCGGGCTTCAGCCCCTGAGGCGTGTGCTCCAGCGCCGATCCATTTTTCCCGCAGCCCCCTAATGAAATCACCACACCCTCGAACTCCCTGGAGTATGATGTGACGCCTGCAACGCCTCTCTCCTCCCCGCTGCGGACGCCTAACCAGAGCTTACCTGCTGCCCCTACCATCGCATGCAGTGATAAGTCCATTGGAATGCCAGGCTTAGGTAGTTCCGTTGCTCAAAATCCCAATTAAGCAATCCGGTGGTGGGCAATGAGTTTGTTTTCAATGGTTTGCCCAGTAGACATGCGATGGGATGCGAATGGTCGTGCAGGGGTGACAAGCTTCGTTGGCAATGGTGTGCGGTGGACTTTTTACGCGAGCACCCAGAATTGCCGATCATGGTGCCCAGGAACCTTCTAGGCCACCATCTTCGGGATCGGAAGAGCGCGAAAGGGGGCGTAAGCCGCGACCATGAACGCAAGATTCCGAAACAGAGAAGGCCACTTGTCGATGTCGATTCCGTAAGCTCGGGTTGTGATGTCGAGCCTGACGCATCGCCGATTCACGGCGGACAAGTCCCGATCTCCGAAGGCCGCTCTCCACGCACCTTCACCGACAAAGACACTTCCTCGCTCACGACCGACACGAGACTCCACACCACGAAGAAAATTCCACATCGCTCTCATATCCTTCACGGCTACAGGTGGGATTCGCTCCATTGTGGTTTCTGTCATTGGCGGACACTTTCCTCGGCGAAAGAATACTTCGTCCGCCGTTCCCGGTCCAGTTTGTAAAAAGGCCATCACCAGAGGTCACGTCTTTGGCGATGGCCTCGCTTTTTTACGGGTTGCTGGTGCAAGCGGCTATGGTTTGAGGACCGATCAACTTCTCTCCGGTGGGAAGGAACGTTGAAATCGCCCCACACGTCCAAGGCGCGTGACCATTAGGACTGAAACAGTCTTGCCAGACATCCCAACCCCAAGGCACGGGATTGATGGTGTCGTGAACGATTGAGAGATTGCGAGAATCTGGAGTGTCGATGCACCAGTTGATGGTACTCCAATAAGCACAACTGATACCCATACCAAAAGAGCAGTCGTAAGGGTCGTAAGGATTTCCGACAGCTTTAACACACGTATAGGCGACCTCGCCCTGTTCGTTTCTGACAAAGTTGAGTAACTTCATCATGGCTTCCCGGCACCATGCGACCACACTAGCCGACCCATTGCTCCCAAAAGAGAATCCGGACATATTCGGGAGATTGTTGAGGATGTCCGGGTTCACCATCTGGACATATTGATTCCCGAAACCAGCGTAAGTAGCATAGACCGTGTTACTCGGAAAGAACCTCACGAGGTTCCCCGCCGTGTTCACGAGGTACACGGAGTTGACGGAGTCGGAACTCGCGACCGATCCGGTCTGTCCAGTGATAGGAGCGAACACGGAGCCTTGTGACTGAGTTTGAAAGACGCCCGTTGTCGTTCGCAACACGAATGATTGGTCCGCATTGAAGTGGAGGTCTGTCGGCGTTCCGGTGTAGCCGGTGAATCCTACAAGGTTCGTGGTGAATCCCTTCGATCCACCCTGATACCACGCGAAGTAGAACTGACCATTCGCGCCGATGAAGTACGCTCCCCACTGTTGCTGAGTTGCGTTCGGGACGTACGTGAAGTAAGTCGTCATGCTGACCGGCGCGGACGGAGCCGTTCCGATGGTGACCCACCCCGGCGAAGTTCCCGGAATGTGAGCGGCCACAGTGGTGCCATTTGAAACGAACACGCTGTAGTCCGGTCCGCCAGCCGTGACATGACTGACCGTCGTGAACGGATAACCCGCACCACTCACCAGAACCCAAGCATTCGTTGCCGTGTTCAGCGCGTAAAGCCTACTGTCAGTTCCGACGGTGTAGATTCCACCAGTCGCGGAGCCAGTGATCTCTTTTCCCGCTCCAGACAGTTGATGGAAAGCATTGTCCCGACCGAGCATATATAGACCATTCGCCGACGTGCGAGCGAGCAGGGTTCCGTCATACGCGCTGACCATCTGTGTCGTGTTCGCGGGAGCCGCGCCGATGGTTGACCAATTATTCCCGCCGACGAATTGCTGACTCGCGTTTCCGATGACCGTACAAGAGTTCGGTTGCCCCGGAGAGCCGTCAACGCTTATGGTGTCGATGGCTCCGGCCCAGAGTCCACCGCCGTCAATGGTGTCGATCCAACCGCCGCCGCTTGTGAACTTTCTCACCGCGACGAGGTCAGAAGGTGGGTTTCCCGCTCCCATCTCGTTGTTCTGAGCATCGGTCAGAAAAGCGTTGAAGGTGGTCCAGTCTTGCGTGCCTTGCTGAGACAGCTTGTTCTGAATGTCAGTCATCGCTGATTGCACAGCTGAATCGCGAATCCCGATCAAACCAGACAGCGGGTCTGAGTAGCCGGGAGGCACGATACCCGCGTTATAGTTTGTGACCGCCGAGTTGTAGATTGTGGCGAATGTGGCCGCGTCAGAAGCAATCACGGAGTTGTCGGCGTCACTCAGGCCGACGCTACTGATGTAGTTTGTTCCGTTGACCGGATCGGAGAACAGCAACAGAAGCATCCGTTCGGCTTGAACAACGGTCGGTGCAGTGGGAGTAGCTTGAGTGAACGCCGTCACGCTCAAGACAGCGCGGTAAGAAGCACGAGCAAACTTCTGAGGCAATTACACATGTCGTAATCCTCACAAACCGGAGAGCCGAAAACAATGGCCCACCCGTAAGGGTTACCAGTAACAGATACTTCATCGGACATTGAGCCGGAGGCAACCGCCGGGCCGTTGATGCGAGCCTGAGCAGGTCTCAGGACGTGGCCTGGTGCCCCTTCCTCGCGCCCGTTCTTCGATGTTCAATGTCACGACACCCTTTTTTGGGGCTCTAACCTGTCCCGTTATGTCGACAAACACGCATCGCGGCGAGCCCCACGAGGCGTAGTTCCGTGGCCCTTTTTAATCATTGACCACAGACTTCAATTCGGATAACCTAAGATAACTTACATTATCTGTAAGATATCGTCGATCTTTGACAATCGAATCCGATGCGAATGAGCCTCTAGACCCAGCATTAAAATGCTCACTCAGTCCCAAAATGGGATCGCTCGTCCGTCCTAACTCCAATGTTCTCTAGATTTTGGCCGTAACTCCTTTCACCTCAAGATTTTGTCCGTGGTCGAAACGGTTACTCTTTTGTTTTCTAGATTTTGCATTGCCAGAGGGGGGGAGGGGGTACCGTTACTACTTGATAAACTTAAGCCCGAAACGGGAAATGCGAACCAGAAGGAACGCGAAGGCATTTCGCAGCAATTTCAATCAACAATGTAGCGGGAAGAAATCCGGGGGAGGAAGTTCGCTCGAAGCCCGCCTTTGAACTACTTTTCTTTGGAACCAGACTGCTTCAACAGGATTCCGGCGGCAAAAGCTACCAGCGCCGCCAGCAGCCATTGAATCCGCCATGATTGAATCGCTTGGAAATCGGCCAGGGTCTGGACCGAATAAATGATGCCTACCGCGACCGCTGCCAGAAGGCATCCCACTCCGGCGAAGAACGCGATGAGCGAGGCCATGGAAAGGCCAAGCCATTCCTTCACATTGTGGAATTCAAAGATGTGGAGAAACTCCAATGCGCGCATCCAGCCATGCCCGACCGACGCTTCGATTCTTGGCTGACGGGCAGCCCCGCAATCGTGGCAAAATCTGGCCCCGACCATAAATTCGGTCTGGCAGCGATCGCAAACCTCGACCATGGCTGGGACCGCGACCTCGGGCTGGGCAACCGGAGGACGCCAAAACTCCTGCGGTGCGTTGTCGACAACCTCGGACATGTGGTTCTCCCCAAGCCAGTCAATGGCAAGCCAGTGACCAAAGCCGAGACGCGGTAAGTTGTTGCAAGGCAACAGTTACTTCCGCTCCCACCGCGCGCGGGCTGAGCAAGAATTACTCCTTTCCCGGCAAAGATGGCCTGTTTTGGGAATTATGCGGGTTCCCAACAAGCTTCCGAGTGACAAATGTCTAGCCGAATTGATGTTCTTGGTTCCATCGATTCCGCCGCCCGAGCATCAGATAGACTCAAGACACAAAACTGAACCAGAGGAATACCATTTTGTTTCCCCGCATGGTGGTTTATTGCAATCTGTTCCTCTGCCTGGTTCTATCCTATGCGGCAACTGCCCAGACAAACGCTCAAGCAGCTCACCCCGGAGACAGTTTCTCGTTCCGTCCCAACGACCCCCTGAATCGCTCGGCCTTCGACCATTTCTACAATCTTGATTACGACCGTTCGGTTCAGGAATTTGATCAAATACTGCAGCGCCATCCAGACGACCCATTCGCGGTGAATCATTTCTTAACCGCTGTCCTGTTCCGCGAGCTCTACCGCATGGGATCGCTGAACACGGGCGAGTACGCGAATGACAGCTTTATTCAAGCCGCGCATCGCCCCGCCGATCCCAAGGTAAAGCGGCAAATTCTGGACCTGGTTCAGCGGGCTTCGCAGCTGGAAGAGAAGAGCCTGAGCGCCAATCCCAAGGATGTGGACGCCCTCTACGCCCGCGGAGTGACCCGCGCCCAGTTCGCAACCTATACCGCCATGATCGAGCACGCGTGGTTCTCAGCCTTGCGAAACGCAGTGGGCGCGCGCCGCGATCACGAACGCGTACTTGAACTCGCCCCGTCGGATACCCCGGCAAAGCTGATCGTCGGAGCCCATAATTACGTAATGGGCAACCTTCCCCTGGCCCTGCGAGCAGGCGTGACCATGGTCGGAATCGGCGGAAACAAGGAGAAGGGACTTCAGTATCTGAACGAGTGCGCTCAGGGAACAGGCGAGACCAGCACGGACGCCAAGATTCTGCTGGTGCTGTTCTTGCGGCGCGAGCAACGTTACCAGGAAGCACTGCCCATTGCCCGGGGCCTGATCGAGGCCTACCCGCGCGATGTCCTCATGGCACTCGAGGAAGGAAACTTGCTTCGGGCAGAGAACCATGTTCAGGAGGCGGCCGCCGTCTATCGAAAAATCTGGGAAGCCGGACGCGAAGGATACTATGACGGACTGCATTATGAAATCTCCGCTCTGAGTCTCGGCGATCTGCTTCGCAGTCAGAAAGACTACGCGAGCGCCGCCGCCGCCTATGAGCTGGTGAATGAGGTTCCACAACCCGATCCGGAGGTACTACAGAAAGCAAATCTTGCAGCGGGTGAGATGTACGACCTGCTGCAGAAGCGCGATCTTGCGGTGAAAAAATACCGCGCCGTCGTGGCTACAGATGCTTCGACGCCGTTTGCCCAAAGCGCCAATCGATACCTGAAGGAACCTTACCAGGGTGAGTGAGGAACAGATGGCTTCGGTGTCAACGAGGGAACGTTTCCCTCGCAAAACGCGTATCTTAATGAGTAGGGAGGCAGGCCATGTACTGCAACTATTGCGGAAAAGTGATTCAGGACGACGCGAATGTCTGCGCTTACTGCGGCACACGTGTGGGCGCGGTGACGGCGCGAAAGCGGCTGGTGCGTCCACGGGCGGACCGTAAGATTGCCGGCGTGTGTGCGGGATTCGCCGAGTATTTTGACTTGGACGTTACGCTGGTGCGACTGCTTTGGTTGTTGGTTGCTCTGATGACCGGCGTGGGCTTTTTGGCGTATCCGATTGCGTGGATCGTTATGCCCGAAGAGCCGTTGCGGCTGGCGGCGCCGGCGGCGGCTCCGCAAGTGATCAATTCTTAACGATTCCAGTAAACCGTGCTCTTCGGATTCGTTACTCATCCCGTCGCTGTGTTTAAATCTGGCGATGCCTCAAATTACCAGTGACGATGCGGACATTTCCTACGAAGTTCTGGGGAGCGGTCCGCCGGTCGTGCTGCTCCATCCTTTTCCAGCCAATCATGAGCTGTGGAAACCCGCGGCTCAGGCGCTGATCTCACGCTACCGGGTCATTCTCCCCGATTTGCGCGGGCACGGAGACTCGAGCATTGGCGCAGGTCCAGCGGTTATGCAAAAGCATGCTGCAGACATCGCTCGAGTTTTGGATCATGAAGAAATTGGGCGCGCTCCATTCGTGGGAGTCTCGATCGGCGGCTATGTGTTGTTCGAGTTTTGGCGGCAGTACCGTGCGCGGGTGGAAGGCCTGGTACTGTGCAATACGAAAGCCCAGGCGGACACATCCGAAGCGCGAGCAGGACGTTTGCAGGCTGCGGCTGATGTGATCGAGCGCGGGACCGAGCCGTTCTTCGAAAGCATGCTTCCCAAGCTGCTCGGAAAAACTACCTACAGCACACGTCCAGATTTGGTCGACGGAGCGCTGCGGATGATGCGAAAGATGTCTCCGGAAGATGTTGCGATGGTGCAGCGAGGCATGGCCGAGCGGCCAGATTCGGTGGAGACATTGAAGACAATCAACGTGCCGACTCTGATCGTGACTGGCGATGAAGACGTCTTCACCGGCGTGGCCGAGGCCGAGTTGATGCGACAAAACGTCTCGAATAGTCAGATGAAGGTTATCGCAAAGGCAGGGCACTATTCCCCGTGGGAGCAACCTGGGGAAGTGGGGAAGTTAGTGCGGCAGTTCCTCGATACGCAACACGGCGGCTAGAGAAAACGCTCACGAAGGCTATTTTGTTACAATGCTCGCGCCATGATTGATGATTTCCTGGTTCCAGAGAAAACAGTGGTGAACGCCAAGGGCGATGGTCCCGTAGTCGAGGTTAGCGGTGCTGCGAATCGTGTTTTCCTTCTTAGTCTGAACATTACCGGCATCGTCGAGCAAGAATCGCTGGACGTCAGCGTTCAGGGATCGGCGGATGGCACAACCTGGGGTCCGAAACCGGTGACGAACTTTCCGCAGAAGTTCTACCAGGCGCAGCATCCTTTGTTGCTGGACTTGACTGGGCATCCATCGGTCAAGTTTCTTCGCGCTCACTGGGAGGTCAGTCGCTGGGGCCGCGGAAGCGAAACTCCGATGTTTGAATTCAACGTGACGATCAAGGAAGTGCCAGCCGAGATTTTGAAAGAAGCTACCGCCGAGGCAAAAGCAATGATGTAGCAGCACCGCTCCTCTCGATTCAAATCCATAAAAGACTCACCTGCCATTCCGTTATAGTGAGTGACAGATGTCGAAAGAAACCACAGAATCCGCGGTCGTAGTTCGCCCCGCCCGCAACATCGCGGGGGCGTTGCGCTTGCCGGGGGACAAGTCCATCTCCCACCGCTACGCCATGCTGGCGGCCATTGCCGAGGGAACAACGCGGCTGGAGAATTTTTCCACCGGTGCCGATTGTGGCAGCACGTTAGGTTGTCTTGCCGCATTGGAAGTTGAGTTGGAGCGAAAGGAGAACGCCGTCCTGATTTATGGACGCGGCCCCAAGTTGCAACCGCCGAAGATTCCGCTGGATTGCGGCAACTCGGGATCAACCATGCGCATGCTGACCGGCATTCTCGCCGGACAAGAGTTCAGCAGCGAACTCATAGGCGACGAATCGCTGTCGCGGCGTCCCATGGCGCGAATCATCGCGCCGCTTCGTTCGATGGGAGCGAGGATTGCGGCCAGTGATGGGGATCGCCCGCCCTTGCGCATTACTGGCACGCATTTAAATGCGATTGACTACAAAATGCCGGTAGTCAGTGCGCAGGTGAAATCGGCTCTGCTGTTCGCGGGATTGCTCGCCGAAGGAGAGACTCGTGTCGAAGAATCGGTTCGCACTCGAGATCACGGGGAGCTGGCACTGCGCGCGTTCGGTGCGGAGGTGACGCAGCACGGCAATCAGGCAAGGATTACAGGCGGACAAAAGCTCCACGCCATCGAGTCGGAGATCCCGGGTGATCTTTCGACCGCGGCCTTTTTCCTCTGTGCGGCTGCGTTGTTTCCCGGATCACGCCTTTTGATCAGCCACTTGTTGATGAACCCTACGCGAGCGCGATTGCTCGATATATTGATACTGATGGGAGTCGGCATTTCAGTGGCGGAGTTGGAAGACCAGCATGGGGAACTGGTAGGAAGCGTGGAAGTTGACGGGCGGGATTTGCGGGGAGCAACGATCACGGGCGCAGATACTGCCGCCCTGATCGACGAAATCCCGGTGCTCGCGGCGGTTGCGCCTTACACGATGAATGGAATCGAAGTCCGCGATGCGAGGGAGCTACGGGTAAAGGAGTCTGACCGGATTGCCTCGATTGTGACCAATCTGCGAGCCATGGGAGCCGAGGTCGAAGAACATGACGACGGTTTGAAAGTTCCGGGCGGACAGAGGTTGCATGGAGCGGAAATAGATTCTTTTGGCGATCACCGCATTGCGATGGCATTTGCGGTGGCAGCCTTGCGGGCGGAAGGCGAGACCATCATTCATCGAGCGGATGCGGCTGTGATTTCCTGCCCAGGATTTTTCGGAGCGCTCGATGGTTTATCGCAAAGGTGAAGCAAAAATCTCAGACTTTGCGCTCCCGCAGTATTGCGCGGTTGGGCCGAATTCGTCAGGCACCGGCAGACCCAACCGCAAAATAGTGTCGTCGCCAACTCACATGTGTTCAGTTCTTCCGCGATACTTTACGGTGCCGTTTTTCTGATTAACCTGATCAATATCCTGCTGGCTGTAAGTGCGCGATGCTTTCTTTGCACCGGACGCCATCAGGTTGGTGACACTCTGGCTGCTCTGCCACGTGGCCACGCCGATATCAAACGCACGAACTCTGTGCGCAAGCCTGCCTTCGGGCGCGGACTCAGCGGGTGTCTCAGCTGCGGACGGGCCGAGCCAAGTCGGCTGGGTGTATGAAGGGGACCAGATGGCCTGGGTGTAGGGTCCGGCCGGAGGTTGTGACACATACGAAAGTGTGGCGTTGGTTGCGCCAGCCACGTTTCCAAATGTGGCATTGCTGGCTCCCACCGCTGAAGGTGATACGGTTGCGAGAGTCACGGATGGGGTCGTAATCAGGGGCACGAAAGGCGCTGCATAAACGCCGTAAGCGGGAGCCCAGTTGCTAGCGGTTCCGCCGATTACGGTCGCTTGCGCGGCAGCCAATCCAGAGAGCAATAAAATCATGCACAGAGTGTTCAGTGAACGCATTGGATCCTCCACAGACCTTGGGTAATCCGATTCCGCCGGGACCAGGCTCAAAACGTTTTCTTAAAGTTGAGCGTTCGTCGCGCCGTACCGCGTCGAAATCAGAACGACAGCATCATAACCCGAAACCTGGCTCTGGGAGCGGGTTTTATTAGGATCCGACGTAGCGCGCATAGAGACTTTTGGCTACAGTCTTGTCGGTTGTACCCTTAATGATGGCCCGGCCGTCGGGGAATAACGTCATTTCGTAGGGCTCGTGCCAGAATTTCAGGACGAAGTCATTGTGGCGCACGGTGCCCAGCGGCTTCAGCCGCTCGCCCATCTCTGCAAAATCGACCGGACGGTAGCGTTCGTGAATCTGCACGGAGTTGCGTCCACACAAGGTAATATGCGGCCGGCCTTCTCCGGCGAGGTGAGGGAATTCGTGTTCGCCGCAGGTTTGGCAGCCGGCGCGGGGCTTGTTGGCCGCCACCTCGGCCCGCTCATTCCTCCATACGTCGAAGGAGAGCAACGTACGCCGGAGCCATTGGTCGGCCCCGACCAGGATTTTAACCGCTTCGGTAGCTGCGATCGAGGCTGCGAGATTCACCGCTGAGTTCAGAATTCCGGCCGTTTCACAGGTTTCGAATGTGCCTTGCGGAGGATCGGAAAAAATGCAAGCCAGACAGGCGGTCCTGCCAGGAAGCACATTCAGCGTCACCCCATAACTGCCTACAGCTGCGTTGTAGATCCACGGAATGGAATTCTTCACGGCAAAATCATTAATGAGATAGCGGGTTTCGAAGTTGTCGGTGCCGTCGAGGATCAGCTGCGGCTCTTCGAATAGGGTGTCGATATTTGCGGGTGTCAGATCACTGACATGGGGTTCAACTATGATTTCGGAATTGAAAGCGGCAATTTTTCTGGCTGCGGCGATTGCCTTGGGCAAGGAATCCGCTGCATCGGCTTCATCAAATAACGTTTGCCTCTGCAGATTGCTGGTCTCAACGTAATCGCGGTCAATAATGCGGATCGTGCCCACGCCCGCGCGGGCGAGAAGGGAAGCCAGCGCCGAGCCGGTGGCCCCACAGCCCACAATCGTAACGCTCGAGGCCATGAGCTTACGCTGGCCTTCAACCCCGATTCCGCGGAAGAGCACCTGCCGCGAGTATCGCTCGTCCAGTTCCAAAGGCATCACCAGTTTCACCTCTACAAACCATTATGATAGGGTCCGAGTTGTTTTCAAAACAGAGCTGAGCAGGACGCAGGAGAATTTCCGGGTGCTGAAGAAAGAATACCGCTCGCGACCAACTGCGGAATACAACATTGCTTTACAAGGGTTCATCGAACTGATTAACCAGTTACACCTGATAGGGGAGCCTGTTTGCAACTGAGGGGGACTTTGTTGACAACCCTGATTGCGCTGGCGTTCACGGCGATGTGTGCCGTGGAAGCGTCTGCTGTCTCGTCCTCGCAAGAACAAGGTCAGTCGGTTGAAGCGCAATCACCGGCCATACCCGTCGATGACACCTTTGCCCAGTACCAGGGACTTACAGTCGCGGACATCCGCTGGCCGGACATACCCTCCGACGTCGATCAGAAGCGATGGCTCCAGCTCATTCCCCAGCAAGTAGGGAAGCCGCTTGACCGTGAACTTATCCGCGAAAGCGTTCACAAGCTTCATAGCTCGGGGCGCTTTGCCGACATCCGGGTTGAGGCCGAACGAACTCCGGACGGCAAGGTTGTGTTGTCATTCTTTACGGTTCCGAATTACTTTGTGGGGAGCGTCACCGTGGAAGGCACTCCCAATCGGCCCACCACCGGACAAGTTACGAACGCCTCGAAGTTTCAGTTGGGAGATTTGTTCAGTCCCGATCAGATTGAGCGTGCCCTGGCCAACATTAAGGTGCTCATGCAGGAAAACGGGTATTACCGATCTTCGGTGAGCGTGGAAGAGCACAAAGATCCGGCCAGGCAGCAAATCTCCATTCTTTTTAAGATCAATCCCGGACCCCAAGCGCGGGTGGGGAACGTTGCAGTGACGGGCAGCCCGGGATACTCGCAGGCACAAATTCAGGACATCGCTAAAATGCATTCCGGTAAACCAGTTTCCGTGCAGCGTGTGACCAACGCTCTGGATCGGTTACGCAAGAAATATCAGAAACAGAATCGACTGCTCGCGCAGGTTTCAATCTCTAAAAAGTTCTATCGCGAGGAGGCGAACGCGGTGGACTATACGTTCGACATTGCTCCGGGACCGAAGGTGCAAATCGTAGCGGAAGGCTTCAAAATCGGGCGGGGAGCGCTCAAAAAGAATGTACCGGTCTTCGAAGAGAACGCAGTGGATGAGGACCTGCTGAACGAAGGCCGTCGCAATCTGCTGAACTATCTTCAGAGTCGCGGCTACTTCGACGCCAAGGTCGGGATCAAGCAGCGTTCGGATGCCGCGGGAGACGCACTGCTCATCACTTATGTCATCGACCCCGGCGCCCGGCACAAACTGGTAAGGATTGAATTTGTGGGAAACAAATACTTCCTGACCGACCGGCTGCTTTCCCGTATGCAGGTGCATCCGGCCAGTCGCTTCGAGTCGCGCGGCAAGTACAGCCAAGGATCGCTCAGCGGCGACATCCATGGGCTCGAAGACCTGTACCGGGCGAATGGTTTCGAGCAGGTCAAAATAACCTCCAACGTATTGGACGACTATGAAGGCCACGAAAACGACCTTGTGCTCAAAATCCTAGTGGACGAGGGTGCCCAAACGCTGGTGGGAGCTTTCCACATGGAGGGCAATCAGGCATTCTCAGAAACCCAGCTTGCGGCTGAGATCAATACTGCCGTGGGGCAGCCCTTTTCCGAATACGATATTGCGCAGGATCGCGATAATCTGCTGAACTACTACTTCAACCACGGATTTCCCAACGCCAGTTTCGAGGCGGCGGCAAAACCAATGCCGGGCGAACCCAATCGCATGGACGTTACTTTCAAACTCAACGAAGGGCAGCAGGTTTTCGTGGACAATGTGTTTGTTTCTGGCCTGAACCACACCAAGCCTTTTATTGTGCAGCGTGAACTACAAGTCAAATCCGGCGACCCGCTGAGCCAGGCCGCAATGCTGCAAACGCAGCAGCGTCTCTATGACCTCGGTATCTTTAGTCAGGTGGGGACTGCGGTGCAAAATCCAAATGGCAATGAGGCGGACAAGAACGTTTTGGTCGATGTTGAGGAGGCCAAGCGCTACGCCTTCAATTACGGTATCGGGTTGGAATTCCAGACTGGCCAGCCTTCGGCGGTGGGGAGCAACCAGGCGAAGGGCAATACGGGAGTGAGCCCGCGAGTCTCACTCAGTGTGACCCGTCTCAATTTCCGCGGCCGCGACCACACCATCACGTTCAAGGCTGACGTGGGCAGCCTGCAGCAACGGGGCTTGATCAGCTATACGGAGCCCCGCTGGTTCAACAGCTCAAACTGGAAGTTATCTTTGACCGCTTTCTACGACAACACGATTGACGTGACGACATTCACCTCGCAGCGATTAGAAGGATCCGTCCAAGCCGAGGAGACGGTCAGCAAAGCCACTACATTGGCCTATCGCTTTACCTATCGCCGGGTGAAGGCCAGCAACATAGACATCAGCCCTGACCAAATTCCGCTGCTTTCCTTGCCCGTGCGGGTGGGCGAACCAGGCTTCAGCTACATTCGCAACAAGCGCGACAATAATCTGGAGAGCACCAAGGGAAGCTATAACACGATCGACGCCGCGGTCGCATCCAGTATTTTCGGTTCGGAGGCCGATTTCAGCAGCATTCTCGGCCAGAATGCCACGTATCACGCATTCGGCAAGAACCGGCCGCAGGATAAGAAGTTCGTGTTCGCGCGTTCCTTGCGAATCGGGGTGGAGAGCACCTTTGGCAATACGGTGATCCTCCCACCCGGTCAAGCGTGTCCGAACCCAACGCAAACCACTTGTCCCGATACAACCATCATTCCGTTAGCTGAACGTTTTTTTTCCGGCGGCGGCAACTCTCATCGAGGTTTCGGGTTAAATCAAGCAGGCCCGCGCGACCCCGTCACCGGGTTTCCGCTGGGCGGGAGTGCTCTTTTCCTGAATAACTTTGAATTACGCTTGCCGCCGCCGACGCTGCCCTACGTCCAGGACAATCTCGGCTTCGCCATTTTCGAAGATGCCGGTAACGTCTTTACCGATGGCCGGGACATGCTGGACAACCTGCTCCGGTGGCGCCAGAAGAATCCTCAACTCTGTTTGCAGCCAGCCACGGCCAACCAGTGCGATTACAGCTATGTCTCACACGCGGTAGGAGTCGGGGTCCGCTACAAGACGCCGATCGGTCCGGTGCGGTTCGATTTCGGGTACAATTTAAACCCACCGGCATTTCCAAGTTGCCAGGCTGTAGCAAGCTTCAACGGGCAGGCGCAGTCATCCTATTGCGTGAACGCCACAACAAGTAATGGGACGGCTACGTTGCCATATTTTGTGCCGCAGCACACTTCGCACTTCAATGTTTACTTTAGTATTGGACAGAGCTTCTGATGAATCAAAAGTATTCCATTCTTGCTTGCAGTATGGTGCTGTTCGCGATTACTTTGCCTGCCCGGGCGGGCGACGTTCTGGATCGAATCGTAGCAACCGTGAACAACCACGTTATCCTGCAAAGCGAATGGCAGGATGCTGTGCGCTACGAAGCTTTCGTGAGCGGACGCGCGCTCGGCCAGGTGAACCTCGCAGATCGTAAAGCTGCATTGGACCATCTGATCGACCAGGAGCTGTTGCGTGAGCAAATGCGCTCTTCAGGTTTTCCGCATGCCAGCAACGAAGAGGTGCAGAATACCATTCAGGAAATTCGCAAGCGGTACGCAACCGCCGAGAGCGAAGCTCAATGGCAGGCCGCGCTGCAACGCTATGGCTTGACTGAGAGCGAACTGAAAAAGCGAGTCACACTGCAAGTTGACTTGATGGGTTTGGTGGATGCCCGCCTGCGGCCGAACGTCATTATTGATTCCAAGAGTATTGAGAGTTACTACAATCAGGAGCTCTTGCCCCAACTTCGACAGTCCGGTGCCGCACAGGTTCCTCTCGCCGAAGTCATCCCGAAGATCAAAGAATTACTCACGCAGCAGAAGATGAACCAGATGTTGGTTGCCTGGCTGCAGGATCTACGTTCCGGAAGCCGAATCCGCACCGAAACCGGCCCGCCGGATTCCGGAGCCCAGCTGCGATGAGCGAACCCCGCGCCAAGCCGGGTTGGCGCAGGTTCCGAACTTATCTCCTGCTCGCGGGACTTGTGGGTCTGCTCCTGCTGGGCACTCTGGGCTGGTATGCCACGACCGATTCCTTCCAAGCGCTGGTGCGGCGCCGCGTGGTAGCTGAGTTGGAGCGGATTACAGGTGGGCGTGTCGATTTGGGTGGGATTCACACTGTACCATTCCGCTTCCAGGTGGAGATTCGCGACCTCACCATCCATGGGCGCGAAGCCGCGGGTGAAGTTCCTTACGCCCACGTGGACCGGCTAGTCGCGCGAGTCAAGCTCATCTCGATATTAGCGACAGAATTCGGGTTCTCGTCGCTTGTGCTCGACCACCCTGTGGTTCACATCGTCCTCTATCCCGAGGGCACCACCAATCAACCTGTGCCCGCCATGAAGAGGACCTCAACGAAAACATCGATCGACCAATTGTTCTCGCTTTCGATCGGCGAACTGGAAGTGCGGCACGGCGAGTTTTTCTGGAATGACCAGAAAACACCATTCGATTTCATAGCTCATGATGTGTCGGCGGACGCGACTTATTCTTTGTTGCACCGCCGCTACGACGGCAATCTCCTGCTCGGAAAGATCGATACAAAGTTCGAAAGCTATCGTCCCGTTGCTTGGATGGTGGAAGCACACTTCTCCCTTGGCGAGGACGCTCTCGACGTCAAGTCCTTGAAGGCGACCTCGGGACGTTCAAGGCTCGAAGGCAGTGGCCGGCTGGTGAATTTTCGCCAGCCGAGTGTGGATGCCAAGTACGACCTTACTCTTGATCTTGGTGAAGCCAGCGCGGTGATGCGTCGTGCCGAAGTTCGGCAGGGTGTTCTGCAGGCGACCGGGGAAGGTTCGTGGACATCGGCGGTGTTTTCTTCTTCTGGCAAACTCTCGCTTAAGAACTTTGACTGGCGCGATAAGTTGGTTGGGCTGCACGGTGTCACGGTAAATAGCGACTACGCAATCAGTTCACAGCGGCTTACGTTTTCTCGACTGCAGGCACGGTTGCTGGGGGGAGAGGTGACCGGCGACGCCGAAGTTATCAACTGGCTCAATTCGGCGCCCACAAGAAAAACTGCGAAGGCGAACGCTGCTGACGAACAGAAGGGAAGCGTTCGGCTGCGGCTGAAGGACGTCTCTACGTCTGAAATAGCGGCCGCGCTGTCGTCCTCCGCCCGGCCGTTTAAGCGCATCAAGGTGGCAGGTGCCGCGAGCGGAAGCGTCGAGACGCGATGGACAGGCTCGGTCAGCAAGGCGGAAACTGAAGTCGCGGTAGACGTCGTAGCTCCGGCTCAAGTGAACACAGGAGACCTGCCAATTAATGCCCGCGTTCATGCGACCTACCATGCAGGCTCTGGCGATTTGCAGGTTACGGAATTCAACGCTTCCACCCGCGCCACTCAAGTTCGCGCCTCCGGTACTCTCTCTTCCTCTGCCGCTCTGAACCTCTCGGTCACGACTTCCGACCTCAGCGAGTGGCAGCCCATTCTCACAGATGTGGGATACCAACAGCGAATCCCCGTCGTTCTGCAAGGGCATGCCTCCTTCACGGGAACCGCGACCGGCAGACTTTCTGCGATCGCCTTTGCCGGTAAGCTTCAGTCGGAAGACTTCGATCTCTTGATCCCTGCGACATCCCGCGCTTCCGCCAAAAATGTACACTGCGATTCCGTGGTTGCGGAGGTTGAGCTATCGCCAAGCGCCTTTGCGGCACATCACGGCAGGCTGCACCACGGCGGAACTACAGTCGCTTTCGGCATCAGGGCTGGTCTGCAAGATAGACAGTTCACCGATTCGAGTCCCATCGCGGCTCACGTCGAGATGCGCAACGCCGATGTGGATGAGATTCTCGCATTAAGCGGATATGACTTCCCAGTCAGTGGGACAGCGAACCTTTTCGTACAGATGGAGGGCACGAAGGCGGATCCGCGCGGAAATGGCCGGGTTGAGATCTCCGATGCAGTGATCCGCGGCGAACCGGTTCAGCATCTGGACTCCAAGTTAGAGTTCAGCCACGACGAAATCTCTTTGGATGAACTTCGTCTCTTGTATTACGACGCACAAGTCACAGGTGCCGCGACCTACAACCTTTCCACGCATGCTTTCCGTTTCAATCTGAACGGGGACAACTTCGATCTCGCCCGCATTCCTCAGCTTCAAGCCAGCCGCGTAGCCGTGGACGGCCGAATGGATTTCACGGCTCAAGCCTCAGGCACGCTGGAACAGCCTGCCATTAACGCGAATATTCACCTGCGTGACCTCGCTTTTGATCATAAGCTGGTGGGTGACTATACAGTCGAGGCCGTGACCCAGGGCTCTGACCTGCATGTGAGTGGGCGCTCTCAGTTCAAAACCGCGGAACTGAACATCGACGGAGACGTTCAGGTTCGAGAAGATTGGCCCTCGAACATAAACCTTCATTTCAACCATCTCAATGTGGATTCCATCTTCAAAACCTATCTGAAGCGGCGCGTGACTGGTCCCTCCGCCCTGGCTGGCGATCTGCAGTTGCGAGGTCCGCTGCGCCGGCCTCGCGAACTGGAGGTCATCGGCAATCTCAACGACTTTTTTGCTGATGTAGAGAACATCAAGATTCGCAACAACGGTCCTATCAGCTTTACGATTGCCAGCCAATTCCTCAAGATTCAGCAGTTCCATTTGATTGGCGAAGGCACGGACCTCACGGTGGGTGGCGCGATACAGTTAAACCACGACCGTGAACTTGACCTGCGTGCTCAGGGTCGAGCCAGCCTTCAGCTCATTCAAAATTATGATTCCGATTTCACTACCTCGGGCGAAGTCGCCGTGGACCTGACGGTTGGCGGTACGTTGAGCAAGCCAACCACTCAAGGCAGGCTGCAGATCACCAACGGCTCAATCTCGTACAGTGATCTGCCCAGCTCCGTGAGCGCCCTTAACGGATCCGCCGTATTCAATCAAGACCGCCTGCAAATCGAGAGTCTTACCGCGCGCGTTGGAGGCGGTGCCGTAAGCTTCGGCGGATACGCGACTGCTTATAACCGTCAGCTCAATTTCAGTCTGACCATGCAGACTCAGGACGTGCGTTTGCGCTATCCGCCGGGTGTCAGTTCCATGGCCAATGCTGAACTGCGATGGGCAGGCACTTCCGCGGCCTCTGTGCTCTCTGGCGACATAACTGTCACCAAGCTGGTGATGACTCCCGGCTTCGATTTTGGAGCGAGTCTGGCGCGCAGCGCGCAGAGTTCGGCGTTACCGCAAACCAATCCTTTGCTGAACCGGATCCGGATGGACGTGCATATCGTGACCACGCCCGAACTACAGATGCAAACTGCCGTGGTTCGCATTTCCGGTGACGCCGACTTACATTTGCGAGGGACAGCGGCCAAGCCTGTTCTATTAGGCCGCGCCGACGTTACCGAGGGTGAAGTGACGCTAAACGGGACCAAATACCGCATGGAGCGCGGCGATATTACCTTTACCAACCCGGTCACGACCACCCCCGTGCTCGATCTACAAGCGTCCACCCGGGTTCGCGATTACGACATCACCGTCAACCTGAACGGTAGCATCGACAAGCTTAGTTTGACTTATCATTCCGAGCCGCCATTGCCGGTCGCCGACATCATCAGCTTGCTGGCGCTCGGCCAAACTCAGCAGCAGTCTGCACAATTGCAGCAGTCTGGCGGGTCGTTTGCCCAACAGGCGTCCAGCGCCATACTGGCTGAAGCCCTGAATTCTGCCATCAGTAACCGCTCGCGAAGTTTGTTCGGCATTAGCCATATTCGCATTGATCCGCAAGGCCTGAACACGGAGACTACTCCCACCACGACCTCGCCCGCCGTCACGATCGAACAGCAGGTAAAGGACAACCTCACCGTGACTTACACCACCAACGTTTCGCAGACCTCGCAACAAATCATTCAGGTGGAATACAACATTACGCGCAATTTCTCTTTATTCGCGCTGCGCGATTACAACGGCGTGATCAGCTTTGAAGTACGAATTCGCCAACTCAAGAAATAAGCGTCTGAGTGTTTCTTCAAGGCTTCGAACGGCGTAGCAGAAAATCTGCAAGTTTGCCGAGGCTGCGCGTTCCGCCAATAAGGGATCCGAGTATCGAACGCCGGAATTGTCTCGCGTTGAAAAGGAACGCTTGATGCGGAAACAAAAAGGTTTCACCTTGATCGAGCTACTGATCGTGGTCGCGATTATTCTGATCATCGCCGCCATCGCCATTCCAAACTTGTTGCGCGCGAAGATATCGGCCAACGAGGCGTCGGCGGCGAGCTCGGTTCGGACCATCAATACTGTCCAGGTCACATATCAGTCCACGTATCCGACGATGGGATATGCGAATTCCATCGCAGCTCTGGGACCTCCGGCCTCAACTGGTTGCCCCGCGAGCGGGCCGGTCGCTGCGCACGCTTGCCTGATCGACTTCGGACTCGCCAGCGCCACGGTTCCAGCCGCAGGCAAAACCGGCTACTACTTCGGGATGGGCGTGCCTGCCGGAGCTCCTCCCAATCAGGGCTACACTGTTGGCGGTGCGCCAGCTGGCTTCAACCAGACTGGAGTGCGTGGTTTCTGCTCCAACGAAGATGGTGTAATTCGCGTCGCATCGGCGTGGAACGCTGCGCCGGCAACGATCAATGCGACTTGCCTGAATGCTCCCTATTCGCAGTTGCAATAGTGCGCTTCAACTGAGAATTGGTTTGTCCAACTTTTGGCTGCTTGCGCGCTTGGTTTTGACCCAGCCTTCTTTCACAACCTGTTTTGCCCGGCCGAGGGCCAGCGAATCTGGCGGAACGTCATCGGTGATGCATGAGGCAGCGCCCACGTAGGCTCCCCGGCCTACCTTGACTGGCGCAACCAAAGTCGAATCGCTGCCGATGAATGCCCCGTCTTCGATCACGGTCGTGTGTTTGTGCGCTCCATCGTAGTTGCAGGTGATAGTGCCAGCTCCGACGTTCACGCCCTCACCGATCTCAGAATCTCCAAGATAACTGAGATGATTGGCCTTGGAGCCCTTTCCCAGACGGGTTTTCTTGGTCTCGACAAAATTTCCAACATGCGCGCCCTCGCCGATCTCGCTCCCGGGACGCAGACGAGAGTAAGGTCCGAGAATCGCTCCCTTCATTACTTGTGCCCCGTCTAATACGCAAGCTGGGAGGATCGAAACGCCGTCTCCGATCACCGAGTTATTAATCACGGTGTAGGAGCGGACTCGGCAATCACTGCCAATGCGGGTTTTTCCTAAAATCTGCACGAACGGCTCGATCACGGTGTCAGTGCCGATCTCGACGTCGCAATCGATAACGCAGGTCTGAGGATAGAAAATCGTGACCCCGTCGGCCATAAGCTGCCGGCACTTCGCCATGCGCATGCGCTGGTCAATTTCAACCATCTCGGCGCGGGTGTTACTGCCCAGGATTTCATCAGGATCACTCGCCGTTACCACCATCACACGCTTCCTCGCCTTACCAAAGACCGCTGCCATGTCAGTGAGGTAGTACTCGCGGTGCGGATTGTCGTTGCTTAATTCGTCGATGTGGGCAAAAAGAACCTTCGCGTCGAAAACATAAAAGCCTGAGTTGATTTCGCGAATCTTGCGCTGCGCCGGAGTGGCGGACTTTTCTTCGACGATGACTTTCACGTCAGGGCTTCTTTGGTTTTTGCGGATCACTCTTCCATAGCCGGTTGGGTCCTGCAGTTGCGCGCTCAGAATGGTCATGGCCGGATGGTTTGTGTTGTGAAAATCGCGAAGCTTCTCGATGGTTCGGGAACTGATCAGAGGAGCGTCCCCAGAAAGTACGATTACCTCATCATAAGGAGCTAAGGCTTGGCGCGCGACCATCAGGGCGTGACCGGTTCCTTTCTGCTCGGCTTGCAACACGAAGCCGATACCAGTGTCGGCAACCGCTTGGCGAACCCGATCCGCCTCATGCCCAATGACGGCGAATACATCGTGCGCTGGGACGACTTTCGTAGCCACAGCAATTACGTGTGCCAGTAGTGGCTTTCCTCCGACTTCATGCAAAACCTTAGGGTGTTTGGATTTCAGGCGAGTGCCTTTGCCCGCCGCCATGATAAGGATGGCAACGCGCGGGACGCGAGGCGAGTGGCTGCTCTTAGCTTTTGGCATGTGATCCAATATACCGCGAGAGGTCGTGCGCGGCAGAGAGTCAGCCATAGTGTAGGCACGGGCGTCTTCGCCGCTGCGGCCCAGTCGAAATTTACTCACAGTTTAGCTGCTTGTGGTGTGTCGCTTCGATGCCCGCTCATTCGCCCGTGCCCGCGCAGCCAGATCCATCAAGTCGCGGGCAATTCGATCGGTCGCGTGGCGGGCAACCTCGCCCTCGTCCAGATAATCCCCGAGCACACAACTGACGCCTAGTTCCTTAATGGCTTCCTCGTCGACGACGACTTGGTTGGCCCCTTCGAGCGCATACTTGGCTTTTAATTGGGCAGAGATCGACGCGCGATTGAGAAGGGCATAATCGAAGAGATGCGTCCGCGCATGTCCATTGAGCGCGCGGATGTGGTCAGCAGCCGTCCGGCCGAGGCTTTCGTTGGCCTGAGTCATGAGGTTACAAATATAAACTTTAGTTGCCGGCGAAGCGGCAATCGCTTTTGCAATACCATTGACCAGCAAGTTGGGAATCAGGCTGGTGAAGAGCGAGCCCGGACCAATCGTGATCAGATCGGCGCGCGCAATCGCCTCCAAAGTTTGGGAAAGGGGCTGAACATCGTGCGGAATCAGGGAAAGTTCTTTGATGCGCCCCTTGCTGGCGGTAATTTTTGTCTCCCCGCGCACTCGCGTTCCGTCCTCCATGAGAGCTTCTAACTCAACATTGGCAGTCGTCGCGGGGTAGATGTGCCCGCGCGTAACCAGGATTTCAGACGACAAGCGGACGGCTTCACTGAAATCTTTGGTAATAGAAGTAAGAGCCGCAAGGAAAAGATTGCCGAAGCTATGGCCCTCCAGTCCCGACCCTTTTACGAATCGATGCTGGAACAGCCTGGAGAGCAAAGCCTCATCTTCGGAAAGCGCAACGATGCAGTTGCGGATATCGCCCGGCGGCAACATGTTCAGTTCCTTGCGCAGGCGTCCGCTGGAGCCGCCGTCATCGCTGACCGTAACCACGGCGCTGAGATCGGAAATTTCGGGTTTCCCTGATTTCGCGACGGGTCGATCCGCAGACGGACTGACATACCACTTCAGTCCCTTGAGAAGAGTGGAAAGGCCGGTGCCCCCCCCAATCACAACCACCCGTAGACCACTGCTGGCAGTGGCAGCAGGCCGCCCGTGGTGTTCGGAGTAGCCCATCAGGGCCGCCTAGCGATCCTCATCAGCTTCATCCGGAGAAGGTAACTCGGCCCCAGGATCGGGATACAACAGTTCCGTGAAACGCGGGTCTTCGGCCAGATTCTGAAAGTCAGAATCGTTGCGCGCCTGAAAACGAAGCCCCGGATTCAAGCGAATCGCATCGTCCAGATGGCGCAGGGAATCTTCCACATGGCCAGTGAGGCAGTCCAGGGCCGCCAAGCCGTAAGCGACATAGTCGGCCTTCGGCGCCTGCTTCGACAATTTGTCCAAATGTTCGCGGGCGTTGACGTAGTCGCCAACGTTCATCAGGGAAATTGCATAGTCGTAGTGCTCCTCGGAGTTCTTGAACTGGGTGACAGCATGCTCCGCTTGCTGGTTGCATGCGTTCAAATGGACCGAGGCGCGATCGGCGAGCTCCTTGCTGCCTCCCGCGACAACCTTTTGCAGGTAGGACTTAGCCCTGTCGAACTTGTGCTCTTGCATGGCCCGCAAACCGGCCTCGTAATTTTGCACAGCTTGTGCAAAACGAGGGTCGTCGGCAACAGACTTCTTTGGTGGGGTCTTCTGTGCCATCTGCAAAACTCTTCCTGTGCTCTTCGTAAGTATCCCTCTTATCTTTGACTTAGAT
>DATHPO010000036.1:0-7913 GCA_035483835.1 Terriglobales bacterium
CACCTGTAATGACCAGCGACCAACACTGTCATTACTGACAATTCGCTCGCGTCCACTTTAGCCCTAGTTTGGATCTCGCAACTCGATGAGGTAGCGATCAAGATGGCTGAACCGGATGCATCCTGCAGTCAACCCGCCCTCACGGCGACGGAGCTAGCCAACCAGCGAACCGATCTGGCGGTACTGCGCAGCCGCATGGCCGCTGATCGTACGCTCATGGCATGGATCCGAACGTCCTTGTCCTTGATCAGTTTCGGATTCACTATCTATAAGTTTCTGCAAGATCTAGGTGCGTTCCTGCAGAGAAGCGGCGGGCCAGAAATTCCGGTGCGGGGTCCGCGCAACCTTGGCCTGTCACTGATAGCGTTGGGCACGGTCGCATTAATATTGGCGGCCATTGAGCATTGGCGTCAATTGAAGGAATTGAACCGAGAGCGGCCGGGAAAGCGCGTGTGGTCCTTACCGCTAAGCGTTGCTTCCGTTATCACCCTCATTGGGCTGACGGCCTTCTTGAGCGTCCTCTTCAGAATGGGACCCTTTTAGTCAGCGGCATGATCACGGAGTTGCCAACGAAAAATAAGGGCGGCTTTTGGGCAGTTTTGGCTGGAGCGCGATCGCTGTCCCTCTCCATTGCTGGTTGATCGAAACGGCTAGGGCCGCTGAAGTTTCCTCCGTATTACCGGCCTTGATCAAAGCTGAACCGGCCATTCAACCAGTGTTGGTGATTTGAAGCGGGTGTACTCGTTAGTTTTGACAATAGCCAGCGGTGGCGTCCGTTCATAAGATTCGCGTGCAATAACCTAAGAGAGGGCCGCCTGCGTCCTGATGTTCCCAACGACCCAGCCCGAGATGTTGAACCTGCAGCCAGCCTTCCACATCCTGGCTAAGCCAACCGGGTCTATCTGCAATCTGGACTGCAAGTATTGCTACTTCCTCTCGAAGGAGATGCTCTATCCCGATAGCGATTTCCGTATGGCGGACGAAATGTTGGAGACCTATATCCGCCAGACGATCCAGGCTCACCAAAGCCCTGAAATCGTCATTGCCTGGCAAGGGGGTGAACCAACGCTGATGGGCCTGGATTTTTTCCGGCGCTCAATAGCCCTTGAGAAGAAATACCTTAAAGCCGGAACCACGGCTCAGAACACACTGCAGACAAATGGCACGCTGCTCGACGATGAATGGTGCGAATTTTTCCGTGAAAATGGATTTCTGATTGGTCTCAGTGTTGATGGGCCGCGCGCAATGCACGATCTCTATCGTGTGGACAAAGGCGGACAGCCCACATTCGACAAGGTCATGCGCGCCGCACGGCTGATGCAGAAGCACGACGTTGCATTCAACGTACTAACTACAGTTCACGCAGGCAATGGCGACCACCCGCTGGAGGTTTACCGCTTCTTACGCGATGAACTCGGAACGCGGTTCATTCAACTGATTCCGATTGTCGAGCGCGCGACTCCCGAAATCCTGCCGCTCGCCAATCTGGGCTGGGGGGATGCTCACCACACGCGTCCCCTGTACACGCTCGACGGTAATCTGGTCACCCAGCGCTCGGTCAGGTCCGAACAGTGGGGCGAGTTCCTCATTCGCATTTTTGACGAATGGGTCCGCCGCGACGTCGGCACGGTATTTGTGAACATGTTTGATGCCGCGCTGGCGTCGTGGGTGGGCGCGCCGCCGGCTCTGTGTATTTTCTCGGAAACGTGCGGCCAGGCCATGGCGCTCGAGCACAACGGTGATCTTTATTCCTGCGACCACTTCGTCGAGCCGAAATATTTACTGGGCAACATACGCAACGAATCGCTAGCCCGGCTCGTCGGTTCGGAGCAACAGCAAAAATTCGGGAACAACAAGCGCGACACGCTTCCGCGCTATTGCCGCGAGTGCGAAGTGCGTTTCGCGTGTCACGGAGAATGTCCCAAGAACAGGTTCATCCAGACTCCTGATGGCGAGCCCGGTCTGAACTACCTGTGCGCCGGATACAAGGCTTTCTTCCAATGTATCGATCGTCCGATGAGGATCATGGCCGAACTGCTGCGGCGAGATCGCGCTCCGGCCGAGATCATGCGAATACTTTCTGCTGAAGAATCTCGGTCGAGATCAGAAATGGCGGGGACCGGTCGAAACGATCCGTGCCCATGCGGCAGCGGACGTAAATTCAAGCACTGTCATGGCTCAACCTCCGAAATTAGCAAACCGGTGCGGATATCTTAAGCACCGTCGCGAAGCTAATTTCGCGATGGTGAGAGGAAAGCGGATGGGTGAGCGGGCCGGCAAGAAGGATGCTGCCTTCACCCGAAGTAACAACGAGCTGAGAGCACTTCAATAAGGAGGAACCCGAAATGTCAGACTCAAAGTTCGACCGCACTATTTTACCGATCCCGGACCGGCAGCACATAGGGCTAACCACCTACGACGCGAAGGATCCGAACTCAAAATTTCCGCCAATCCAGCCACTGCGTCCCCCGAAGGACGCACCCAACGTGCTAATCGTACTGCTCGACGATGTCGGGTTCGGCGCGTCCAGTGCTTTCGGCGGCCCGTGCCAGACTCCGAATTTCGAAAAACTGGCCTCCGGCGGCCTGAAGTACACTCGCTTCCACACAACGGCATTGTGTTCGCCGACGCGTCAAGCCTTGTTGACCGGCCGCAATCATCATTCGGTCGGTATGGGCGGGATTACGGAAATTGCCACTTCCGCTCCTGGCTACTGCTCGGTTCTGCCCAAGAACAAAGCCCCGCTGCCAATGACACTTAAGCTGAACGGCTACTCGACGGCGCAATTCGGAAAGTGCCACGAAGTGCCGCCCTGGCAAACCAGCCCGCTTGGTCCTTTCGATCAGTGGCCGACGGGCGGCGGCGGCTTCGAATATTTCTACGGTTTTCTCGGAGGCGAGACTAACCAATGGGATCCTGCAATCTACGAAGGCACAACGCCGGTCGAACAGCCCAGAACGGCCGAAGAGGGATACCACTTCACTGAAGATATGACTGACAAGGCTGTGTCCTGGATGCGCCAGCAGAAAGCGCTGATGGGCGACAAGCCGTTCTTCATGTATTTCGCACCGGGCGCTTGCCACGCACCGCACCACGTGCCCAAAGAGTGGGCGGATAAGTACAAGGGCAAGTTCGACCAGGGATGGGACAAACTGCGCGAAGAGATCCTCGCCCGACAGAAGAAGTTGGGCGTCATTCCGCAAAATGCCGACTTAACCAAGCGTCCCGCAGAGATTCCGGCCTGGAACGACGTTGACCCGAAGATGAAGCCGGTGCTGGCCCGCCAGATGGAGGTGTATGCCGGCTTCCTCGAGCACACCGATCATCACGTAGGGCGGTTGATCGACACGCTTAAGGACCTCCAGATCCTCGACGATACGCTGGTCTACGTCATCATCGGCGACAACGGCGCTTCCGCTGAGGGGACCCTGAACGGCACATTCAACGAGTTGCTGATGCTCAACGGGATCACCGGTATCGAGACCCCGGAGTTCCTGGCGCAACGGATCGACAAGTTTGGTAGCCCAGAGTCATACAATCACTACGCCGTGGGCTGGGCGCACGCCTTGGACACACCTTATCAATGGACCAAACAGGTGGCGTCGCACTGGGGCGGAACGCGCAACGGCACCATCGTGCATTGGCCCAAAGGAATCAAGGCTAAGGGCGAGATTCGTTCGCAGTTCTGCCACGTAATTGACCTTGCGCCGACCGTGCTGGAAGCCGCCGGCATTCCTGCGCCGACGATCGTCAATAGCGTGCAACAGGCGCCCTTGGAGGGCGTCAGCATGACTTACTCGTTCGACGACGCCAACGCTCCAGAGCGGCATGACCTTCAGTATTTCGAAATGTTCTGCAACCGGGGAATCTACCATCGAGGCTGGAGCGCCGTGACCCGGCACTCCACTCCGTGGGTGACGACTGCTAAACTGCCCGCCTATGATGACGACGTGTGGGAACTCTATGACGGCAGCAAGGACTGGAGCCAAGCACACGATCTCGCGAAAGAAATGCCGGAGAAGCTGCACGAGTTACAGCGTCTTTGGCTGATCGAAGCAACCAAGTACAACGTCCTGCCGCTCGACGACCGTCGTGTAGAGCGCTTCAATGCAGATATGGCTGGCCGGCCACAGCTGGTCAAGGGCAACTCGCAACTGCTATTTAGCGGGATGGGCAGGTTGAGCGAGAACAGCGTTTTGGTGATGAAGAACAAATCCTTCTCCATCACGGCCGAAGTGGAAGTGCCGCCAAAAGGCGCTGAAGGCGTCATCATTCACCAAGGTGGGGCATTCGGAGGCATGAGCCTGTACGCCAAGAATGGCAAAGCAAAGTTTGCCTATAACTTCTTTGGTCTCGAAACTTTCGCCACTGAGGCGAATCAGCCAATCCCGGCTGGTAAGCACCAGGTGAGGATGGAGTTTGCTTACGATGGCGGTGGCCTTGCGAAGGGCGGCAACGTCAGCCTTTTTTATGACGGCAAGAGAGTAGGCGAAGGCCGCGTTGAGCGCACTGTCCCCATGCTCTTCTCTGCAGATGAGACGACTGATGTTGGCCGCGACACCGCTACACCGGTCAGCTCAGACTACACTCGCAGCACGAGCATATTTAACGGCAAGGTCATCTGGGTGCAGATCGATCTGGGGAAGGATGCGCACGACCACATTATTAGTTCCGAGGAGCGACTGAACGTAGCGATGGCGAGGCAGTAGCGGCCACGGCTGGCACGGGCGAAGCGCTTCCCGACGCCCGCCCGTGCTACCGTCGCTCGATTTATGACACGAACGGATAAGCAGAGAGCGGTGGCGTGATACAGGACGGATCGGAATGAACATTGGTGCGCTGTTGCTTTTGGCGCTGGGCGTTTCGATGGACAACTTTGCGGTATCGTTGGCCATTGGCACGGCTCAGTCAGTCCGCACTGTCAGATCAATGGTTCGGTGGGCGCTTGTGTTCGGGCTCTTTCAGGTACTCATGCCGTTGCTGGGCTGGATTGGTGGATCCCAGGTGGCTTTTCTTTTTCGCCGGCGCGAGAGCTGGATCTTGTGCGGAGCGCTGGCATTTGTGGGCTGGCGTATGCTCTGCTCCGCACACGAATCCAATCAAATTCAGTCCAACAATGTGCGGCACCTCGGCGCGACGCTTAGTCTGGGTTTTGCGACAAGCGTCGATTCATTAGTGGTTGGCTTTGGCCTCGCAATGATTCATATCAACATCCTTCAATCCATCGGAATCATCGGCGCCGTTACCGGGTTCGTCTCATTTGCCGGCCTGCTTTTCGGCGGACATCTGGGCCATGCTCTGGGTAGACACAGCAAGCTTTCGGGCGGACTTGTATTGATGCTCATTGGCGTGCACGCGCTCGTGGCGCGTTAGTTTACCGCCGAATGAGTGATGCCGAAGTGTCCCTTGCTTCCAGTGCAGCGCGCAAACTCTACCCGCCATGTCCGTTCGTTCTGGATCGCCGCGATTACTTGGCCGCATGGGTGTGCCGGGTTAATCGCATGCACAATGAGGCGGCCTAAGTAAGGAGGTTGCACAATGGAGTCGTTACTTGGACCGGCAGCACGAGCGCTGCTCATCGGATTCTTGATAACGGTAATGATGTCCGTGGGACTTGAAGTCACGGCCCAGGAGTGCGCCGTAACCCTGCGCAATCAACGCCATTTGATTGGGGCGCTGCTGGCCAATTTCGTTGTGGTACCGCTGCTTGGGTTGGGCATTGCAAGAATTATCCCGATGCCAGCGAATATCGAGACCGGATTTTTACTACTCGCGGCGGCGCCTGGCGCCCTGTTCGCCATCAACTTTACTCACAAAATGCGGGGCAGCGTGCCTTTCGCGGCGGCCATACTGTTTCTGCTAACGGTGCTCTCGCTCCTGTTCACCCCTCCACTTGCTCGTCTCCTTCTCAACATCGATCGAGCTCTGACGCTGCCCTACGACCGCGCCATCTCGGCTTTGCTTCTTTACATCGCTCTCCCGATGGCTTTCGGGCTTGCCATCAATCATTGGGCGCACCCACTCGCGCTAAAGCTGAAAAGCCCAATGAGCATTTGCGCCGGCTTACTGTTTGCACTGGAAATCATATTTACCGGAGCACTGAAGTCCGCAGCAATGAAAAAAGTCGGTATAAATGGATTGTGCGCGATGTTGCTTCTCATCGTGGCCTCTATGATCTGCGGTTGGCTGCTCGGCGGCCCAGAGGATGGAACGCGCCGGGTCCTCACGGTCAGCACCAGCTTGCGCAATGTGGCGCTCTGTCTCGCCATTGCCGCACGCAGCTTCCCCGGCGCGGACGTTGACGTTGCAGTAATTGCCTTCAGTTCGCTCATGTTTCCGCCAAATGCGGTTTTCACGATGTACCATGTCCGAAAAATGAAGAAGCAGGCGGCGCAATCCGCTCACGCAGTGGCGGCGCGCAACCCGCCGGTCGGCGTTTAGGGTCTTTTCAAACTGGCCAGACGTGGCCACACCTGCATCCTCGTCGTTTCTCGACTCAATAAGTTGATTTCACCACCGTCCCCCACCTGTCGCGCGGCTCGAACCAAAATTCGGCACCGCCTCTAGGAAATGATCTACGCGTAGAGCAGTGACTCTGCCATATACTGGCCAGTCGGGTGCCGCTGTTCGGCCCGCGGCGCCGGTGCAACGATGGAAACGACCATGCAGCGGTTAATTGATGAGCCAGAAGCCGCGCTACGTCGAGCAGCGAACCACGTTTTAAGAGGCTATGCGTGGTTCTACAGTGACCGTGCTGTGACCGTCCCGGCGTCGGCGATGCTCCTCAGGCTGGCGGACGAGATTCTTGCAGAACGCACACGATGGCTGGCGATATTGGCGAGAAACTAAATCCAGTCATAGCACCCAGCCCATCGTCGATTTTGGCAGTAGCACTCGCCACAGAAAACCGATCGCCTCAACGTTTGCGCTGCGCGATGGACCAGCGTGCTTCGAAGCTGGGCATAAGGGAAGCGAGGCTGTGCGACCGCATCGAGCGCCGGTGGGTGAATCTTGCGGTCGAATGCAACTATTTTCCAACGAGCACGATGCGGTGGTCGCATTCCGCAAAAACACGCCGAAGTGGCGTGAGGCGGTTGCGGCGATGTTGACCCAAGGGATGATCTCCGAATCGAAGACGAAGTAGGGCGGGTGGTGCGCTCGGGGTTGCGGTGCTTGCGCGCCGGCACGGGCCGCTCCCTGAGCCAGCCCATGTCGAATAATGGCTGCTTGTTTTCCCGGCACTCGTCTGCGTAGATGACACCACAGTGCTGAATGAAACGCTCAACCGCAGCGCGGTGCTTGCGGATTGTCTTAGAATCCAATCCGCGCTTCTCACAGTTCGAGAAATACTTCTCAGCGGCCGCTGATAACGTGAGCCGATCAAAGGTCGGTTGCATAGTCGGGCTCGGCGCCGGAGCCGTTCCGCGCAGACGCTGGGACTTGTCGGCGTCGAGCCGGGCATTCCGCTGACGTTGTGCTTCGAATGCGTCACTGCCCACGAGAATCCACCGCTTCTTGTGGTAGAGGTAGCAGGCGCCTTCGGGATGTTCTTCTTCCTTGCCGCCGACGATGCACCGGTTGGGCTTGATTTTTCCGTTCGAATAGAAGGTAGCCCTGCAGTAGCGCCAAGACCCATTCTTGAGCTTGACGTACTTGTAGATCGTGAATTTGGACTGAGCCATAAGAATCTCCTGAGGGCTAATACTGAAAAGCCGGGGAATTCGGAGATTTCTTAGGAAAAGATTTTAGAAAGGCTCTAACCCACTGAAGGAATGGCGGAGAGGGTGGGATTTGAACCCACGAGCCCGGTTTTGCCAGGCTACCCGCTTTCGAGGCGGGCTCTTTCAACCGCTCAGACACCTCTCCGCGGTTGCAGCTTCACAAGCTTAGCAAACGCGTTGGCTGCTCACAAC
>DATHPO010000037.1:0-9406 GCA_035483835.1 Terriglobales bacterium
TTGATTGTCAGGGGGGAACGCACTTCAGATCATTTCCAGTTCGTATCCTTCTATAGTGATGGCGACGGCGCGCTGGATGGATTCGATCGAGATCACCAGGTTCTTCTCCCCACGCTGTTCCAGAATTCCTTCCAGGCCGTCAAGGCAACCACCTCGAATCCTTACTTTTTGTCCAACGGTCAGGAACGCGTGGAGGGTGCATGGGACTTTCTGCGATAGCAGGTTTTTCAAATCCTCGATTTGCTTGACCGGAATCGCAGTTGCTACTCCTCTGACACTGATCAAGCCGATCACACCTTCGGTGTGCAGAAGTTCCATCCGCACTCCGGCGGACAAATCAAAAAGTGCGAATGTATAGCCCGAGAAAAGTGGGATATAGACGGGTTGACGTCGATCGCTCCAACGGTGAGATTCTTCAAGCAACGGAAGGAATGTCTGAAGGCCTTTGCGTTGAAGTTGAGAGGTTACTTTTCTTTCAAAGCGGTAGCGGGTTTGAATCGAGTACCACTGTGGCCCTTGCAGGCTGAGTCGTAAGGAAAGGTTGGGTGCAGCGGTCATCAAAACGATTCTTGGAACGCGGCTCCGCTAATTGAGTCCCGAATGATTTTTACTCTGTTTTCCACGACGTTTCTAAGTTCCTTCTGTTCGGAATTCTTGTTTCACACTGCTTCGCTTGGGCGAGCATTGAGGCTTCGCCATAGCTTCACACCGAGGTTCCTACAAACTTTTATAAATCGTTTCCGGGATAGGGAATGTTCGCTCACTGAGCACCACACCCAACAGACGAGCATTGGTCGCGTGTAACTTTTCCTTTACCTTTTGCGCTGCCAATCGCCGCGTGGAATTTGCTTTCACAACCAGGACCATACCGTCACAAAGACTAGCCAGCAATGCAGCCTCGCTACCGGCGCCCGCAGGCGGTCCGTAGAGCACTGTGTAGTCGAATTGCTGGCGTAGCTCGGATAGTCGCTCGCGCAGCCATGTGCCCGACAAGCCGTTTTCGTTTTCGCCAAGAAAGACACTCCTGGGCACGAGCCACAGCTGATTGGAGAGCTGGCAGGATGGGTCCCGAAATGGTGATCTTTGGTTAGCAATCAGATCGTGGCCATTTTCCTCGACAACCTGTTCCAATCCGGGGCTGTTCAGATTTGCCTCGACCAGGCACGTAGTTCCCCGGACTTGTGCGGATAGGGCCAGGCCCACCTGCATGCAGATCGCACTGATATCGGTTTCCGGGTCCACGGGGCTTAGAACAACTTGACGCGCCGGCTTTGGCCATCCCGGAAGAAATACCTGCCGTACCAAGCTGCGGATCTGCTCCTCGGCGAAGCACTCAGGATCCCAAACTGCCGGTCCGGTCTGGCGGTATTCTTCGGGTTCGACTGCGATAATTTCTGGTTCACAGACGTCGTCCAACGACTGCGGTAATAGATCGACAAACGTGCTCATTGGTCCCTTTCTCAAACCGAGTACTCTTGCGATTTCTGTCTCACAGCGCAACGAATACGGAACTCCGTGCCATGCGGTTTCTAATCTTGAAAGATGCTCATGTTCTTATCCGTTTCTACGGGGCAATGAAGCCAGCACCGGACTCCCCAAATAGGCAATGATCTCGTCCGGAGTTCGAAATGCCGGATTCAGGTAATCCGTAACAAAAGCCAGCGTGATACTTACCGTACTCGCGCACGCCAGGCCGATGAATCCGAAGCTCAGTCCGGAAAGTTCGGGCAGCGCCGGGACCGTGGCTTGCTCGGCGACGGTTACATTGAGAATGCCACCCTGGTCGAGCGCATCTCCAATTCTTGCCTCCTCGCGCTTGTTGAGGTAGAGCAAGTATTTCTCCTCGGTCGCCTTCAAGTCGTGCAGCAATTGCTCTTGCTCAATGGCGTGATCCCCGAGTTGACTCGCCGCTTCCCGGTAATGGTCCAAGAGCGCGTTCTCGGCCGAGGCGTGGGCGCTCATTGCGTTCAGTTCGACTTGAGTCTTTAACAACTCCGCCTTCGCCCATTCGTGATCCTGATCCTGGTCGCTGGTGCGTTCCCGGATCGGCGCTTTGTCCTCAGCCGCGATGGAGGCCTTGGTTTCTGCGATCTCCCGGTCGAGTTCCTGAACCAGGCGATAGGAAGGCTCGTATTTGGTAAGCAGTTGGGTCCGGTTCAGCTGTAACTCGAGCAGCCGCGCTTTCATCTCTTCCATCAGTTGTGGATTGTCCGAGTCACGAATCTGGGTCGTGACCCGCTCGGGCAAAGATATCAACTTCCTCGAGAGAACACGGGCACGCTCCGAGGCTGCGGCGATCGATACCTGGGTTTGACGGGAATCCGCATCCGCTTCGCTCAACTTTTGAAGGGCCATGTCGCGTTCGAGAGCGGCAGAGGTCACTCCCTGGTCGGCCCCGAACCTCATCAATTGCAACTCTGCTTCCTCCAAACCGCTGCGCGACTGAACGACTTGCTGGTCAAAAAACTTGAACTCGCCCGAGGGACGGTGCAGTTGTTCGTGGCGTTCGAGATACGCGGCGGCCAAGGAATGGAGCACATTGGCCGCCTGCGCCGGATCAGAGCATTTGTAACTGACGGTGATCAACGTCGCTTTTTTTACTGCTTCGACCGTTAGCCGCTTATCGATTCGACGCACCGCTCTAGCCAATTGTCGTTCCTCGTTGTCACCGAAAAGGCTCCAGAACCACGAGTGCCCTTCAGAAATAAGGCCGGCACGCCGCACCACGGTCCGCAGGATTTCGTCGTCGTGCAGCAGCTCCACCTCCGAGTTCATCTCTTCCTCGGTGACACCCTCGCGCTCGAATTCCGCCTGACTGGGAGTCGAGGTGACTACAGGATCGACGCGAGCCCGCCGTATCAGCACTTTCATTTCTGATCGGTAAGGAGGTGCGATTAACCCATAAAGAACAATTGCGAGGAAGACTGCCACAAACGAGAAGAGTCCGAGCCGACGCTGCCGAAACACAACTGCCAGCAGGTCGCGCAAGGTGGGAGAAGGGACGCGTGTCGATCTCGGGATGAGCCTAAGTTCCTCCGGCATGGAAAGTCCAATTGGTCATTTCTTATTCTGTTGGTTGGTTATCTTCGTCCGGGACTCGTCCCAATTGTTGCGCACGGTTTCTCCTAGAACTGTGTTGGACTCGCGTACATACTCAAGCTGGAAGTGGGCAAATACTGCTTGATCTTGGAAATCAGATTTTGTGGCACGAATAAGAAGTCGCCCGGCCTGAGGTAAATGTCTTCGGCCAACGTTCGCGATTTCATCATTGTCTTCACGTCCAGCAGGTGAGACTCGACGAGGTCATCCGAAACCCGCCGAAACAGGACGATCTGAGAATGTTTGGCTCGCGGCGTGAGACCTCCGGCAATGGCGACCGCCTCGGTCACTCGGATGTCTGAGCGTAATTCGTATTTCGCGGGATGATTCACTTCGCCGCCGACGATGAAATATGGCTTGTCGAAGTCTTGAAGCACAATGGTCACTTCCGGATCATGTAACACGCCCAAGTAGGCGCGGCCTATTGCCGCTTGCAACTCGGGAACGGTTACACCTTCGGCGGGCAGCTGCTTCACGCCCTTTAAGGCAATGTATCCATCCGGCTGCACACTCACGGTTTGGTCAAACTCCGGAGAGAAGGTGAAAGAAATCGCCACCACATCACTCTTACAAAGCCGGTAAAGCGGACGGCGCGCCCCCGTCAGGGCTGGACTCTGAGCGCCGTCCGACACACCGGATTTCGTGGTTACCGCTGGCCCAGTCTGTTCAACAGCCGCGTTTGGCTGTTGCTCTTGAGCCACGGCTACCATCAACCCTTGCTGCAAAGAACAGCAAGTGAGAGCGAGAACGCAATAGGCCGATTTACGGTTGTTCTTCATTTTCCGTTCAGGCCTCGACTCGCTATCGAGGAACTTGCAACCTTTCTATAGTTTCGAACTTCTTGAACTTATCGTGGTGGACGAGAAGTCACAAGACATGGGAAGCACCGTCCACAAAGGTATACATTTAAGACCGAGCCCGAAACGCACGAGCGATCGGCTTTGGCATCACGGCGGGCTCTCACGTTTGGGACTTTACTGAGCACGCAAGGTTCATTCCCCTCGTTTGGGTGTAGTTCCGCAGCCACTGCTTTGGTTGCATCCACTAAAGTGGACTTGACGAAGCCTCAGTGCGCAGGTCGCGAGCCAGCTTCAATCACTTCGCAAAGGGCTAAGTCCCAACAACTGCTATTCACCAGGCTGCAGTGCAATATCGGGAAACTTCCCATTCCCGGCACATTCTCCTGAGGTTTTGCACACGAATAAGGTGCGTCAAGGCGTGGCGATGTCACAGCGTTCTAATCGCCTCGGGTCCTATGATTAACGCAAGAGTTATAACGTTAATGTGAATTTTATGGAATCCTTAAACATTGCCACTTCGAATACGATCGGCGTGCTGGTCGCCGATTCCAATCAGATGCAGTGCCAGTTGCTGGTGGGCGCGCTCCGCCGGCGCACGGAATTCCGGGTGCAGTCGTGCGGCGTGGATATGAACGTCATGCTGAATGCGATCGCGGGCTTCCCGGTCGACGTAATTCTCATGAACGCCGACCACCCCAAGCTGGTCGGCCAGGATATGGCCAATGTTCGCCGCTTGCATCTGGCTCACCCCCACATCGCCAAGGTTCTGGTCCTTGGCGAATCGAATCGCGACTCCGTGGTGAATGCTTTCCGCTCGGGGGTCAAGGGGTTGTTCTGCTTTTCCGACTACCCGTTCCGGTTGCTGTGCAAGTGCATCCAGAGTGTTCATCAAGGACAAGTGTGGGCGAATAGTGAGCAACTGCAATACCTGATCGAAACCGTGACCCAGGTACCTTCTTTGCGCATGGTGAACGCTCGGGGCAGCCGGTTACTCACGCCACGCGAGGAGCAAGTCGTGGCCCTGGTTGCGGACGGACTCAGCAATCGCGAGGTCGCGCGGGAACTCGGGCTCAGCGAGCATACGGTGAAAAAATACCTGTTCCACATCTTCGACAAGCTGGGGATCTCCAGCCGGGTTGAACTCGTCCTCTACGCGGTGAGCCACGGCGGTGCCTGGCAAGCGGAGTGGGTCGCGGGTGGGGGAGGATAAGGACTCGACCAATCTGGAAGGCGTCTTACCGGGCTATCGACTGAGCGGTTCAACGTTTGAAACTGACGGCAAAGCCCTGTATAAATGCGAGGAACCAATCCTCGTGACCGATAGCCGATCCAACTCTCGCCGCTGGACCGTGATTGCGTCCGCCTTTCTTTGCGCCGGCTTGGGTGTAGTCGTAATGTATACGAAGCGCAGCGCTTTCTTTAGTCCACTGGCGGTGGTGGTTGTGGCCGCGATTGGGCTGGCCGCGGTGCTTCTGCAACTCCGCTACTACAATCGAGAGCACACCACTCCCGTGCAAGCGCCAATGTGGCTGAACATCCTCGGCGTAGGGTTCGCCCTGGCTGCGCTCTTTGCGGATTTCCTCGGGTTGAGTTGGCAGATGGCCGAGGTAATGGCCTTGGGAGCAGTGGGTAGTTTCGCGATCAGCAGCGCCATGATCCTGCACGCTTTCCGGAAGGGCCGGATGTCGTCGAAGTGAGTGGCGACGAAGTGAGTAAGACACGTCAATTTTGCCGGAAGTCCACTGCTAACCTGGTCTCCACTTGAACGGCTTGACCGTTGATTAAGTAAGGTTGGAAGCGCCACCATTTCACCGCATCCAAGGCTGCGGAGGTGAGCTCATCCGGGCCGCTGATGGCGCGCAAATCAACGACGGTTCCATCTGTCCCGATGACCGCGTCGAGTATCACGACGCCTTGCACTTTCGCCTGTCTTGCCGCCTCCGGATAGATCGGGTCGATCTTGTGAGTTAATAGTCCTTGCATCACATCCGCCGGAACATAAGTGGGCGGTTGTTGTGACGGCGGCTTGCTTGCCGGAATCTGCGATTCCAGTTCGCCCCAGGCCTGGTGCCAATACCACCAACCGAGGCTGCTCAACAGAAGCATCACTCCTACAGCTCCCCACGCGGCGCGGCGGAACCGCTTCCCACGATGCTTCGGATGGGCAATCTTACGCGGAGCCGCGATCGACGGCGCCAATGCGGCCCCCGGTGAGAGATTGGAAAAATGACTGCCGGCGCCGGGCGACGCCATCCGATCGGCGACGGACTTCCTTCGCGTCCAGTGTTCGATCAGCGTCTGTTGCTCTGAGGTTAGACTGACGAACTCAAGACCACAATGAAGCAGCGCCTGATAGCGCACGATCGCCTTCAAGCGGAACGGCCCGCCGGCATCCGGCAAGCGAAACTCAATGCCCACGGAATCGCCTGGATGCAGTTCCCCGGCGATCACCAAGCCGACGCCGCGTTCCCCCAGGGTGACCGAGCGCCCGGGAATTGAGTAAGGGATTCCAGATCGCAAGACCGTAACATCCGCGGGAACGGCCAAGGGGAAACGAGGCACGCGGCGCGTGTCGGTAAACACCCTGGCCGGCGCCTGCGTCGCTGCAGTCATGGTTGTAGTTCCACCTGCACGGGCACACCATCTCGGGCAGGTTTCAGAAGGCGCTAATTAGAATAATGCTTCGGCCAGAGTTTGTTGGGTGGAGTATAGCATTGCCGAGGGGCAGATTTCCTCAGCGCACCTTAACCCACGAAACCACAAAGGACACACAGGTAGACAGAGAAAATCGGGGCAAGTTATCAAGTGCCCGATTCGCCTTGTGTGTACCTTGGTGGTTAGCGCTTGGGTCCCAGGATGAAGCAACGACTTTATGGCCAGCGCTTGGCTGTGTCTTCCCAACCTGCCGCGCGCGCCGGTTGCGGGCTTGCGTTGACGGCGGCCTGCGGAATGCGGATGGGCTGCTGCGTCGTGGTGGGAGTGGCTAATGTCGGTTTATTGCTGGTGGCCTCCAGCATCGACTCCTTGTCGTCGGATAGCAAGGGAGCTGCAACGCGCAAGGCCTCCACTTCCTTTTCCAACCGCGCCAGTTCGAGTTCCTTCTGTCTCAGAACCTCATAGACATTCTTCATACCGGGGTCCCCTCGTCAAACGTTCTCGGGTGAAGCATTTGGCCGCACTCTAACAGGAAAGTTAGTTTTGTCAAGGAAGAACATCACGTGGAAAACGGAGACTCAACCGGCAGATGTCGCTTCTCCCTCGCGTTGATCCATGCTCTTCGTGCGCGGTGCGGGTACGTCCTCCTGCTGCCATTTGCGCGCCAGTTGGTCTAGTTCTCCCAGCACCTTCTGAATATCCTTCATGCGCTTGGTAATGCCGTAGGTCACAGACGGCGGGATGGTTGGTTCGTAGTCGCGATAGACGAATCCTTTCCGTTCCAGGAGGCGGAGCCGCTCGGTCAAGACGCGAGAAGAAATACCTTCAATCTGGCGCCGAAGAGCCCCGAACCGGGTGGGTCCGTTTGTAGATAAGGCCCACAGAATGTGCATAGTCCAGGGACGGGTGAGCACTTCGAGTAATCCGGCCATGGGACACGGTGTGGGCGATTGGGCATAGCGGCGCACGTCGTTACCTCACTTAGTTACTTTAAAGTTCCTACTTTACAAATGCAAGTAGTTATTTAAAGTAACCTACGAGCGTATAGAACATCTATTCCGGAATAGAAGGTGGATCGTCAACGCAACCCACTAAGGAGACTGATATGGCCAGCAACTCAATTTCAACTTCGCAAAATTTGCAAACTGCCAAAGTATTGAACGCCACGGACGGGAAGGAACGGACATCTGTTAGCTCGTTCGTTACCCTTGCCGGACGAATCCTGTTTTCCGCAATTTTCATCATGTCGGGATTTCTCCACTTCTCCCAGGCGGATATCGGTTACGCGGCACAAACAGGTGTGCCTATGGCTAAGCTGCTGGTTCCGGCGTCGGGAATTCTCGCGCTGGTGGGAGGGCTCAGCATTCTGCTCGGATACAAAGCCAAAATCGGCGCCTGGCTGCTGGTCCTCTTCCTGATACCGGTCACGCTCATCATGCACAACTTCTGGGCAGTGAAAGACCCGATGATGGCTCAGATGCAAATGGCGATGTTTCTGAAGAACGTAACCATCATCGGAGGCGCTTTGCTCATTTCACAATTCGGAGCCGGTGGGTTGAGTTTCGATGCCCGGAGGCATTCTTCCCGCTGACGAAGTGCGGCACTTAGCATTTAGCACTTGGCACTTAGCATTTAGCACTCAGCCATGTTGTGATCGAAGACCATCGTAAAGAGATTATCCGGCGCGGGATGCTGGCTGCTAAGTGCTAAGTGCTGACTGCTCTCACAAACTGTTCATTTGCGGACACGATAGCGCGCTGGCGCACAAACTTTGTCCTCGCGAAAGCGGTATTGGTCCGCGCTTTCCGCCTACTTGTCACATTCTTGTAAATCGCCTCACCTTTCCCGAGTCGCAGCGTCCAACTAAGCAATCAGTTTCGGTGTTGGACGGATCACGATCTCGTCCCGGAAACGAACATATGCGCAACGGTCCGCGATCAGAGTTCTTTCCGATGGAACGAGTGAACGCATCTCTGCGTATCTATGCGCAGGACTGGTGTGCGTAAGAGGGAAACGGCACGAACACTGATCAGCGGGTTCGGAGGTGGGGGTTATGCAGAACGGAGTGAATGGCAGCAACGGGACGGGCAATGGAACTCTGTTACATACCGGAGATCCTCATGTCCAGGAAGTGGTTAAAACGGCCCATGAAGAACTACGGCAGCTCATGCGTCAACGGGCTGAAATCATGAAACGGATTGGCACGTTGAAGCAGACAATCTCAGGTCTGGCCAATCTGTTCGGCGACGATATTCTGGGAGAAGACTTGCCGGAACTGGTCGACCGCAAGACCGGAGGACGCCAGCCGGGCTTTACGAAAGCGTGTCGTATGGTTTTGATGGAAGCCGGGCGTCCGCTAGCAGTGCGAGAGGTTTGCGAGCAGATTCAACAGCGTCTTCCAACTCTGTTACTTCGCCATAAAGATCCGTTGGCGTCGGTGACGACTGTGCTCAATCGGTTGGTGGAATACGGAGAAGCGTTAAGCGTGGTGCGGGAGAACGGCCGACGGGCGTGGCAGTGGGTATCGGAGCCGGTCCCGGCGCAGCCGGGCAACGCGGCGCGGGCATCGCTTTCTCATCTGTAGAGACGCAACTTGCTGCGTCTCTAGCGGCGAGCAGGTTTGGCTGAAGTTGACGTCGTCCGAGGGGCCGTCAGACCGCGAAGGATCTGGCGTGGACTGCCGGAATGCGGCTGAGCGCCGGCCTTGAGGTCAACCCCTGAAGGTGCAGCATTCCGCGCGAGATCCTTCACCCGGCTGACGCCGGGTTCAGGATGACGTCTTTCAACAATAATGTGTTTTCTTCCCTACGCTGGCAGCAGCATTCCCTTTTCCAGGTGCCGGGTGATGTGCG
>DATHPO010000038.1:0-31500 GCA_035483835.1 Terriglobales bacterium
TTCTTTGCTTTCTTTTTGGTTGCCATTTGATCTATTCTCCCTTTCCATTTTTCATGGACTTGAAATGCAACGGTCGTTTGTTGCAACTCATTGATGTATAGAGTCTATAAAAAGTGAAGTCAAGAAAAAAATGATGTTGGACGAGCATGCGACCCATGCCCAAAGTCACTCAAGCAGGACTCAAGTAGAAAATTTCTTTGCCGGAAGGGTGCCGATCGCGTCGGTCGGCGAAAATTCTTGCGTTATCTTCGACGGAATTCTGTTCATACCTGGCTCTGCTCGGCGGTCTCTTTTCAAAAACAATCGTCTGAGCCATCAAGGTGCGCTCCAACTACAATCATCCTTTTCCGCCGCGGCACATCTATAATTAATAGGTACGAAATAATCCCAGGAGCATATAAATGGCTGCTTTCGACGATGTTGTCATTATTTCCGGCTGTCGCACTCCGGTGGGAAAATTCCAGGGAAGTCTCTCAGATTTGAGCGCCACCCAATTGGGAGCAATCGTGGTTCGTGAAGCGGTGAAGCGCGCGAACCTCGATCCCAAGCAAGTCGACGAATGCATCATGGGAAACGTGGTCTCGGCCGGACTGGGTCAGAACCCCGCGCGGCAGGCGGCAATCTTCGGTGGTCTCGCTCCCGAGGTAGGTGCCATGACCGTAAACAAAGTCTGTGGCTCGGGACTCAAAGCCGTCGCACTCGCGACGCAAGCGATCCAGACTGAGAACAGTTCCGTGGTCGTCGCCGGCGGAATGGAATCGATGACCAACGCTCCCTATCTGCTGCCGCAGGCGCGAAAAGGATATCGCCTGGGTAACGCCCAGATCGTTGACTCAATGGTGAACGACGGGCTCTGGGACATTTACAACAACTACCACATGGGGATCACCGGAGAGAACGTCGCGGAAAAGTATGGCATCACGCGCGAAGAGCAGGACGAGTTCGCAGTGAACTCTCACCGAAAGGCCGTCGCCGCTATCAAGGAGTGCCGTTTCAAATCGCAAATCGTTCCGGTTGAATTGCCCTCCAAGAAGAAGGGCGAAGCGCCGGTCATCTTCGATAAAGACGAATCTCCCCGCGAAGATACGACAATCGAGGTGTTGCGCTCTCTAAAGCCAGCATTCAAGAAAGACGGCACGGTCACAGCCGGTAACGCTCCCGGGGTGAACGATGGCGCCGCCGCCGTCATAGTCACCAGCGCCAGGCAAGCGAAAGAACTCGGCGCCAAACCCATGGTCCGAATCGTGGCGCAAGCCACCAGCGGAGTCGAACCCAAGTGGGTAATGATGGCGCCTGTGGGGGCGGTCCGCACGATTTGGCAGAAGACCGGGTGGAAGAATGAAGACGTGGACCTGTACGAACTGAACGAGGCGTTCTCCGTGCAAGCTCTCGGCGTGATGCGCGAACTTGGGCTCGACCCCAACAAAGTGAACGTGAACGGGGGCGCCGTCGCCATTGGACATCCGATCGGCGCCAGCGGAGCGCGTGTTCTGGTTACGCTTATCTATGAAATGATCCGCCGCGACGTGCACCGCGGTATCGCCGCCCTTTGCCTGGGCGGTGGCAACGCAGTGGCCATGGCCGTCGAACGGTAAACTAACCTTCGGCCGGTTGCAGTGGCGCCACCGGTAGCGTAACGGTGAACACCGCGCCGCCGCCCGGCCCGGAAGCAGCCTCGACGTTTCCGTTGTGTTCCCGCAGGATGGCTTTGGAGATGCTTAGGCCGAGGCCGGTCCCGCGGCCAGGACGCTTAGTGGTGTAGAAGGGGTCGAAAATATTGGGCAAGATTTCCGGCGAGATCCCCGGCCCGTCATCCTGAAAAATGACGGAGACCGACTTCTCCTGCTTCTCTATGCGGATGCGCAAGGTGCCGCGATCGCGAACCTCCCGCATCGCCTGCTCCGAGTTCAACATCAGATTCAGAAACACCTGCATCAACTGGTGTGCGTCTCCGCTCACCGCCGGAACTGATGTCTCCTTCAGGAAATCTACTGTGATGTTGTTCTTGCGCAAAGAGTAGGCGTGCAAGTGCAAAGTCCGCTGGACCAGTTCGCCCAAATCGATCGCAGTCTTGCCCGGAGCGGGAGGCCGGGAGAAATACATCAGGTTTTGAACAATTTCCGCTGCGCGGCGCGCCTGTTGCTGCAAAACCACCATTTGCTTTCGCACCGACTCGGGCGCTTCGCCCTCCTGCAGTAATTCGGACATCCCTAGGATGCTGGTGAGCGGGTTATTCAGTTCGTGAGCAAACCCGCCTATCATCTGCCCCATGGCGGCGAGCCGTTCACTCTGAATAATCTGCTGCTCAAGTTTCTTCTCCACGGTAATGTCGCGAACAGAGACGATCGCGCCGCTCAGTTTGTTCTCCGCATCGAACAGCGGACTGGCCGAAGCTCGCATGGTGCGCCAGTTTCCATCGCGGTGACGCGCACTATAGTCACACGATCCGAAATTCTTCCGGCCGGCAATCAGGTCCCGATACAACGCGAACAGTTCGGGGGAATAATCCTGTTCCTCTTCGACTCTCTTCCCCAGCAGGTCTTCCGGCTTGTAGCCGCGCAGATCGTGAATCCGTGAACTTACGAAACTGTAGCGTCCATTCAAATCGATTACCAGGATTAGATCCGGAAAGCTTTCCAGAAGGTAGCGCTGGAACTCTTCCTGGCCGCGCAACGCCTTCTCCATCTCCCGCCGCTCAGTTACGTCCACGAGCGTGCCCTGGTAGCGTACGATCTTGCCGCCGGCATCCCATACCGCGCGCGAGGTGTCAAGGAAGACGCCTAGGGTCCCGTTTTTACGGCGCAACATGATTTCCCGTGTCCGTACTCCGCCCTGATCGTCTGCGGTCCGCCCGAGCACCGGATTTTGATTGGGATCGGAATTCAATGCTCTGGGATCGAGCGCGAGAAGGTCCTCCTTGCTTTCGTATCCGAGAACCTGCACCAGAGCGGCGTTGCCATCGAGTAACTTGCCTTCCGGCGTGCTGAAATAGACTCCCTCCTGAAGAGTTTCAAAAAGCTCAGTAAAGCGCCGCTCCTTTTCGCGTTCTTCCGTAACGTCACGGGCAAGAGCGCTCACACCTACCACCTCGTCACCCTTCACAATTGCATTGAGGGCGCAATCAAAATAGAGAGTCCGGGCGTTCCCTTTCAGCCGAACACGAACCACGCCTGACCAGCGGCGTTTTTCGAGAAAGCGAGCCACACCCCGCTCCACATCTTCACGCTTCGGTTCGTCCAGGAACTCCTCTACTCGATGACCCACCACGTCGGGGTAAGGAATACCGAGCAACTCGGTCACGCGCCGGTTTACCGTCTTGATTTTCCCCTCGAGAGAGGCTGCGAAGGCAATGTCGTCGAAGGAATCAATGAGGTCCTTGAAACTTCGTTGCGAGCGCGCAATGAGCTCTCCGAGTTGATCGAGTTGCTCATCCGTGGGTGCACTTGCACGCTCCTGCAGGCCGCGAACCAGGTTTTGCAGTTCCGTTACCCGCTTCCTTCGCCCGTAGGCGAAACCCGCAAACGCTATGGCAATGCAGAGCAAGCCAAGGGAGAGAAAGCCAAGATGATAGGGAAGGTTTTGCAGACGCTCCCAGGACTCTGCAGCTAATCCTGTAGCCAGCAGGACCACGAATAGAAGCGCAATGCGCCACAGCAAGGCCTCTTCCTGCTCCAGGCCGGTTGACGTGCCGGCAGGGCGCGGCGGCTGTTTCTCTGTTTCCGGCATATGAACTTACCCACGACTGCCAGCGCGCTCGGCAGGTTGAAGAGCCTTTGTCGAAGCAACCGCGATCTTGGCGAGCCGGGTCTAGGCGAATCCTAGACCACGGGGCTCAGGCAAACAACCGAAAGTGTGTTGGGTAATTTGGTTCACAGACGAAACGTCAGACTCCTGTTCACTTGTCACAGCTTCGCTGTGACATCAATCACAACTTATTCGAGGCCACATGGCGTAGGGTGAAGCTTGGCTGACTTGTCGCTGGGCCTTCCCTCGTCACGATGGGTCTGAACAAATCTGTTTGCCTGAAGCGCAGATCCAGGTTTCATACGCCCCATGCTCTATAAGACGCTAAGTGCCGCAGTTTATGGCATCGATGCCAGCATTATCGAGGTCGAGGTCGATGTGTCTGGAATTAAGACAATGGAAGACCACTTCCACACCGTCGGTCTGCCCGATGCCGCCGTCCGTGAGAGCCGGGATCGCGTACGAGCGGCGCTGAAGAACTGCGGCTACGACATTCCTCCCACCCATATCACGATTAATCTTGCTCCCGCGGATATTCGCAAAGAAGGCTCCGGCTTCGACCTGCCTATGGCCCTGGGAATCCTGGGCGCGTACGGGGGTCTCAATAAGAAGGATCTACCCGATTGTCTCTTCGTCGGAGAGCTGTCGCTCGACGGCGGCGTTCGCGGCGTTCGCGGAGCGCTTCCCATCGCCATCGAGGCACGCGGACGAAAGATCTCGCGGCTGGTGGTGCCTGAACTCAACGCCAAAGAAGCGGCTATGGTTGGTGGAGTAGAGATCTATCCCGTGAAGTCTCTGCTCGATGTGATTCGCTTCGTGAACACGGGCAACGGAATCCTGCCGCTTAAAGTGGACAGCGAAACCCTCCTCAGCGAAGCGCAACAGTTCCTCGTGGACTTCAAGGATGTCCGCGGCCAACATTCGGCTAAGCGTGCTCTGGAGGTTGCCTGCGCTGGCGGCCATAACATCCTGATGATTGGTCCGCCGGGATCAGGCAAAACTATGTTGGCGAAGCGCATGCCCACGATCCTGCCGCCTTTCACATTTGAAGAAGCACTTGAGACCACCAAGATTCACAGTGTTGCCGGCGTGCTCGATGCCGGCGCTGGGCTGGTTGGCGTGCGCCCTTTTCGTGCGCCTCACCACACTATTTCTGACGCTGGACTCATCGGAGGGGGAGCTGTTCCGCGTCCCGGCGAGGTCTCGCTGGCCCACAACGGTGTCCTGTTCCTGGACGAACTGCCAGAGTTCCCGCGGAACGTGCTCGAGGTAATGCGTCAGCCACTGGAGGATGGAACCGTCTGTATCGCCCGCGCGTCCATGTCGCTGACCTTTCCCGCCCGCTTCATGCTCGCTGCGGCCATGAACCCTTGTCCTTGCGGCTACTTTAACGATCGTTCGCGGGAGTGTCATTGCACTCCGCCAGTCATCCAACGCTACATGTCCAAGATTTCGGGGCCGCTGCTGGATCGGATCGACATCCACATCGACGTGCCCGCCGTTAATTATAAGGAGATGCGTTCGGGCGCCGAGCCGGAAAGCTCCGCCAAGATTCGCGAGCGGGTCATGCGAGCGCGCGGTTCGCAGCTGGAACGATTCGCCTCGTCGCCACGAGAAAAGCTCTATTGCAACGCGCAAATGGGGCCGCGTCACATTCGCGCCTTCTGCGAACTCTCCGCCGACTGCGAAAAACTGTTAGAACGCGCGATGGCCCAGCAGGGCCTGACTGCCCGAGCTCACGACCGAATCCTCAAGGTCGCGAGGACAATTGCCGATTTGGAAGGAGGAAAATCAATCGAACCCAAGCACATCGCCGAGGCCATCCAGTACCGCACCCTGGACAGAACATTCTGGGCTTGAGACACAAACAATGGAAGACGGGAAGCCCGCCCGTTGAGCTTCAAAAACACTGCGGGCGACACGGAGGGCGACGTTAAGCCATTTAATATCAGTATATTGAAGTCGGCCATTGGGGATTGTCGGCCCGAAACCCCCAGCTACCGACTAGACATTGTGGGTGACGAATGGCACGGTATTGCAAGAAACACTTGACGTCTCGTTCATTCTAACGTAGGGTGTATGGTTCCGAAGACTTAAGCGTTCAGTTTGTCTGACGAATCTCCGCTGGCATCCGGACATAATCCTAAAACCGAGAAACTTTCGGGCCAAACGGAGCATCTATACGAGTAACCAGAGATTTCCCGTAAAACCCATCTGAATTGAGTAAGTTAGACACTCTGGTCAGGTTTCCTCTGACACGAAAGAAGGGCGTGCGGGCAGTTTGCTCGGATTAGGAGAGTGACATATCATGCGGTCTGATCGCGTTTTTGATGCTTTACATACTTTGCGGAATCGTTATATGCTTTGCCAGCTTGCGTCGAAGGCTACCCGTAAGTTTCACAAGCCCAACACCAGAATCCAGGAAACTATGAACGAAGTCCTGGATAAGATTGCAAGCTCGGAACGGCAGACGGTTCTGTCGGAACCGGAAAACTTTGCCGAGGCACAACGGCGGGCTGCATAAAACCAGCCCCGCCGCCTGCCCCGGATTACCGAGTCTTTCCTGAGTAACCCCCCTTTGAAAATTCCCTTCGCAGGTGATATCGAATAATGACCATCGCAGAATTGAAAGAAAAGAATATTACAGAGCTGACCAAGATCGCCCGATCCTTGGATCTGCCCGGCGCCAGCGGACTGCGCAAGCAAGACCTGATCTTCAAAATCCTTCAGGCCCAGAGCGAAAAAGAAGGCCACATCTTTGCCGAAGGCGTGCTCGAAATCCTGCCCGACGGCTACGGCTTCCTGCGCTCCCCCGACTACAACTATTTACCCGGCCCCGACGACATCTATGTTTCCCCGTCGCAGATCCGGAAGTTCGACCTCAAGACCGGCGACACTATCAGCGGCCAGGTTCGTCCTCCGCACGAAGGCGAAAAATACTTCGCGCTGGTAAAGATTGAAGCCGTCAACTTCGAGTCGCCCGACGAGGCACGCAACAAGATCCTCTTCGACAACCTGACGCCGCTCTATCCGCAGGAGCGCATCAAGCTCGAGACCACTCGCGAAAACGTCAGCGCCCGCGTCATGGATCTGCTGACGCCCCTCGGCAAAGGACAGCGCGGCTTGATTGTCTCGCCACCTCGCGCCGGCAAAACGATGCTGCTGCAGAATGTCGCCAATTCGATTACGACCAATCATCCCGAAGTCGTCTTGATGGTTCTGCTGATCGATGAGCGTCCGGAAGAAGTCACCGACATGCAGCGCTCGGTGAAAGGCGAAGTCATTTCCTCGACCTTCGACGAACCCGCTGCCCGCCACGTACAAGTCGCGGAAATGGTAATCGAGAAGGCCAAGCGCCTGGTTGAACACAAGCGCGACGTGGTGATTTTGCTCGATTCAATCACTCGTCTCGCTCGCGCCTACAACACGATCGTTCCACCCAGCGGCAAAGTGCTCTCCGGCGGCGTGGACTCGAACGCTCTGCAGCGCCCCAAGCGATTCTTCGGTGCGGCCCGCAACATTGAAGAAGGCGGATCGCTGACCATTATCGCGACGGCCCTGATCGACACCGGCTCCCGCATGGACGACGTGATCTTCGAGGAATTCAAAGGCACCGGCAATTCCGAAATCATCCTCGACCGCAAACTGGTCGACAAGCGCACCTTTCCGGCCATCGACATCCAGCGCTCGGGCACACGTAAAGAAGAGCTGCTGATCCCGAAAGAAGACCTGACCCGAATCTGGGTTCTGCGCCGTGTTCTGAATCCGCTGTCACCGGTAGAAGCCATGGAACTGCTCATCGACAAGCTGAACAAAGCCAAATCAAACGGCGAGTTCCTGGCCAACATGAGCTCGCTTTAGCAACTAAGTAAGACGGAGGACGGGCGTCCCGCCCGTCCTCCCGTTCTCAGCTGCTCAAGTCGCCCAATTAAACCTGCTTGCTTGACCTCCCGAGACAGTTTCCCAGTGCTCTCGACCTCGTATAATTTCCTTATTCCCTGCGAACGAGGCAATTGTGCGATTCAAACCATTCCTGCTGATCGTCTTGCTTCTACTGATCACGCTCGGTTTGTCACAACCGTCGCTCACTCAGAGCTCCATTCAGAGTCCCTCCCAAGGCCCTCGCCTGACGCCCATCGATCCCGACGATCACGAAAACCCGGAACGCGCCAAGATCGAAAAGGATTTGGCCAAAAAGGCGAACCGTGAGCGCCAGGCTCAGCTGCAGCGTGATAGCGACAACCTAGTCAAACTTGCCAATGAATTGAAACAATATGTTGACAAGTCAAATGAAAACACTCTCTCCGTAGACGTCGTCAAAAAAGCCGAAGAGATCGAAAAGCTCGCGCGCAGTGTAAAAGACAAGATGAAAGCGAATTAGCTTCCATGCAGCACGAACACTCGCCCACCCGCCACATTGACTCCGCGACGGCGGTAGCGTAACATCCGCCCGGTCAAGCACACATTGTTTCAACTGAATATCGGCAGGATTTTTGGTCCGGCCTGCAAGAGGAAGACAACCGTGGGAGCTCCGTTATCCTGATGATCGCCGCACCAGGCAAGAATGCCGCAACAAAAATCAATCCATCCCCAATCTCCATCCGCTGGCTTCGTATCATCCCCGTTGCCCTCATTATGTACACGATCGCGTTTATCGATCGAACCAACATATCCCTGGCCCTGCCTTGGATCAGCAGGGACCTCCATTTGGATCCGCCACAAGCAGGAACGGTCGCGGGCATTTTCTTCTGGGGCTATTTCGTGTTGCAGATTCCCGGCGGGCATCTGGCCAAACATTGGAGCGCCAAGAAATTCATCAGTATTCTCCTGGTGGCGTGGGCCATCTTTGCCGTGGGCTGCGGCCTGGCTCGTACGTATCACGAACTTCTCTTAATGCGGTTGCTCCTGGGAGTGGCCGAGAGCGGAGTTTATCCCGCGACGTTGATATTGCTCTCTCACTGGTTTACCCGCTCCGAACGGGCCCGTGCCAATGCCCTCTGGCTGCTCTGTTTGCCCGGAGCCCTCATCGTCTCCTCGCCGGCCTCAGGATGGATTCTGGACCATTGGACTTGGCGGGTGATGCTGGTCGCCGAGGGTTCATTGCCGTTCTTGTGGCTTGCCATCTGGCTTGCATTCATTCAGGATCACCCGCGCGACGCGACTTGGCTGCCCGAAGCCGAACGCGGCCCTCTGGTCGAAATCTTGCGCCAGGAATCTTCTGCCCTGGAAGGGTCAGAAAGAGTGCCCTACCTTCGCGCGCTCTTTCAGCCGCAGGTGTTTCTTTTGGCAGCGGTCTATTTTTGTTTCGTAAGCGGGCAGATGGGGCTGCTGTTTTGGCTGCCTAGCGCGATGGGAACCTTCAGGAAACTCAGTAGTCTTTCAACCGGAATTCTCTACACGATTCCATTCATTGCAGGCGCCGTCTCCCTGCTGATCATCTCCCGCCATTCGGATCGAGTGCATGAACGCCGTCTTCATGCCGCCGGAGCCATGTTGTTCGGAGGTTGCTGTATCCTGCTGGCCGTTGCCACGATCCCGCATTCGCTCTCGATCGCTTTCGCGCTCATAGTCCTAAGCGGCGTGGGCGCTTACGGCCCGATGGGCGCCTTTTGGGCCATCCCAACAGAGACTCTGCCACCGGCAATCGTCGGTTCGGCGATGGGCTTTGTCAACGCCATCGGCAATCTGGGAGCCTACTTCGCCCCCCTCATCGTCGGATATCTCAACAAACAAACGGGGACGTTTCTTGCAGGATTTACATACCTGGGCGCGATCACGTTGGTCGGGGCCGGACTGGCCGCAACGTTGCGGACCGCTCCAGAAGATGGATCGTGAAGATCTTCGGGCTCTTTCCATCAGCGGCATCAGAGACGGCGAAAACCCAGATTCGTATCAGGGTATGCCTTCAGGCATACCGTTAAGCTGCCAAAAACAAGAACGGCTTGAGCCGCTGGGTTTTGACCTTCCCTGGACGAGTCCGGCACAACCGACTAGTGCCCGGCTCCGTGAGCTTTGGCCGCCGCGCTCTCGGTCCCAATCCGCATCCCGTAAAACGACCGATACACGAAGAAGAACGAGATCACGAAGAACACCGCCGCCAGCAAATTCGTAAGCCCCGCATTGGTTTCCGTCAACTTCACCGCTAACTCCACGGCCAGCAATCCGAACAGAGTGGTGAACTTGATCACCGGGTTCAAAGCCACCGACGACGTATCCTTGAACGGATCGCCCACCGTGTCGCCAACCACAGTGGCATCGTGCAGCGGTGTTCCTTTCTGCTTGTATTCGACCTCGACGATCTTCTTGGCGTTGTCCCAGGCCCCACCTGCATTGGCCATAAAAATTGCCTGATACAAGCCGAATATCGCGATCGAGATCAGATACCCGATGAACAAGAACGGCTCCATGAAGGCGAACGACAGCGTCGCGAAGAACACCGCGATAAAGATGTTCAACATCCCCTTCTGCGCATACTTCGTGCAGATTTCCACGACCTTCTTGCTGTCGGCCACTGAAGCCTTCGTAACCCCTTCCAGCTTGATATTCGCCTTGATAAACTCCACCGCGCGGTACGCTCCCGTGCTCACCGCCTGTGTCGAAGCGCCCGTGAACCAATAGATAATCGCCCCCCCACTGATCAGCCCCAGTAAGAACGGCGCATGCAGCAAGGACAATTTCTCGACATTCTGCGTCAGCCCATTGGTCAGCGCCATGATGATCGAGAAAGTCATCGTGGTCGCACCCACCACGGCCGTGCCAATGAGCACGGGTTTCGCGGTCGCTTTGAATGTATTGCCCGCACCATCATTCTCTTCCAACATGTGCTTCGCCCGCTCAAAGTTCACATCGAAGTTGTAATCCTTTTTGAGCTCGCCAGCGATGTTCGGCACCTGCTCGATCAGCGACAGTTCATAGACTGACTGCGCGTTGTCCGTCACCGGACCATAAGAGTCGACCGCAATCGTAACCGGCCCCATCCCGAGGAACCCAAACGCAACCAACCCAAACGCAAATACCGGAGCCGCGATCATGGTCGCCGCCGCCGCCAAGCCCATGGTGCTCATGTAATAGCCGACCGACATCAAAAACACCATCGACAATCCCAAGTAGTAGCCCGAGAAATTTCCCGCCACAAAGCCTGCCAGAATTCCGAGCGACGCCCCACCTTCTTCCGCCGAGGCCACAATCTCCCGCACATGCCGCGATTCGGTCGATGTAAACACTTTCACCAGCTCGGGAATCAAAGCCCCCGCCAGCGTGCCACAAGAAATAATCGTGGCCAGCTTCCACCATTGCGTCGTGTCGCCGCCAATGTCAGGAACAATCACCGCCGAAACAATGTAGGTCAGAACGATCGAAACCACGGAAGTAACCCAAACCAGCGAAGTCAGCGGAGTCTCGAAGTTCATCACATCCGCATCGGCAAAGCGCGCTCGAGCCACAGCACTATTCAGGAAGTACGCAGCCGCGCTCGAAACCAGCATCATGATGCGCATCACGAAAATCCAAACCAGCAACTGCACCTGCACCGTCGGATTCTTCACTCCCAGCAGAATAAACGTGATCAAAGCCACGCCGGTCACGCCATACGTCTCAAATCCATCCGCCGATGGCCCAACCGAGTCGCCCGCGTTATCCCCGGTACAATCCGCAATCACGCCCGGATTCCGCGCGTCATCCTCTTTGATCTTAAAAACGATCTTCATCAGATCCGACCCGATGTCGGCAATCTTGGTGAAAATCCCGCCCGCAATCCTAAGCGCCGCCGCCCCCAGAGATTCCCCAATGGCGAACCCGATAAAGCATGGCCCGGCATAATCGCCGGGTACAAATAGCAAAATGAAAAGCATCATCAGCAATTCAACGCTGATCAGCATCATTCCGATGCTCATCCCAGCCTGTAGCGGAATCGCGTAAATCGGATAAGGTTTCCCCCGCAACCCGGCAAACGCTGTACGCGAGTTGGCAAACGTATTCACCCGGATGCCAAACCACGCCACGCCGAAACTACCCGCCATTCCTACCAGACTGAACACGAGAATAATCGGCAGCGTCGTCGTCACCGGCTTTCCCGGTACTGGCGAAAGCACGCCGAAATACAGAACAATCACCACCGCAATGAATACCCAAAGCAGCAGCAAAAACTTGCCTTGGGTGATCAAGTAAGTCTTGCAAGTCTCATAAATGAGTTCGGAAATCTCCAGCATCGCCCGATGCACCGGCAAATTCTTGAGCCGCATATAAATCGCCATCCCAAATCCCAGCCCCGCAATGCAGAACACGATTCCGATCATCAGCAGCCTGTGCCCATCCATGCCCAGGAACGAAACCGAAGAAAGGTCCGGTAGCTTCAGGCCAGCCTCTCCACCCGCTTCCGAAGCCGGTTGGGCCAAAGCCGAACACGCCGCCACTGCCACAAAAGACGTCACCGCCATCGCCAGACGGCAACTTCGGGACACAAGATCAGCCAGCCAGTTGCGCATAGGAAATCCTCCACTCATTGAGAACTATATTAAGGATGACTACGGGTTCAGGTCCTCGAACCGGCGCGCAATTCTCCCACGCTCTCGCAAAGAGCGCGGAAGCGCATGGCCGGAGTTCCGAACACGCTTCCACTGCAAGACTTGAACAGGGATGCTGAGCTTGGCCGCGTCGGATGTTCATCGTGCCCTAGGCAGGGAAATGCTACCTTCCCGAGCCTCAGGCACAAGACCAAGTTTTATAACATGTTAGAGGAGTCAGGGTCAAACCAAACCTAGCTTGACCCGCCGCTCGAACTCACTTCCCAAATACCCCAAACGCCCCCAGCACCTGATAGCTGCTATTCCAACCCGATCCGATGTTGTTCGAGAACGTACCCTGCGTCCCCGCAAAGTTATTATTCCAGACGTCATAAGTATCTTTAAATTTCTGCTGCGGGCTCAGCACCACCCAATACAATTTTCCCTTCTTCACCGGAATCCCCTTGGCATACTTCGCGCTCTGCAGCGTGCAACAGCTTCCAAACGTTGGCAGATTGGAAAAACGCCAGGTATGAAGCGCCTTCCCCGGGATCCCCTTGTTGTTCTCATTCAGACTGACCACCAGCGTATTCGTGCCCTGCACATACGTCGCGCCCACCTGAATCTCCGTCACCATGTGATCGGCCTTGGGCCGGAATCCGCACCCCACCGATTCCGGCCACGGCTGCCCCGCATCCGGCCCCAGAATCCCAACCCCAGCGATCGCGTTGTACACATGGCTACCCGTACCCAGATTGCTATAAATCTTGACCAGCTTCGGCGACTCCGTCACCGCAGGCACAAATGGGTCCGAAGGAGCCCGCATCAAAATCGTGTTTCGACCCCCATTGATCGTGACCACCCCATCGCCCGCCGCCTGACCCCAAGCAGCCCCAGCAAGCATCAATCCGACCACCAACCGAGCAAGCATCTTCTTCCTCATGGATCCCCCACTCCTGAATGAATTACCGCGGGTGCCCCACGTCTCGCGCTTCGAGACGTGGGAACTTCCGCGAAAAAGCAAAACCAGTTTACTCTACTCCCATCACCCGCCAGGCCTCCCGATAACCCTCCCACCGCGCGCATTTGCATTCAATGTCCGGATAGAACCGCAAGTTCTTCGCCAGAGCCACGGCCGCGATCGGCAGCACATAATAAACGTCGACCGGCCCGATGCGCACCACCAGGACATCGATATCGTCAGCCGTATACCCCCTCTTGCCTCTCCCATAAACTCCATAAATCGGCTGCACTTCGTATCCCCGCGAATGCAACACCTCGGTCGACTTAAGCTGGACCCGCCACAACCGCCCTCCTGAATCCAGAATAAAATCGTACCGGTCGCTATCCCCCCAAGGCCTGGCCACGCGAAAACCCATGCTCTGCGCCTTCAACAGAAACGCCGCCTCCGCCAACTCCCCCCTGCGTTTCGGATTCGGACGCGGCGGCTTCCGCACCGCATCCTCCCGCAACCCCGTCAACTCCGCCAACACAATCGACACTGCCATAAAAGATCCCCCACTCCCCGGCTCACTCTTGTCATTCCGAGACGGCGTCAGCCGTCGAGGAATTCGCTTCTTACCCGCCGATTCAGCCATTCCGAACCCGGATCAAAGACAAAACCAGCCACCCGTTGACCCAAGGATCAACAGCTATGAAGCCTCAACAATATTTTCGGATAGTTATAGCCTAACACAAAACGCGGCGAATCCAACACGAAAAACCCGCCGCCACAGCCCCAAAACCTACCCGAAATGCCCCGACTACTACCTCCAATAGTCGAAGAACTCCTTGACAACCAACTCCCCCCGCGATATCTTTCCCCCACTTGGAGTGCGCGCGTGTTAAAGCGTAGTAAACTGGCGTTTCTGCTTCTTCTGGCCGCTGCGGTCACTTGTGTCTCCGTCATGCCCATGACGGATCTGCCCGAAACTGCCTTCAACGAAATCGACACTCCGGTCAACCAGACTATCCCCGTTGCTCCATGGGTGAAATTCGTACCTCCCGTAGAAGTTCGATTCGTTCTTCCCAGATCGTTCGACCTCGCCGGCGACGGAATTCGCACCTCGGTCGAATCGGTCTCACTGGCACCGCACTGGCATGTGAACCCGCTGCGCGAACTCCTCTGTGCATTCCTGATCTGAAAGACATCCGAATTTCCAGGTAAGCGATCAGCGTAGGCTACCGCGCATTCCTCCGCACAGGCGACGCTGCGAGCCGACTGATCCAACTTAACCAAGTTTCCGGATGTCTCCAACTGGCAGGTGGAACCCGCAGCAATGAGGGGGGTGGGTTCTTCGCTTCCGCACGTTGCGGGACGCCGGATCGTGCGGCCTGCGCCGTCTTCGGGGGAGATGGCGTGGGCCGTTTGACGAAAGCAGAGCCAGTATCACATGGGGACGGCCGCCCCCGGCTGTCCGCCGAGCGAAGCCCGGACATTACCGTTGATTCAAAACCAAGGACCGAACCTCCGGTTCCACTAAAACCGGCGGCAGCCCAAATCCAGCCCCGGAGGGGCGACATAACTTAGCCCAGGGCGTAAGCCCTGGGTAAGCAAAAAACCAGACTCAGGCCCCGCAGGGAATCACGATCCTGATTCCACCCGCCAAAACCCATGTCGTCCTGAAGACGAGGAGTCGCTCGCGCCCGAGCGCCCCCCAACGAAGGATCTCTGCACCTTCCCCGGATTCCACTAAGACCGGCGGCAGCCGCAATCCAGCCCCGGAGGGGCGGCACAGCTTAGCCCAGGGCGTAAGCCCTGGGTAAGCCCACAACCAGACTCAGGCCCCGCAGGGAATCACGATCCTGATTCCACCGCCAAAACCCATGTCATCCTGGGGACACCGAATCGGGTGCACCGCGTACTCGCAAGACCACCTCTCCTCCAGGGGTTTTCTCTCTCGCCCTTTGGGAGCGAAAACCCTGGAAACTTATTCTGCGGCGAGACCGTAGGTATTCACAGTTGGAGGTTGAACATGCACGATACCAAGGAGCGCTTGTCTGTATTGTGGATCTTCGCGTTATTGAACTACCTGTATGCGGACGTCGTTGCCCTGTTCGCTATTGCTGGCTCGGGAAATTCATTCGAGCCTCTCCCCTCATGGGCTCTGATGGGTTCAGCGGTCTTGATGGAAATACCCATCGCCATGATTCTGGCGTCTCGACTGCTTCCGTTTCGAGCGAACCGGCTGGCAAATATAATCGCGGGGATCGTTCTAACCCTTGTCAACGGTTTCCTGACCTTCGTTCCGCCTCTGGTCGGATGGGGCAGGCCGCCCGCTCTTCCTGAGTACCTGTTCTTCGCAACGATCGAAACTGTGGCCACCTCGGTCATCATCTGGCAGGCATGGACTTGGTCAGGCGTTGAAGCCGCAGTTAGTACGGGGCGGATGGTCCGCCAACCGGCAGGCGGGATCACTTCTTCTTAACCGCCGGATTGCAAAAATGTACTCGAACGATCCATGCCTTTCCAGGCCACCGTGCCGACCGCGAACGGCAGGCCCGTCTGAGACTTTTCATGCCCCTGCTTCGTAATACGTTTGAGCGGGAGGTGTTGCCGATGAAACCCTCTTTGACCTTGCTTGTGGTTGTCCTCCTGATGCTGGGTGTTCTGGCCGGATGCGCGTCCGGCCCTAACCCGTCCAAAGGAACGGCCAGCGAGCACGGTGGAGTTGCGGGCTTCTGGCTCGGCCTCTGGCAAGGCTTTATTGCGCCTCTTGTTTTCATGGTCTCGCTGTTCCGGAGAGACCTCGGTATCTACGAGGTCCACAACAACGGCGCTTGGTACAACTTCGGCTACCTGTTCGGTCTAGCCTGCTTCTTCGGGCGCAAAGGCAACCGGGCGGCGCGGCGGGCGGCGAAGTCTGGCACCCCTCACGGAGGCGCGGATCAATGAGTCTAATGGCCTGGTTTCGTCAACAGATCCGTTAGACTGATTGCGCATGTCGCGGGCAGGGACCATACTGACCGCCAAGCTCCTGGCCGAGATCGCACTCCTGCCGAAGAAGCCAAGCCAGGACGAGAGATTCTGCGTAGTCCGCCCATCCCCGAATCGGCTGACTAGGGAGTAACTTCGTATGCTTCGCTTCCCCCTCCCGCTGTTACACCGTAGAGGTTCCCGGAAGGATCAAGAATTACTCCTGTACTAGGGGCTCCGTAATCAACGTTGGGATTGAAGCTATAGAGCAGGGTTTCCTTCCACCGATTAGCTTGTGGCGTTAGCTGGAATACTGTGCCTATGCTGTACAAACCTCCGGCTGAGGTCGTTCCGTCAAGGTTCCCTGATTGGTCGAAAATAACTCCTCCCTCAGGCGCTCCTCCATCTGTCGTGGAACCGGTGAACACGAGTATTCGAGTTTCTTTGTAAGTGCCGTTCGAATTCGCGGAGAGCTTGAAGACAGTTCCGCATCCTCCTCCTCCGTTGTTTGTGCATCCTGTGTTGCCTCCTTCGGGTGTTGTGCCGTAAAGGTTTCCAGTGGGGTCTGAGATTACTCCGGTACTAGGATGCTTTCCATCTGCTCCACCTTTGAACCGATAAATGACTTTGTAGCTCCATTTGCCTCCTAGAGCGGGCTTGAACTTGAACACGGTGCCACAGTTGACACAGGTCGTAACGCCTCCGCCCCAGAGCGTTGTGCCATAGAGGTTGCCGGAAAGGTCAAAGGACACTGCTCCTCTTGGCGCGTTCCCATCGCTTGTGTTTATCTTGAAGACATGCAGAGTTCTGTAGGTCCACACACCATTTGCTGTGGGCGACAGCTCGAACACGGCATTTCCTCCACAGCAAACCGTACCGTAAAGATTGCCAGCAGTGTCAAACGCCAGCGTTCCCCAAGGGGCTCCGGCCTTGAAGTGTTTGATCACGCTCAACGTCCAAGTCCCGCCGTTCGGTGCGAGTTTGAAGACTGTGCCACCTCCACCGTTCCCACTAGTTGTCGAACCGTATAGATTGCCGGCGGCATCGAAAACCAAGCTTTGGAAATCCCCGGGGTTAGAACCATCCGTTCCGCCCGTGAAGCTGTACAGCGTGGTTCTTGTCCAGCCGTTCGACGAGGGCGAAAGCTCGAAGACACTGCCGAGGTTGAAGTCCCCGCTATAATATGTTGTGCCGTATAGGTTGCCAGCGTTATCAAGGACAAGACCTCCTGGCATTTCCCCGGCATTGAAGAGGTACAGGACCTGCTCAGTTGCCGCTCCCCAAGCCAGGTTCACAAACAGGAGGACCAAAACCGCTGACAAGCTATGCAAAACCTAGGCATTCGGACAGAGGGACCTCGAAAGCACACCAACATTGTACTACCAGGAGGGCCTCGAATTGATTTCTGTGAACTTGCGTGGCGAAGGATTTCTAGCGCCGCGAAGGATCACGTCAACTGCGCAACTGCCTCTGGCAGTTACTGCGCTGGTAACACGTACACTCCCGCCGTTCAGAGGAGGACTGCCCACCGAAGCCCACTGCGTGAGAACCCAAGCCAAGAATTTGCTCATAGTTGCGAAGCAACGTTAGCTCGTGGTTGTTGAAACATCGCCATTACACTCATCTGCCTTCCCTGAGAGGTTTTGAGCGCTATGGCCTGGTTTCGTCAACTATCCATTAGAATCGTGTCCCAATGAGGGAAGCGCTAGAGTTCGTGTTGGTGATCTGTCTTGCCGTCTTGGTGTTGGGCATCGTTAAACTATTGAACGAAGCCAACAAGCGATTGCTGGCCGGAGGCTCAATTTTTGGCGGACGCATTCAACCGAGAGGGTCGAATCGCTTTCCTCTGATCCCGACGAAGGATTCCGAAGTTGAACGGAAACGACCAGCCGTTTGGCAGTGGACTCTCGTTGACCTGCTCGTGATCGTAGTCGTCCTGATGTGGCTTCTCGCCACGCATCGGTGACGCTGCCGGATGATGAGTAAAATGGCCTGATAACGTCGCTTATCCCGGATGGTTCAATTGGCTCAGTTGTGACCGTCTGCGGTAAATACGCAGCGCTAGGAAGTACCACCACAATGTCCCTGCAACAAAAATCCAAGTCGCGGCGAATACTTGGTATCGCCATGCAAAGAAAATCGCGACAAGTGAAACTGGAAAGTCACCCCACATCACGACCTCCCACGTAATCAAAAAAGGGTACTGCAGCCGTGGCGCCAGATAGCCTAGCGGAAGACTCAAGCAGGCAGCAAAATGAATTGCAGGCAAAATATAAACCCAACGTGGGCGGTCAAGGTTGGCCGAAATTGTCGGAGCCGCTCCTACGGGAGTGATAGGTGTTTTAGCCATATACATCCCGAATCATAGCTGTGGGGGTTGGGCTTGTCCAAGTTACCTCCGCACACCGCCTCCCATTGGCGAACGGGTCGTCTGTAAGGAGGGCTTCTGCGCAAAATGACGTAACATCCCTATTACACTCCCTGAGGGGTTCTTAGTGCCATGGCTTGGGCTGAGGGAACACCAGGTGGGCGGAGCGAATCTCGCACAAACCCGCAATCCTCACTCCCGCACACCCACCGCCAAAACAAAAACACACAAACATCCGTGCAGACCGGCGAGCCGTGCAGACCCACGACCAACGACCAACGACTAACGACCAACGACAACGACTAACGACCAGCGACCGCCCCTCCCCCCAACTGCCAAAACAAAAACGAATAAACATCCGTCAATTCTTCAATCTGCTTGGTAATCGGCTTCCCCACTCCATGCCCAGCTTTCGGCTCAATCCGCAACAGGATCGGACGCTCCCGGCTCTGCCCGTTCGCCGCTTCGGCCTGCATCAACGCCGCCATTTTCTTAGCATGCATGGGATCGACCCGAGTATCGCTTTCGGCCGTCATGAACAACACCGCCGGATACTCTACTCCCGCCTTCACATGCTGATAGGGCGAGTAAGCATAGATAAAATCAAACTGCTTGGGATCGTCCGCCGACCCGTACTCGGGAATCCAAAGCTTCGCAATCTGAAAATGCTGGTAGCGCAGCATATCCAGCAGCGGCACCGCGCACACCACGGCCCGGAACAGATCGGGACGCTGCGTGAGCGCCACCCCCACCAGCAATCCGCCATTCGATCCGCCCCGAATCGCCAGATGCTCTTTATCCGTATACTTCTGCGCAATCAAATACTCAGCCGCCGCCGTGAAATCATCAAAAACATTCTGCTTCTTCTCCAGCATGCCTGCCCGATGCCAGTCTTCCCCAAACTCAGCTCCACCGCGCAAGTTGGCCACCGCAAAAACGCCACCATGCTCGAGCCACAAATAGCGATCGCCCACAAAGCTCGGAGTCAGGCTGATGTTGAATCCTCCGTATCCCGTCAGCACGGTAGGATTCTTGCCGTCCAGCACCAGCCCCTTCTTATAGAAGACGAACATGGGAACCTTGGTTCCATCCTTCGATGAAAACCAAACCTGCTTGACTTCGTAAGCCGAGGGATCAATCGAAGCTGCGGCCACTCGCGCCCACAGCTCCGGACCCTCGTCCTCCTTGAAGCTAATGCTGTAAATGCTGGGCGGAACCGTGAACGACTGGAATCCAAAAAAAGCTTCGTCGCTATTCCACTGCCCGCCGATCTCAGTGATCGAACCCAGCCCCGGTAGCCTCACATCCGACAACAGATGCCCGTCCGTCCTGAATATCTTCAGCAGCGAGGTTGCGTTTTTCTCGTACAAGCCGATCACGTTTCCATGCACGATGACCGCGTTCTTCAATATCGCGTCTGATTCTGGGATAATCTCGTGCCAGCTTTCGCGCGCAGGCTTTTGCGCATCAACCCGGAACACGCGATAGTGGGGCGCGTCCTCGTTGGTTAAAACGTAAAGCTGCCCCTTCAGAATTTCGCCGCTGTAGCTGAAATCCTTCCCGCTGGTGACCTCAACCGGCGCCGTTCCCGCCTTCAAGTCCTGCAGAAACATCTCCGTCTTCGTCCAACCCTCAAATACCGTGATCAGCAACCAACGATCTTCATCGTCGGCGAGTTGCGCCGACGGAATGTCCTGCGCGCTTGATGCCCTTGCAGAAGAGCGCCCGCCAAAAATCAGCGGATCTTTTTCCGGGTCGCTACCCAGGGCGTGATAGAAAATCTTGACGTGATACATCTCCTCACCGGCTGGCACGTCGCCTTTTTTCGGAGTCCGCCCGTAATAAAAACCCGAATTGTCTTTTTTCCATGCGACGTTTGCGTGCCGCGCCCGATCAATGGTGTCGGGCAATAACTTTCCGCTCGAAGTCTCAACGATCCGCAACGTGCTCTCTTCAGACCCTCCGGCAGAAGTGCCATAAGCCACATACCTGCCGTCATCCGAAGGCACCCACCAGTCCAGCGCGACCGTGCCATCTGAGGACATCTGATTTACATCCACCAGCGCCCGGTCTTTCCCCTGAATTCCCTCGCGCACCAGTAGCACAGCCTGGTTCTGCGTTCCCTCGCGCCGTACATAAAAGTAAAACTTCCCGCCAACTTGCGGCGTCCCGATGCTTCCGATAGAAAGCAGTTCGGTCAGCTCCTGGTTGATCCGGTTGCGCCCCGGCAATGGGTCGAGAATGCCGCGAGTGTAAGCCAGTTCCGCGCGAACAAATTCCTGCGTCTCGGCGCTGTCCGCATCCTCCAGCCACCGGTAAGAATCGGCGACGCGATGCCCGTTCAAGGTTTCTTCAACAACCTCCACGCGAGCCTTTGGAGGCGCCGCAGGCGTACTCGAAGCTCCATCCACGGCCAACACCACTCCGGCAATCAAAAAGAAACCAAGCAAAGAAAAAAAACAGAACAAAACACGACCTCCTGCCATGAACACCTCTCACTGGCGATGCAAGCGGGAGCCGACTCCCACCATACAAGTATAAAGATTTTCCGAAATGCGAACGGACCCTGAAAGCTCAGCAAATGATATTATGGATTACGACAGAAAGGGCCCGCCCTTCGGGCGCGCCCCCAAACACTCCTCAGTAGCTCAATGGCAGAGCATCCGGCTGTTAACCGGAGGGTTGTAGGTTCGAGTCCTACCTGAGGAGCCATTCTTTGCCTTTTGTTTCGCGCTGCTTCGGTAAAACCAAGAAACTTGTTTCCCTCTGTTGGGAGGACTGGCTGTGCTGGTTTCTGGATGCAAGAGGGGTGCCAGGGTTCCTAAGAATGAGGCCGCATAGTTGATCAAGTGTGCGGGACCGAAGTAGGCTGGATTCGGGCTTGCACTGTGGCGCAAGAAGAAGGGCGATCCTTTTGGGATCGCCCTTTTCGTTTTGCCGCTCGCGCTCTGCGGTTACAGAGGGGAACTGGTTAGAAAATAATCTTGCCGGAGACCTGGACGACGCGCACTGAGGAATCGAATCCCAGGAACACGCCGTACGGGCTGGTTGGCATTGGCTGCATGGCATTGATTTGACCGAACGTCGAATCGCCTAGACCGTTGTCCGGGTTCTGGAAGTTCGGGTGGTTGAACACGTTGTAGGCCTGCGCACCGACTCCGAGCTGGACGCCTTCAGTTACCCTGAAGGTTTTGAACAGGCCCATGTCCATGTCAAAGAAATGCGGTCCGACGTACTGGTTACGCCGCTGCGTCGAGAGGCCCGTAGGTGAATTGGTAGCGGTATTGAGGAACGCGGCTGCATTCAGACACGGCGTCGCCGAGCCGGTAATGCTCGCCGCGCCTTCACCGCAAGAACCCTGACCCGGAGCGTTGCCGCCGAGAATCGGGGTTGCCAGGACGGTGGTGGCCCCGGCATTGGTGCCGTAGCCGCCGTTCAGGTTGTTGTCAATGATCGAGAACGGAAGTCCGCCACGCCAGAACATCTTTCCCGACCACTCCCATCCACCAAATGCGGCGTTCATGAAACTGTTGCCGAAGTGATAGGCGGGATGCACGACAAAGTCAGCATTGAAGCTGTTGCGAATGTCGTAATCGGAGCTGCCGTAGTTGCACTGCTTGAGGCTCCCTGGGCAGAGCTGGTTCTGGGGAATGTTATAGGATTCCGTACCGTAAGGGAAGATGCCCCCGTTGGAGAGTTCATCGAGGTTGTGCGCCCAGGTGTAGTTCGCGTGAGCAGAAAACCAATTCGCGAAATTGCGCCGCAGGCTGACGGTGAGACCGTTGTAGTTCGATACTGCGCCGTTCTGTACCTCGGTGACTGTAGAGTAGTTCGGAACCGGAGGCGCCGCTGGGAGTACACCTGGATAGAGGCCGAACTGGTCGTAGGCATTTGGCCAAATGTTCTCGTACGGAATGCGAATGCCGTGATTGCCAACGTAGTTCATGACCAGCACGGTATTATTGTTGATCTGTTGCTGGAACTGAAGGTTCCACTCCTGCCACCTGGGGGCGTGAATGGTGCCATTAAGAGCTGTGAAAGCGGGAGCAGCGAAATGCACTCCAAAGGGAAGCAAGGAATTAGCGATCTGGGTATAGGTCTGACCGCTAGCAAAGCCATTGTTAAAAGCTGCGGCCGATTGGCTCCAAGTGGAGGCCGAGCCGTTCGGGCCGGGATCGAAGGCCGGAGTGCCAGTGGACGGACGAACGCGAATTGCAACCGAAACTGGAGGATTGGCGAGCAGATCGTCGACCAGACCAGCGGGCGGGTTGTCGTAGAAGAGACCGAAGCCGCCGCTGATTACCTGCTTACCGTTGCTACGGGGTGACCAACTAAACCCGAAACGCGGTGCCCAATCGAGGGTGTCGACGCCGGGATAGGCTTGGTGCTGGTTGAAAGCGATGTCGGAAGTGTACGGAACATTGCCGGCACCCGCCCCCGCAGCGAAACTCGGTAGGTTCTCGAAATTTGCGTTGAAGTTGGCAAAGCAGTTGGTCTGGCAAACCGGGTTGGAGTTGCGCTCCGCGCGGATCGCCAGAGTCAAGGTCAGGTTTGGCTTTACCTTCCATTCGTCCATGGCATAAACGCCAAGGCCCCAAAGTGCGACGGGGACGTTACTGGCGAGGTTATCGGACCTGCGATACTGGCCAGCCAAGCCATCTGCGAACAACTGCAACGAGGTGACCGGATTGCCATTGGCATCCTGGGCGGCCAAATCAAAGTAGGTTCTGGAGTTGTTGTAGAAGAAGTTGTGATCGCTAACGTCGTAGCGGCGGAAGTTTCCGCCGAACTTCAGACCGTGGTTGCCGTGCGTCCAGGTAAAGTTGTCGATGAATTGATACTGGGTGATGTTGCGACCCTGGGGGAACGCAAATTGCTCACCGACGATGCCATTGGGCGGGCCCAGCGGGGTGTCTCCGCCGAATTGCAGGCCTTGCGGGAACGTCGATAGTGCCAAGGCTTCGTTCTGCGCAAACTGGGCAACGTAATGACTCACAGCCGCAGTGAACTCGTTGGTTTTCGTAGGAGAGAAAACGTGCGTCTCTTGAAGTTGAGCGTCCCAAGAAGGCTGATTGGACAAAGCGTCAAAGTTAGAGCTAATGGGATCGAGGTAGGTTGGCTGTACACCATGGTCAACCTTGTAGCGCACAAACAACTTGTCGTTTTGTCCAATATTCTGGTCGACTTTGAAGGCAATGATCCATTCCTTGGCGAGTGCGCTCGGGGTGGCGTTGAAAGTCGCAAAGCAGTTCTGAGTATTCCCGTTGAAGCCAGTCAAAGTCAGACCGGTACACGCAGCGTTATTAGCGATCGGTTGCGCGCCAGCGGCACCCTTGGCGTTAGCAAACAGACTCATCATCGACTGGTACAAGGGCAGCGAGGCGGGTTGCTGGACGGCCACATTGTTCAGGACTGCAGTCGCGAAGGCCGCGGTCGGAATGGTGGTCGGGATCACGTTGGGCAGAATGAAGCGCAAGCCCTCGGTGTCAAAGAAGAAGAAGGTCTTGTTCTTGATAATGGGGCCGCCGACCGAACCCGCCCACTGGTTCGCGTTAGAGAAAGGGCGCGGCACTATCGGATCAGAGTTATTGTTCATCCAGTTGTTAGAGTTCATGGTGCGCCCGTTCCACCAGTACTGGGCGTTGCCATGGAATTTATTGGTACCGGACTTGGTCACGTAAGTGACCTGGGCGCCGGACAACTGGCCGTACTCGCCGGAGTATGCATTGGCGATAATTGTAGCTTCCTCAATTTCGTTCGAACCGATGGTGAGGTTGGTGGCACCGGAGTTGTTGATGTTGAAGTACGGATCCATGTCATTTTCGCCGTTGACGGTGAACAAGTTCGAAGTCGCAGGCAGGCCGTTCATGGTGAAGTTGCCATAGCCGCCGGTGTTGTTCATCTGCGCGCCGGGCGAGGTCTGGGCAATGTTGGTGATATCGCCGCCGGGATTCGGTAGTAGCGCGAGTTCCTGCTGGGTATAGGGGGTGGCGATGCTGGCACTCGTAGTATTGATGATCGGGGCAGCGCTGCTGACTTCAACCGTTACCGCCGAAGCTGACAGGGTCAGCGAAATGTCCGTTGTAGAGGTCTGGCCTACAGCGACCGAGACGGGAGTTTCCACCGTCCCAAAGCCGGTCTCTTTCACCGTGACTTTGTAGTTTCCTGGCTTCAAAAGCGAGAACCGATAATAGCCAGTCCCGTTAGTCTTGGTGGCTTGCGTTGAGCCTTCGTCGACACTCTTCAATTCGACGGTCGCATTGGCGACGACGGCGTGGCTGGGGTCGGTGACCGTACCTGCGATATCGCCAGAAATTAGCGACTGTGCGAAAGCCGCAGGCGCCATGAGGCTGGCTACCAGCAGCACTGTGATCAGCGCGTTTCTAAAGTTATAAGCCATCTTTGATTCTCCTGAAAAACGAAAGTTCGTGGCGCAAACTGCTGAATCGAGAACTGGTACTGCGGATCGATCCACCCGAAACAGATCAAAACCGCACTCACAAATGTTGGAAAAGGGCCTAGACACTGGCAAACTACTGTTAGGCAACTCGTGTTCCAAAGAGTTGTCTTTGTTAGGCCATATAACTCAAGCAGTTATGGGGATGGTTTGTTATCTATTCCAGAATTGGGAGGAATCGGAACGAATCAGATATGAAATTTCATATGGAAAGAGCTGGGCGTAGTCCGCTGGCAGGGTTCGCCTGCGGAAGATCGAAATTGCCTTTCCTCCGACGTCGCTTGCCTAGGGGGATGGAAGTTCGTGGTTCGGAGCGGGCGTTTCCGGCTCGGAGGTCACGTGGGACTTGAATGAGCGGGTGACCTTATCAAACTCTCTCTTGGCGTGTGCCACCCTTCCCAGTAGGGCGTGCATCTGCTTGGGTCCCAGGATCAGGAACCCCAGCAGAAGCACCAACAGAAGTTCCGTGCCAAGACCCACGGATTCTTATCCTTTATTGTGGTCGTTCGCGGTCACATTGTTCGTGATGGCCGATGGCTCGGCTTGTTCTTTCATGGCTGACTTGAAACCGCGGATGCCCTCGCCGATTCCCTTGCCAAGTTCGGGAAGTTTCTTGGGACCGAAGACGAGCAGAGCGATTCCGAAAATCACCAGCAGATGCATGGGCTGAAATAGTCCTTCAAACATTGAGTGCTCCTTGCCTAAAGATTTCAAAGATACGATTGATTAAGGGTGCGGGCACCGTGACCGGTTACCCGGGCACAGCACCCGCAGTTAGAAAATCAGAAGGCGCGTTCGGCCGCGTCGGCAGCCTGCGCCAGCTTCGTAATTGCGGCAAAGAAATCCTTCGATTGTCCGATGAACAGTCCGTCATTGGTGAGCGCTTGCACGGCCCCCATGGCGGCACCTTTTGTGTTGGTTGGCCGAATGATCGAGCAGGGCTGGAACTTCCGGCTGAGGAACGGGCATGGCTCGGGCATGATCAGGTTGCCTTCCAAGGATTCCGAAGTGAGGCCGGCGAGTTCCCGGAAGTGCACCTTTGAGCCGGTGACCGGGTCGACGTCGGTGAGAGTAAGAACATTTCCAGCCTTGTCATGCCAGGTCTGGAAGTGCGATGTCTCGGTAGGCCCGATGCTGAGCAGAATTCGCAAGACTTCGACATTGGTGACTCTCTGAGCCAGCGACGGATAGAGGCTGCTGCCGCCCTGCTCGATGGCGCAGAAGTGAAAGCCCGCGGTGAAGGCGATCGCCTTCAGATGATCAGGGACGTTGAATGGGGCGATATTGGCGGGACCGTTGAGGTCATCATCGGTTCTGGGAATTGCGGTTCGATTGACGATCGTCTCGGCCTGACCAAATACAAAGTTCGGATCGAGATCGGGGTTGTGGCTGGCGCTGCGATAGCGGGTCCAGAAACTGGTGTCGACGTTGAGATTCATCAGGTTCGTGAGCCGTCCGATGTCAGCCGCTCCGGTCGCCTTGCTGCTGGGCAGATTGGCAAATTGATCGAGGTTGACCGGGTCAGCTCCGACCGACTCCAGGTAGGAGTTGATGAATGCCTGGTGACTCTTTTCATCGTCGGTGTTGTCGTGGATATACTGCGGCATGTCGCCATCGAGAATCTGCAACGCCGCCATGTAGAGGGGGCTGCCGCCGTTGACGCCGTGCTCTTCCGCATCCTGGACGCCGCCGAGTTCGGTGTATTGTTCCCACAGATCGGACTCGATAATTTCCGCTGCAGCCAGGAACTGCAGGATTGCGATGTCACCTTTGGTTATTGCGGGACCTTTATGGTCGGTTTCAGCGAACGCCCGTAAACCGCCGCTCAGGATGCCAGCGCCTACGGTGGCGGCAGCTCCTGCGACGGCGCCATTCTTTATGAATGAGCGCCGATTCGAAGTGCCTAGGATTTCGGTAACTTCTTTCATATTTGTGCTTCTCCAAGGTATCCCTTTTGATTGGTGGGATACGTGAGGCGACAGTACAAGACGGGAATTTGTCTTGTGTCACGCGCATGTCTGCGGGGCGTAAAAAGTAATTGGGGCTTCTTGTCTCCGCGGTGTCATCCTTATGTCAAAGCGTAGATTCGAATGGAGGAGGGATGTCTGGTCTGATATCTGGACTGTGGAAAAATGATTGAGCAATTGGAGTGATGTTCGTGATGAATTTAAAACATAACATCGAGACAGTTGGGATTGGCGCGCAAGTCGACGCGACGCCGGCCAAGCATCCCCGACGCATCGTGCTCGACGGACGCGTGGTCAGCGTTGTGCCCCTCGATGCTGTAGCGCACGGCGAGACACTTTACGAGGGCTCGCGCGGAGCGCAGCACGAAGGGTTGTGGCGTTATCTATTCGAAGGGCCGTTTGCTACTCGGGCTGCGTTTGATGCTCACCTCCGAGAGAGAGCCCGCTCGGAGGATCCTCTGTTCTTTGCCATTCTCGAAAAGTCTACGGGCGATGCGGTTGGGTATGCCGCGTATATGCGCATCGAGCCTACGCATCGAGTGATTGAGGTTGGCAGTATTCTTTTTACGCCCCGTCTGCAACGGACCGTGGGAGCGACCGAGGCGATGTACCTGATGGCCGGGCACGTTTTCGAGGATCTCGGATACCGGCGCTACGAATGGAAATGCAACGCGCTCAATGCACCTTCGCGCCGCGCGGCACTGCGACTGGGCTTCACATTCGAGGGGATCTTTCGCCAGCACATGATTATTAAAGGCCGCAATCGTGACACGGCGTGGTTCTCCATGCTCGACTCGGAATGGCCGAAGCGAAAAGCAGCATTCGAGCGCTGGCTGGATCCATCGAATTTCGACTCCGAGGGACGGCAGAAGGTTTCGCTCTCTGCGATCAATGCGCTAGAGACGTAGCTAGCTACGACTCTCGGGGAACGAGCGCGGCACTGGCGTCTACATTAATGCGTATTCCCGGAGAGTTCGTGAACGATGCTGTTCACGAACGACTTGGCGTCTCCAAAAAGCATTAGGGTTTTGTCCAGGTAGTAGAGCGGGTTGTCGATGCCGGCGAAGCCTGGATTCATGCTGCGTTTGATCACCATTACCGTGCGAGCTTTGTCCACATCCAAGATCGGCATCCCGTAAATGGGACTGCCGGTATCGGTGCGCGCGGCGGGATTGGTAACGTCATTCGCGCCGATTACCAGGGCAACGTCGGTCTGAGGAAAATCGCCGTTGATGTCATCCATTTCTATGAGACGGTCGTAGGGAATATCGGCTTCAGCGAGGAGGACGTTCATGTGTCCGGGCATGCGGCCGGCGACGGGATGAATGGCGAAGCGCACATCTACTCCGCGTTTGGTGAGTGCGTCGTACAGTTCGCGAACTTTGTGCTGGGCTTGCGCAACGGCCATGCCGTAACCCGGGACGATCACGACTTTATTGGCCGCAGCCAGGATTCCAGCAGCTTCGTCCGGCGTAGCGCTGCGCACTGTTTTCTCTTCCTGCCCCGCCACGGCGGAAGCCTGCACCTGTCCGAAAGCTCCGAAAAGAACGTTGGTGAAGGAGCGGTTCATCGCTTTCGACATGATGATGGAGAGGATGAGACCGGAGGAGCCGTCGAGCGCGCCGGCAATAATAAGGAGCTTGCTGTCGAGGACAAATCCCATGGCAGCGGCGGACAAACCGGCGTAAGAATTCAAGAGCGAGATGACGGTCGGCATATCGGCGCCGCCGATGGGAACGATCATGAGCACGCCGAAGAGCAGCGGGACGGCAATCATCGCCGGAAAAAGTTGGTGCGCGCCGGGGTTTATTACAAGGTAGACGGCGATTGCTACTGAAGCTGCGAGGAGCGAGAGGTTGACGAAGTTCTGGCCTTTATATGTGAGCGGCCTCTGCGGGAGGATCTCCTGGAGTTTCCCGGCGGCCATCAAACTGCCCGTGAATGTGAGCGAGCCGAGGATGACTTCCATCGAGAGAACCGCCATCATGAAGCGCGGGACGTTTGGAGTTCGGAGATAGAATTCCGCGGTGCCTACCAGAGTTACGCAGAATGCTCCGAAAGCGTGGCTGAGCGCGGTCCGTTGCGGGACCGCGGTCATGTGCACCATGCCCAGAGGGATTCCGATCCCAGTGCCGAGTACAAGCGCGATGGCGATCCACTTGTAGTCCACGATGCCGTGGTGCAACAAGGTGCCCGCAATCGCCAGGACCATGCCGATTTCGCCCGCCCGGACGCCGCGCTGAGCAGTCGCTGGAGAGCTCATCCACTTCAGCGAAAGAATAAAGAGCGCGCTGGCGATGAGGTAAACGATCTCAATGATCTGCTGATTACCCGCGAAGTCGGTGGTCATGGCTTTGTCGGGCGGCTCGACTTAAACATTTTGAGCATGCGGTCGGTGATTAGAAATCCGCCAACCACGTTGCTGGTGGCGGCGATCACTGCGAGAACGCCGAACACGAACGAAAGCGTGCTTTTGTGCTCGCCCACCAGGACGATGGCCCCGACGACCGCGATGGCGTCGAGGGCATTGGTGAGCGACATCAGCGGCGTGTGGAGCAGAGGTGAGACTCGGCGGATGACTTCGAATCCGATGAACGCGGCCAGCATGAAAACGAATAGGCCGTTGATTAAGGCTGAACCCATGTTTCCTCCCGGTGGTCAGATTGAGGAGTTTGTATCTTGAGTTGTCAGTTCCCAGTTCCCCGTTCTCAGTTGCAACTATGCGCTTTGCGAGACCAGCGCTGGTAGTTTGAAAAATTCCCGCACTCGTTGGTTTACTATTTCGCCGTCCCGGGTCAGCAGGGTTTCGCGCGTAATTTCGTCTTCCAGATTGATCTGCAGCTTTCCCTCTTTCCCTAAATGCAAGAGAAATGCGGTGACGTTGCGCGCATACATCTGGCTGGCGTGATAAGGGACTTCGGTTGCGATATTGATGCGCCCAATAATAGTGACTCCATGCGCGACTATGGTCTTGCCGGATTGCGTGAGTTCGCAGTTCCCTCCTCGCTCACCAGCGAGATCAAAAATGACTGAGCCCGGCGCCATCCCTTTCACCATATCCGCGGTCACGAGAACCGGAGCTTTCTTGCCGGGGACGACCGCAGTCGTGATCACGACGTCGCTCTCGGCAACCACGCGGGTCAGCAGCTCGCGCTGTTTCGCATAGAAACTCTCATCTTGAGCAGTGCCATATCCGCGCGCATCCTGCGCATCTTTGGCTTCGATGGGGAGCTCGACGAAACGTCCTCCAAGGCTCTGCACCTGCTCTTTGGAGGCCGGCCGCAGGTCATAGGCAGATACCACGGCGCCAAGCCGTCGTGCGGTGGCAATGGACTGCAGTCCGGCGACCCCGGCGCCAATCACGAGAACGCGGGCCGGGGTAATGGTTCCCGCGGCCGTAGTCAACATAGGGAAAATTCTGGGCAGAGTGTCGGCCGCGATCAACACCGCTTTGTAGCCACAGATCGTGCCCATGGAGGAGAGCGCATCCATGCTCTGCGCACGCGTGGTACGCGGCATCAACTCCACAGAAAAAGAAGTAACGCCGGTTTGGGCAATTTGCTGGATCACTTCCAGCGATCCGAGGGGCCGCAGGAAACCGATGAGCCCCTGGCCTCGACGCATCAAAGGCAGGTCCGCTTTTCCGGTGACGTCATTCGAGCCGTAGCAGAGGACTTGAACCACGATGTCGGCATTCGCGAAGAGGGCAGTACGATCAGGAAGGACCTTCACGCCCTTTTCGGCGTAGAACGTGTCCGGGTAACCGGCTTCCTCTCCCGCGCCCTTTTCGATCACTACCTCAAATCCTGCTTTAACAAGATTCGGGACTACCACGGGTGCAAGCGCAACCCGCCGCTCCCCCGGATAAATCTCCTTGGGCACGCCAATGATCACGGAGTTGTTTCCTTTTGAATTGGGTAAGGCACGAACCGCCTATTGTAGCGGATGAGCGTCCCCGGCGCAGTGACGGCTCAAGAAAATCAACAGTGGGCAGCGTAAGCATCAATCTTTCTTGGGGAGACTTGGAACTGCCGTGGCCTCCGGCTTGGTCTCAGTTTTCTCTGGCTTGTCGTTGGTCACAGTATCTTCCGCCTTGTGTGCGAGATTCTGCACGATTACAGAGATGCGGCGATTGGACGCATCGAAAGGTTGGCCAGTGGTACGCGGCATCTGATCAGCGTAACCGCGGACTTGCGAAACCTGCGTCGCGCCTAATCCGCTGTTCTGCATCAAGCGTCGGGCGGCGTTCGCCCGATCTGCGGATAGTTCCCAATTGCCGTATTCTCGGCGCCCGGTATAGGGCTTCGAGTCGGTGTGACCTTCGATGGAGAGATGGTTGGGAAGCCTTCCTAATTCTTGTGCCAGCAACGAAAGCAATTTTTTCCCATTGTCACTCGGAGATGAATTACCTAGTTCGAAGAATGTTCCGCTTTCGGTTTCGAGCAGTTCGATGCGCAATCCTTCAGGCGTGATCGTCATTTCGATCTGATCTTTTATCTTTTCCAAATCCGGGACTTTGCTGATGGCCTTCTCCAACTCCTCCTTCA
>DATHPO010000039.1:0-45846 GCA_035483835.1 Terriglobales bacterium
GTTCGGTCGATGAGAGCACGGGCATGGTTTGTAATTTGAGTAATCTGGATGGCTTTGTACACGGCGAAATTCTCGAGCGTTTCGATCACCAGAACCTGAACACGCTAGCGGATTTCGCGACAACTGTCCCAACCACGGAAAGCTTGTGTGTGGTCATCTACGATATTTTGCAGCGCGGCTTCCGCCATGCTCATCTTGAAAAGGTGCGGTTTGAAGAGACCATGATGAATTCGTTCGAGTATTGGGGAGAGAATCGGGTAATTCAGTAAGGAGACCATGACAACCTCTGTTGAAACATCGACCTTGACCGGAGCCAGTTTTGAAGATCTGGTACGCGAGATGATCGTTCGCCTGGGTGAAGATCCTACGCGGGAAGGGCTGGTGCGCACGCCTAATCGCGTACATCGAGCGTTCGAGCACCTGACGAAAGGTTACAAGGAAGATGCCGAGGCAATGCTCAGGAAAGCCTTGTTCACCGTGACCTACGACGAAATGGTGATCGTGAAAGACGTGGAGATGTTCAGTTTGTGTGAACATCACATTCTGCCATTTTTTGGCAAGGTGCATGTGGCCTACATTCCGAATGGCAAGGTGATCGGTCTCAGCAAGATTCCCCGGCTGATCGAAATCTTCTCGCGGCGTTTACAGATTCAGGAACGGCTTACGACTCAAATCGCGGAGACCATCCAGAAAGCTATCGAACCGCAGGGCGTGGGTGTGGTGATCGAGGCGCGTCACCTCTGCATGATGATGCGCGGTGTGGAGAAGCAGCACTCGGCTGCGGTCACGTCGTCCATGCTGGGCTGCTTCCGCGACGAGCAGAACACCCGGACGGAATTTCTGTCGCTAATTCGCAATCGCGCCAACGGGGTTTAGCTTGGCGCCTGGGTAATTGCGCATGGTTACCAAAGTCAGTCTTGCATCATCAAAACCTGCAAGCGATAATGAAGGTAAGACCACCGTTAGTCAAAGGAACCCCGATGGCCGTAGCCAAGCTAAAGCGTCCGAAGGAAGATCAATTCGAGGAACTGGCGGACCGTATTGCAACTGAGATCAATGAACGTGCCACTAGAATGACTCCCGAGGAGCGGGCCCGGGCCGATTCCGAAACTAAGAAGATCGCTGATCGAGTGCAGCATCGTACTCCTTGAGCGCTGCTTCGACTTCCTGAGTGGAATAGCCCCACACTTTCAGAAGGGCGCGCAGATCCTCCCGCGTACCGCGTCGCAAGATTCGCAATACCGCATTTCTTCTTTCGGCCTGTTGATTGACAGCCTCGGTATCGACGGGCCGCTTTTTGCCGCGGCTGCTCTCTTCGCGAATTACGTCATCCAGATCGTCGCGTTTCTTCACGGGGCTATAGGGTTTCGCATGGTGAGCGCGGCCATTTAGCAGTTATCCAGGTAACTCTTCCAGTACCGTGCTTGGGCGGCTCTCACGCCAGAGATGCAGAGCAGAATGGACCGACGTCTGTTTAGTCGCTATTTCGGACATCACGATTCTTCCTCCTCCGCTCAATTTAGAGCAAAAGAAGTATGGAAAATAGAGTCTTCAAATAACCCCCGGCACCCGTTTGTCTATGCCGCGAGCTACGATTGCCTTTCAGAACGCATCGATGCCAGTCACACTCTGCCCGATGATCAACGTGTGGATGTCGTGCGTTCCCTCGTAGGTCTTGACCGACTCCAGGTTCATCATGTGGCGCATGAGCGGGTACTCGTCGGCGACGCCATTCGCTCCGAGGATGTCGCGGGACATGCGAGCGCACTCGAGTGCCATCCAGACGTTGTTCCGTTTTGCCATCGAAATGTGTTGAGCTCCAGCTTTGTCCTGGTCTTTGAGGCGTCCTACCTGCAGCACTAATAATTGGCCCTTGGTGATTTCGTTGATCATCCAGGTGAGTTTTTCCTGGACCAGTTGGTGCGAGGCGATGGGCTTATCGTGGAACTGCTTGCGCAGTTGCGCATACTGCAGAGCGCAGTCGTAGCAGGCCATGGCTGCGCCAATGCCTCCCCATGCGATCCCGTAGCGGGCCTGATTGAGGCACATCAGCGGAGACTTGAGCCCTCCGGTCTTTGGCAGAAGGTTGGATTCGGGAATGCGGACGTCTTGCATGGACAAGCCTGAGGTGACGGATGCGCGCAGCGACCACTTGCCGTGGATGTCTTCAGCGCGAAAGCCCGGGCGATCGGTCTCAACCAGGAATCCGCGGACCTTGTTGTCTTCGTCTTCGACTTTGGCCCAGATCACGGCGACGTCGGCGATGGATCCGGAGGTGATCCACATCTTCTCGCCATAGAGGATGTATTCCTTCCCAACTTTGCGGGCGCGGGTTCGCATGCCGCCGGGATTCGAGCCGAAATCGGGCTCGGTGAGTCCGAAGCAGCCGAGTTTCTCGCCCTTCTGCATCGCAGGCAGCCAGGTTTGCTTCTGCTCGTCGCTGCCAAACGCGTAGATCGGGTACATAACCAGCGCGGACTGCACGCTTACGAACGAACGCACGCCCGAGTCTCCGCGTTCCAGTTCCTGCATGACCAGTCCATACTCGACGTTGGACATTCCAGCGCAACCGTAGCCTTTCAGGCTGGCGCCGTAGAATCCGAGTTCGGCCATAGGCTTAACCAGTTCGCGAGGGAAGCGGCCGGCGCGATTGCACTCCTCGATGATGGGAATGAGGTTGTCTTCGATAAACTTACGGGAAGTATCGCGGACGAGCCGCTCGTCGTCGCTGAGCAGCGCGTCGAACCCGATGAAGTCCACTCCTCGAAACTTTAGTGACATGAGTTACTCATTTCTGCTTCGGACCGCAAACAGGCGCAATGAGACAAGAGAGGAAACCCTCCAACCTAACAAAGGGCCTGGGACGCGTCAAACGGGGTTGTTTTTACAATTTCTTTGCACGTCGCCACCGCCTGCGGCACGGCAGGCAGTCAACAACTTTCCGCGCACTGACCTAAGTATAAGTTCTGCTTGGGGGATTTATCAGAAATTTACAATTCCGTAACCATTCTGTAACAATCAGCATAGAGCCTTAGACCTGAATAAATTCTCCAGGAGGAATCATCGCGTGATTCGTCGCATCGCGCTTTTGTGTCTTGCCCTGTCAGTCCCCGCTCTCGCGCAGACCACATTGAATGGGGCTGGCGCAACCTTCCCGTATCCCATGTATTCGAAGTGGTTCAGCGAATATCACAAGGTTCATCCGGAAATCGAAATTAACTACCAATCGATCGGAAGCGGCGGCGGCATTCGCCAAGTCTTGGCCGGCACGGTCGACTTCGGCGCCAGTGATGGCCCCATGACCGATGAGCAGTTGGCTCAGGCTAAGACCAAGATCCTGCACGTGCCTACCGTTTTGGGAGCCGATGTTCCCGCCTACAACATTCCCGGAGTCACAGGGGAGTTGCAATTTACGCCGGAGGCTCTGGCGGGGATTTTCCTGGGCAAGATCACGTCCTGGAACGACCCTGCCATCGCCAAGGCGAATCCAGGCGTCAAGTTGCCCGGCGATCAAATCATCGTCATCCATCGTTCTGACGGGAGTGGTACGACCTACATCTGGACGGACTATTTATCCAAAATCAGCCCGGAATGGCAAAGCCAGGCGGGCAAAGGCACATCGGTCAAGTGGCCGGTCGGTCTTGGCGGCAAGGGCAATGAGGGTGTGGCGGGCATGATACGGCAGATGCAGGGCTCCATCGGCTACATCGAACTGATTTATGCGATTCAGAACAAAATCCCCTATGGAGTCGTAAAGAACGCGGCTGGTAATTTCGTTAAGGCCAGTCTTGACAGCGTGACGGCAGCGGCGGCTTCCGCCCCGAAGATGCCCGCCGACTTTCGCGTATCCATCACTAATGCGCCAGGTAAAGATGCCTACCCAATTTCGAGCTTCACGTGGCTATTGATCCCGGTTCAATCCAAGGATGCTGCCAAAGGGAAGATACTTTCCGATCTTCTAAATTGGATAGTGACTGACGGACAGAAGATGACTGCGGATTTGGCCTACGCGCCACTGCCCACCAGCGTCGTCGCGAAGGTCAAGGACGAGATCAAGCAGGTTCGGTAGAAACGAAGGTCCAGGCAAGAGATCAGGACTAAGGGCGCCAGCAAATAGCTGGAGCCCTTTTTCTTGCAGCGACATCACAGTTAGCAATGCCTTATACTGGCTGCATACCATGAAATTATGTTCTGTTCTGCTTTTGGTGACGGTTCTCGTTCCCAATTTACTCGCGGCTGAGAAGCCGTATTTGACAGGCAAAATTCTGGATGTTGAGCAGAAAAAGACTACCCGCGTTCTCTATTATCAGGTCGATACGCCGATCACCAAAGACGAGCCCTATTACGAAGTTTCGGTGCAGGTGAAGGATACGATTTACGTTGGAGACTACTCTCCGCGGCACGCCTCCGCGACCTTGCCGGATGAGTGGAACGTGCCCCAAACCGAGGTCCGGGTCAGGCTGGATAAGCATTATATGTTTCTCACCCGTCCGGCTGGCACAGAGGTACAATTCGTAATCATAAAGCGAATGGCCGCGGCGCCTGCGCAGAACAGTTCAGAGCCCCCTTCTCCCAAGAAGTGATACCAGGCGTGATTTGAGCATCCGATAAGTTTCGTCATTTTAGTTTATGGTTCGTACTTCGCTGGACAATCCGGCTTACTACATCAACCGCGAAGCTTCCTGGATGGCTTTCAACCGGCGTGTGCTGGAAGAAGCCCAGGACGAAAGCAATCCGGTACTGGAGCGGCTGAAATTCCTCGCCATCACTGCCAGCAATCTGGACGAGTTCTTTGAAGTGCGCGTGGCCGGGCTGGTGCAGCAAATTGAAGATGGATACACGGAGCCGGGGCCGGACGGACTTACCCTCCTGCAAGAGCGCGACGTCGTGTCGCGACAGACTCATGACTTTGTCGATGATCAGTACCTCTGCTGGAATGAAAAGCTGCGTCCCATGCTGGCGGAGAATGGCATCCGCGTGCTTAGTTTGCCGGAATTAGACAATAAAGCACGGGCATTCGTTGCCGACTTTTGCGACCGGGAACTGGACCTGCTGCTGACTCCGGTTACAGTGGATCCTGCGCATCCTTTTCCACGGGTGATCAACAAAGCTCTCTGCGTGGCGTTTCTGCTGCGCCGTCGACGGCGTTCGTCGATGACCTACACAGGGGTAGTGACCGTGCCACGCGCCTTGCCGCGGCTGATCCGCCTGCCTTCAGAAGAGACAGACGATTTCATTTTCCTCGCCGATCTGGTGGCCTACCACGCTTCCCAGATGTACCACGGGTACGACATCGTATCTTCCGCGGCCTTTCGTGTTACCCGCAACAGCAACCTGTATCTGGCTGAGGAAGAGTCCCGCAACCTGCTGGAGTCGGTCCGCACTGAACTGCACAACCGGCGGAAGGGCGATGCCGTTCGGCTGGAGATCGAGTCCGAAGCTGATCCGGAAATCATTGAGCGCTTGCGAACCAACTTCGAACTGGAATCGTGGCAGGTTTTTTCCGTCAACGGCCCGGTAAATCTCTCGCGCTTGTTCAACATTTACGAGCAGACAGAGCATCCCGAGCTGAAGTTCAGGACTTTCCTTCCCCGGGAGCTTCGCCTTACCGCCAAGTCGCAGGATCTTTTCGAGGAACTCCGCCGGCACGATGTTCTGCTTCACCACCCGTTCGACTCCTACGACGCCGTCGTCTCCTTTATTGAAGCAGCGGCGGAAGACCCGCGCGTGCTCTCAATGAAGCAAACGCTGTATCGTACCAGCGAACACTCGTTGATTGTTCCCGCGCTGATGTCGGCGGCCGCCAAGAAAGAAGTTACGGCAGTCGTCGAGTTGAAGGCACGATTCGATGAAGCGTCGAATATCCGCTGGGCCCGTGACCTGGAAGATGCGGGAGTGCAGGTATTCCACGGCTTGGTTGGACTGAAAACGCACTGTAAATTGTCATTGCTGGTACGCCACGATCCAGACGGCGTCATGCGACGTTATGCCCATCTGGGTACGGGCAATTACAACACAACCACGGCCCGCATTTACACGGACGTGAGTCTGTTAACCGCCGACCCAGAAATTACCGGAGCCGTTCACGATGTGTTCAGTTTTTTGACCGCCTACGCTGAACATCCCAATTACGGTCCACTCATGGTTGCACCGCTCGACCTCGCGGAGCATTGCCTTGCGCTCATTGCCCGGGAAGCGGAGCACGCACGGCACGGCCGTCCTGCGCATATCGTCGCCAAGATGAATGCGTTGGTGGATAAAAACATCATCCTGGCTTTGTACAGGGCCTCTCAGGCAGGGGTGAAGATCGATCTGATTGTCCGTGGAATTTGCGCTCTGCGCCCGGGTGTGAGGGGAGTAAGTGACCGTATCAGCGTGCGGAGTATTGTGGGCCGCTTTCTCGAGCACAGCCGCATTTATTTTTTTGCCAACGGCGGCCAGGAAGAAGTGTACCTTGGTAGCGCCGACTGGATGCCGCGCAATCTCTACGAGCGGGTCGAGGTAATCTTCCCGGTGAAGGACGAGCTGTTGCGAGAGCGGGTGCGGAGGGAGATTCTGGAGTCTTACCTGGCTGACAATCTCAAATCTCGCTTCTTACAGAAAGACGGGAGCTACGTTCGCGCCTGGCAGGCGCAGGGCAAGCGAAAACCACCCACGGGCCCGACCGCTTTTAGCGCACAGGATTTTTTGATCAACCTGGCAGAAGGCAAACAATCGCTGGAATCGATTCCGGCGGTGCCCGCCTCGAAAATCAGGAGAACAGCAGTTGGAAAGGAGCGATAGCGAAGCATGATCGTTTACTTCTTGCGTCACGCTAACGCGGGTGAGCCCATGGCGAACCCAAAGAAAGACGAAAAACGTGCTCTCGACAAAGAAGGAATCGGGCAGTGCGGCATGGTGGGGCGGGCCTTGGCTGCTTTGGATGTTCAAGTCGACGCAATAATTTCCAGTCCACTGAAGCGTGCTGCTCAAACCGCGTCGCTGGTGGGTAATGAACTCAGCTATGAGGGCAAGCTGCAGCTGGAGGATGCGCTCCGGCCCGGTGCCTCCTTCGCTGATTTTTGCAGATTGCTTGAGAAGCACTCCAAGCAAGAGGCGATCATGGTTGTCGGCCACAATCCTAATCTCAGCGAATTTCTGGGACGGAGCATCAGCGAGACCGGATGCGAGGCTGGGACTGAGTTGAAAAAGGGAGGCGTCGCGAAAGTGGAAATGGGCCGCAACTCCGCGCTACTACATTGGTGCCTGACTCCGAAGGTTCTGCGTTCGCTCTACGCGGCCGCCGCTGAGAGTTCGCGGCCGAAGACTTCACGAAAATAGCCTTTTTCTTTTTCCACCGCCCACAGCTCCAGGTCGACACTGCTTCTTTGCTTGGTGACCAGCGTCAGTTTCACTTCGCCTTCGTGTACGCGAACGCGAGCCGCGCGTACCGCTGCGGTACGGCTGAGGTTCAATGCGCGTGCCAAGCGTAGAAGTAGCGAAGCCTTGAGCACGCCTTCCTGGTCTGTGGTGGGCAGCGCCTTGATGGCAGCATCGCCGGGTGCCGGTCGCGACTTCCCCAAATAGCGCGCAATGGCTGCGATGATTCGTCGTTGTTCCGGGGTGTATCCCAGAATCTCGGAATGCGAAATGATGTAATAAGTATGCCGATGTCTGCCATTGCGGTTCACGTAGTCACCGACTTCGTAGAGCATGGCAGCGGCGGACAGCCATTCCTGATACTCGGGCGGCAAACCGTGTACGGATTTTAACGTCGCGAACAGATGCATGGCGGACGCGCGCACATTCAGCGCGTGTCTCATATCCACTCGATAGTGTGCTACCGCGGCGCGAATTGAATCCCAGCGTTCAGATTCAATCTGCTTTCCCGATCGCGTAGTGCGGTCGTATTCTGCCGCCATCTGCGCTAATAAACCATCGCGCAGTCCCAGTGGGGAATAACGGAATCCCGCGAGCTGACAACGCTCCAGCAGTCCAAGGTAAACCGCCGCTCCGGGCACAATGATCTCGGCGCGTCGCGGACCGACGCCGGAGAGTTTCCTGCGTTCTTCGAGAGGCAGTCGCGCCAGCAGCTTTGCAATCCGCCGCATTTGTGCCTTGGAAACGCTGGTGGCACGCGATCCTTTGGTTTTGTAGAGGCCATGGCAGACCGCTGCCAATGATTCTGCGGTTCCCGAGGTTGCAATCACCACCTTCGGGCGGGCACGCTTAATCCGGTCGGCGGTACGCTCGATTTCGCGCGATATGAAGCCCCGCAACTGACGCATTTCCGATTTGCGGGGTGGATCGTGACGCAGGAATTCATTGGTCAGACGAACCGCACCAAGGGGAAGGCTGACTGTATTACGGATGTGACCCTCGCTTGAAACGGTCAGTTCGCAGCTTCCTCCGCCCAGGTCCGCCATGAGCACGGGCGAGGTGTTCACTCGCAAAGTAGAGACCAGACCTAGATGGATCAGGCGGGCTTCTTCCAATCCAGAAATGATTTCCACATCCCATCCTGTAGTCGAGCGCACCCACTCGAGAAAGGCCCTGGCGTTGCGCGCATCTCGCAAAGCGCTGGTGGCCACGACCCGGACGGAATCCGCACCTGCGTTCTGTACCGCACGATGAAACCTCCGCAGAACTTTCACCGTAGTGGCGATCGCTTCCGGAGACAGAAAAAAGTTGCGGAACACAGATTCGCCTAAGCGCGTGACTTCACGGTCTTCATGAATCTCAGTAAGCCGATGCCGGGTGAGCCGAGAAATCTTCAGGCGGACGGAGTTCGATCCGATATCAACGGCGGCAAAGGTCGGCATGGCGGAAGGGCAACAGTGTACCGCGCGGAGATGGAAGGGCCTGAGGAAAATGTGAACGTACGTAAGGCCGAGTTGCTAGCGGGCTGTTTTGAAGGGATTCAATATTTGCACGCCGAGAGAGGTGAAATCCTTTTCGTTCCTCGTTGCCACTGCCAGGTCGTGAACTCGGGCGGTTGCGGCGATCATTATGTCTTCGAGCAGATTGTCTGGCCGTCCACTCATTAATCGGGCCCATTGACGGAAGCATAAGGCGTCCATTGGTAACACTTGAAAGGACTCTTCCAAGGGATCAATCCATGCTTCTATCTGCGCCGCTTTGTGAGGATCTTGAGCCCGAGTAAGCTCGACTCCGGTCTGCAACTCGCCGATGGTGACTGCGGAGAGGTATATCCGGGTTTCTTGTAAATCATTTAACCAAGCCAGCACGCCACCGTGAGGTTTTGGCTTCCGAAGTTCAGAGACCACATTGGTATCGAGCAAATATCGTTTCACCGGAATTCAACGCTTGGCCGCCGGCGAAAGCGGCGGCGTTCAGGAATGAGATTTTCAAATCGCGGGCCAGGACCGACAAGCAGATCTTTGAGGCTGGGACGAGCCGAATTTTGCAGACGGCGCCACTCTTGCATTGGCACTAAAACGGCCGTCTCAATACCGCGACGAGTCACTATCTGTGGTCCGTTCTTGATCGTGGCATCCAGCAATTCGCTGAAACGAGCCTTCGCATCCTGCACTTGCCAAGAAGCCATCGACAACCTCCACTTCATTCTATAACTAGTCATATGACTAGTCAAGTAGCGGGCAAGCCCTTTAGTTTCATATCTAATCACGCTGCTGGTTAGAAGGAATTAGGCGACCGCCGTGCCTGCGCCGGCAGATCCCGTCGAAGGTTTGCGACTTGGGGCGGCGACCGCGTGAATCGGCTCAGGTTTCTTGGCGGAAAGCACCGCTCGGGTTTCTGCGACGGCATCAACGCTCTGGCGGAACTTTGCCTGCGTTACATTTCGCAGCATGGCGACGAGTGCCGAGTCTCGAACCCCGCCGAAGAGTGCTTCCGCTTTCTGCGTGAGTTTCAGCCAGTCGTGCCAGTCGCCAATGATGTCCTGCATATGCTTAAGTTGGTCGACAATGCGCTGGGCTTCCGCGTCCTGATCCGCCAGTTCAGCGATGTATCGAGCCCGCTTTCCAATGATGCGGTACTGGTGAAGCGTCTTTTCCGTGAGCGTGACGTGATCTCGCCCGAGCTTGGCGAGTTTGCTTAAGGTCAAGGTAAGCGGCTCGGTATTCTTCGGAATATCAATCTCGCTGGCGGCGCATCTCAGGCGTTTTCGCAGTTCGACCGCGGTCTCCCGATTGAAAGCCTTGGCCAATTTGTGTTCACGCTTGCCGCGCTCTTGTACCAAAGCGTCCACGAACTGCGACTTGTGTCCGTTGCCCTCGGGAATCTTCAAGCTCCGCAGCGCAGCGATTTCCACATCCAGATCCCGCACCCGGCCCGCCTTCTTGCGCAGGCGTGAGAGTAGTTTCAATAGCTTCTTGTCGTGACGGTTTAACCCCGGGGCTACTTCGCTGAGCAGAGCCTCCACGCGGCGGCTGTTGGTGCGAAACTTGTGCACGCTTTCCGGGGCCGGATGCTTCGCAAGCTTAGTCAGTTCGCGGCCTAATCTCTGAAACGCCAAGCGGCTACGTTTTAAATCAATGGGCATAACTAGCACTGAAACTGCGAGAACGAAAAATTACAAGGGAATCCAGCAAAATGCAATCAAGGAAATTCTTTGGACTTGTTCTCTCTGGGATCGCATTCGAGCCAAGCCCATAGGACAAGCAATTTGGCATTTTAACACTGCTGTAACACGATTCTGCTAGCCTGCCTATTGATGGCCAACCAAGCTCTAGGAGCGCCTCGTTTGACAGGACCGCAACCCATTGCAAAAAAAGAGGTTGCAACTACTTCCGAGACGCAGGCCGAGCCCTTGCTCAAGGCCGGCAATAGCCACATCGCCGATGGCATTTTTCACTTTGCAATGCTGGCGTGCGGGCTATGCGTGCTCGCGCTCGTCGGCGTGATTATTTATGAGCTTATCAGCGGTTCGAAGTTGTCTTGGCATGCCTTCGGACTGAAATTCTTTTTTCAAAGTGAATGGGACCCGGTCAACGAGCAGTTCGGCGCTTTACCGTTCGTGTACGGCACACTCGTATCCTCACTTTTGGCGCTCCTGCTCGCGGTGCCTCTCGCTGTTGGTGTAGCCGTATTCATCACGGAAATGGCTCCGCGCTGGCTGAAAGGGCCGCTGGCTTTCACCACGGAGCTTCTGGCAGCGATCCCCAGCGTCATCTATGGTCTGTGGGCGATTTTCGTGCTGGTGCCGCTGCTTCGCCAGTACGGAGAGCCTTTCTGCGCGCGTTACTTTGGATGGACGGGTCTGTTTGAGGGGCCCCCGTACGGTATCGGAATGCTCGCAGCTGGGATCATTCTCGCCATCATGGTCGTGCCCATCGTCTCGTCGATCACGCGGGAGGTCATGACAGCCGTTCCCCAACAGCAGCGGGAAGCGGTGCTGGCTTTGGGAGCGACCCGCTGGGAAATGATTCGGACCGGCGTGCTGCGAAATGCGCGTGCCGGAATTCTGGGCGGCGTGATCCTGGGCCTGGGCCGCGCCTTGGGCGAAACTATGGCCGTCACCATGGTGATTGGAAACCGGCCGGAAATTGCAAAGTCGCTGTTTGCTCCGGGCTACACCATGGCCAGCGTCATCGCCAACGAATTCAGCGAGGCCACCGGCAACACATATTTGAGCGCGCTCATTGAGATCGGACTAGCTCTGTTCATCGTGACCATCATTGTGAATATTCTGGCCCAATTTCTGGTCTGGACGGTTACGCGCGGCACCCCGGCGAGAAGTCATGCCTGAAACTGTGACGGCCACCTCCGACTTTGCTGCTGCCCCTATCAGCCTGTGGCGGCGTGGCGTAAATTCCTTTGCGAGCTTTGCTGCTGCGGCCGCAGTAGTCCTGGTATTGGTCCCACTCGGCGCGGTTTTCGGATACCTGATTTACAAAGGTATTGGCTCCATCAATTGGGCCTTCCTTACACAGACCCCTAAGCCGGTGGGCGAAGCAGGTGGTGGGATGGCGAATGCCATCGCTGGCTCTGCTTTCATTTTGCTGATCGCCAGCGTTATCGGCGTGCCGATCGGAATCGGCGCAGGAATTTATCTGGCGGAATACGGACGCAACCAGTTGGGAAACGTAATCCGCTTCACCGCCGATGTATTGAATGGCGTGCCTTCTATCGTCGTGGGAATAGTGGCTTACGGGATCGTGGTTTTGTCGCAGGGACACTTTTCAGCCTTGGCCGGCGGAGTCGCGCTGGCCATCATGATGATTCCGACCATCACTCGCACTACCGAAGAGATGCTCTTGCTCGTGCCCAACGCGGTGCGGGAAGCGGCTTACGGTTTGGGCGTTTCGCGCTGGCGCACGACCTTGTCGATTACTTTGCGAACCGCCACGTCTGGCGTGATCACCGGTGTTATGCTGGCCTTTGCGCGCGTTGCCGGCGAGACGGCCCCGCTTCTTTTCACCGCATTCGGCAACCAGTACTGGAACTGGAAAATCAATCAGCCGACGGCCGCTCTATCGTTGCAGATTTTCACTTACGCGATTTCGCCCTTCGATGAATGGCATCGCCAAGCCTGGGCGGGAGCGTTGATATTGATTGTACTAATCGTGTTTGCGGTGAGCGCGGTGCGAATCGTTGCCGGCCGCGGAATGCTCAAGGGAGCTAACTGAACCATGGGAGTTGGGATCAAAGTCGATAAGCTGAACGCATGGTTTGGCAAGACGCAGGCCCTCTACGACATCACGATGGAAGCACCAGCGAACCACGCGACTGCGATTATTGGGCCTTCCGGGTGCGGCAAATCCACATTCGTGCGCTGCCTGAATCGCATGCACGAGACTGTACCGGACGCTCGCGCCACCGGCAAAGTTCAAATCGGCGAACTCGACGTATACAACGGCACGTCAGCGGTGCAGATTCGCCGGCGCATCGGCATGGTGTTTCAAAAGCCCAATCCCTTTCCGACGATGTCGATTTACGACAACGTGGCTGCAGGATTAAAGCTCAATGGCTTCCACGATCACAAGCGGCTGGATGAGATTGTGGAGCGCTCGCTGAAACTTTCGGCGTTGTGGGACGAGGTGAAAGATAATCTTCGCAAGAAGTCCGGCGCCAGCTTGTCAGGCGGACAGCAGCAACGTCTCTGTATCGCTCGCGCTCTTGCCGTCGAGCCACAAGTCCTGCTCATGGACGAGCCTTGCTCGGCCCTGGATCCGATTTCTACCGGCAAGATCGAAGAGTTGATTTTTCAGCTCAAGGAAAAGTTTACAATTGTAATTGTGACGCACAATATGCAGCAGGCGTCTCGCGTGGCCGAATTCACTGGCTTTTTCCTCTTGGGCAAGCTGATCGAACTGGACAAGACGGAAAAGATTTTCACGACCCCGTCCGACAAGCGTACGGAGGATTACATTACAGGCAGGTTTGGATAATGCGCACCCGCTTTCAGCAAGGACTGGATGATCTTCGGGCCCGTTTGCTCCGTATGGGCGGACTGGCCGAGCAGGCGGTGGACCGCGCCTGCCAGGCGTACATTGACCGCGACCTGGCGCGCTGCCACATGGTGCTCGAAGGCGAGTTCCAGATCAACGTGGCCGAACGGGAAATCGACGAACTGGCATTCGATCTGCTCGCGCTGCAACAGCCCATCGCTGTGGACCTGCGCTTCATTCTCGCTGTGACCAAGATTAATTCGGACTTGGAACGCGTCGGTGATCAAGCGGTCAACATTGCCGAGCGGGCGATGGATCTTGTCGAACTGCCCAAGGTTGATCTCCCAGTCGACATTCCGCGAATGGCCGCTGCAGTTTCAGCCATGGTGCGCCGCTCCTTGGAATCATTCATAGAGGGCAAGGCCGAGCTTGCGCAAGCTGTGCTCGAAATGGACAACGTGGTTGATCGCATGAAAGACGAGGCTTTCATCACGCTGGTCAAGACCATGAACGAGCGGCCCGAGGTAACCCGCCAGGCATTGGACGCGCTCTTGGTCGCTCGCAATTTAGAACGCGTTGCGGATCATGCCACCAATATCGCCGAGGACGTAATTTTCTGGGTGCGTGGAGCTGATGTCCGTCACAACGTCACTCCAGAACCCACTGTGCATCAGGCCAGTACCGACACCCATTAGAGGGTGATTTGCTGCGCGCCAGAAACCGGTCAGCTCGTCTGACCGGTTTTGCTTTGCCGATGTTACGCTAAACATCTTCACAAAGGAGGCAGCGCTTGCGCAGACTTCTCTACCTTCTCGCCATGCTGTTTTCTGTCACCACTCTCACGCTGCTCGTGGCACAAAACCAGAGGGCGCAGCGACAGATTTCATTGCCCACGAGCAAGGTACTGACCGTCTCCTCGCCCGGCGTCCTGGGATCGCTGAACGGTTTCGCTGCTGCGCTAGTTGTGAGCCCCGACGGGCGTTACGCCGCGATTCTGAACGACGGTTACGGCTCGCAGCAAAACCAGGCTCATCAGTCCATCGCGATACTCGATTTGAGCTCTAATCAACTCGCCGATTTCCCGGAAGACCGCCTGCCCGAGGAGGCACACCAGAGCTATTTTGTTGGGTTAGCGTTCAGCTCAGATGGTCAGCACCTTTATGCTTCAATGGGCTCGATTACTGACCCTACCGGAGAAAAACCGGGCGACACTGGAAACGGTATCGCTGTTTATCGCTTTCATGATGGCCAGATCGGCTGGGATCGCTTTATAAAGATTTCCCCGCAAAACATTGCCTTGGGGAAGAAAGTGGCACAAGGCTTGCATAAGACAGCCGAGGGCACGGTCCTTCCTTATCCCGCCGGCTTTGCTGTCATCTCCTCGCCAGGAGCCCCCGACCGGTTGCTCATCGCTAACAATCTCTCGGATAACGTGGTTCTCATCGACTCGGCCAGTGGCCACGCGCTCAGACAATTCGACGTGACCACACACGAAATGATTCCGTCGTCATTTCCTTACGCCGTAGTCGCGTCGCGCAATGGCCGCCGCGCCTGGTGCAGTCTATGGAATGCATCGCGCGTGGCGGAACTCGACCTCGAGAAGGGAACCGTCGCGCGCTGGATTCCCCTGCTTGAGCCAAAGGATCCCACCGCGCCGGGCTCGCATCCGACGGCGATGCTGCTGAGTTCCGATGAGAAGTCGTTGTACGTGGCGCTATCGAACGCCAACCGCGTGGCGGTAGCGTCTACCGAAACGGGCAAAGTGCAGTCGCTGCTCGACACAACCATCTCGGGAGAAAAATACGGCGGCACGTACCCCAATGCGCTAGCCCTTTCGGCAGATGGCGAGCGTCTCTTCGTTGCTGACGCTGCCATCAATGCAATCGCGGTCTTCTATACCCACGCTACATTCTTTAGCCCAACCGGGCCCTCCGAGACTCCCGCAGAGCCCGCTTCCGGCTTCATCCCGACCGATTGGTATCCCACTGCTCTAACCACCGTAGGCAATGATCTTTTGTTCGCCACCTCGAAAGGTCAGGGAACCGGCCCTAACAACGGTCTAAACAACCTCAAGAACGAACGCAGACACCGCGAGCATCCGTATATTCCGACTCTGCTTTACGGCTCCGTTGCACGCCTGAAAATCCAGGACATTGAAAAGCAACTGCCCGAATTCACGCGCATGGTCGAGGAAAGCAATCTTCTACATTCGAGCCCAGGCCAAATGCAATTTGCCCAGAGGTCCAATCCGATTCATCACGTGATCTACATCATCAAAGAGAATCGCACTTACGATCAGGTGCTCGGTGACTTGAAACCGGGCGACGGTGATCCCTCGTTGACGATGTACGGCGCGGACGTAACGCCCAACGAACACAAGCTGGCGCTGCAATTCGGAGTGCTCGATAATTTCTACGATAGCGGCGAAGTCTCGGGCAATGGACACGAGTGGTCGACCGCCGCCATTACCAGCGACTACAACGAGCAGACTTGGCAGATCAATTACCGCAGCAGGGAGCGCACCTACGATTTTCAGGGCAGCGTAGCCGACGAAATCCCTCTCGATCTGAATGAGCCGGATGTGAATGAGCCCGCGACTGGCTACATCTGGGACAACGTAGCCAGTCACGGCCTTACCTATCGCGACTACGGCGAATTCATCTACGGTGTGTGGTGCAAGGCCACGGAAAGCAAGGCGACGATTCATGAAGGTACGTCCGCGCCGAACTCGGGTTGCCCGAAGAACATGGTTAGCAAAGGAGATTCGCTGCCATCTAATGTTGGCCAGCCCCATGGTTCGCCAAGTCCTTGGCCGTGGCCGGTTCCGCTACTGAAAGGCACGAAACCCACCAAAGCAGTTCTGCGCGATCACTTCGATCCCTTGTTCCCAGACTTCAACACCGAGTATCCCGATCAGCTGCGCGCCGACGAATTCCTGAATGAGTTTGACGGGTTCATTCGCGCCCACAAGGAAGCCAAGGGCACCGAGCTACCCGCGTTTGTTCTTCTTTATCTGCCAGACGATCACACCCACGGCACCACTGCGGGAAAGCCTCGCCCCGCCGCCAGCGTCGCCGATAATGACCTCGCGGTCGGTCGCGTCGTGGAGGCGGTCTCGCGCAGTCCCTACTGGGACGATACGGCGATTTTCATTCTCGAAGACGACGCTCAGGACGGCGCTGATCACGTCGACGCTCACCGCTCGATTGCCTTTGTCATCAGCAAGTATTCACCCGGCTCTACCGATCACCCTTTCGTGGACCACCATTTCTATACAACCGTGAACCTGATCCACACCATAGAAACATTGCTGGGTTTACCGCCGATGAATCAGAACGACGGTTATGCTCCGTTGATGGCGCCGCTGTTTTCGGGTGCAGGCAACCAGCCGCCATTCACGGCTGACTGGAGTAATCGCGATAACAATCTGATCTACCAAGCGAATCCTGCAAAGGGGCAGGGTGCAGGCGAATCCGCCAAGATGGACTTTTCCCGTCCTGACGCAGCGAATCCCGCCATGCTTAATGCAATCCTGTGGCGCGATCGCAAGGGAGATCAACCCATGCCAGCTGCGCAGCACAAAGTGTTAGGCGGCAAACCAAGCCCAGATGACGAGTGATTCCGCCTCAAATCAAACACCCTCCACCGAGCGAGATTCGTGGTCTTCATGTCGACTGCTTTATCCGGATTTACGATGAGGATCGCGCCGCTGGGCCCCCAAATATATTGTCGCGTGATCGTTATTACGAGCCAATCGTGTACATGACTAAGAAAAAAGTACCGAGAGCCAGAACGGCAGCCAGAATCCATAGTCTCTTCTCAAAATTGAGCACAGCGGCAACCACCGCTAAGACAATGCCGCCGCCCAGAATCTCAAGCCAGAGCATTCCAGAAACATTTATCGCAGGCGCACGAGGAAAGCGGCTCAGAATGAGGGCCAGCCAAAATGAGAGTGAACAAATGAGGCTGGCGCAGGCGAAAAGATTACTTGAGGACTCCAGTCTCATGGTCTGTCTAATATAGCCCTAATTCGTCCGGGCGCTTCGTACCGCCGGGCGGACGAGGGCGTCCGCCCCTACGCCTGCGTTTATGGCTCAACGCTGGGCCACAGTGCCGTTGTCTACATCAGCAAACGAAAATGCCGTCGAAACATTGGGATACTCCTTCCCCGCGACTTCCACATACGGATACACAAAATAATTCAGCGGCTTCCCGTCCTGCTTCGGGCTCAACTCCAGATCGCGCCCCAGGGTAAATTCCACGCGATTGTCGTCGTGTGCGCCGAAAAAGTAGTCCTTTTTTTCCGGATGCTTCCAGGCCTCGGAAATATCTACGGGAATCCATCCGCGTTGCGGATCGAAAAAATCGGACCAGCAGTGGTATCCGGCAATCTCGGCTGAGTGTTTGTCGGGCGGCAGCGGAAATCCTATTTCAAATCGCGCCGGAATTCCTTGCGAACGCGCCATGGCGATGAACAGAGAATGAAAGTCGGTGCAGTTGCCTTTCTTCGCATCGCACGCATAGAGCACATCACCGCGTCCCCAACCGGTGCCCGTCTTGTCGTAACGCATGGTCGTGAACACATAATCATAGATGGCGCGTGCCTTGTCCAGAGTCGTGGTCTTGCCCTCTGTGACCTTCACGGCCAGCTCCGCGGGCAATCCTGTCGTGGGGACGAGCGCATCGGGCGCGAGAAATTCCTTTTTCTCCTTGTCGCTAAGTTTGGCCGCTTCAAGGTGCGGAGAATAAATCCCTAGCGTGAGCCGCTCATTACGAACGACGTCATAAACCACCTCGAAATGCAACTCCGGCTGCTTGGTTTTTGAAGTCTCGGCGTAATACATTTCGTTCCCGACCTTTGACTCGTGCGTCTTCTTCAGAGGCAAGTCACCGGTCGCAGAGACGACCTTTACGGTTTGGAAAGCATCTGAATGTGCCTGCGGAATCCAAATCCTCACCTTTTCGCCGGAGGGAACATCTTTGACCGTGAAAGCATAGTGAAAAGTGAAATGACGGGTCTCTTGTGCAGAGGCGATCGCACTGAACGTGAGCACCAGCAGAGGCAGCAACAGCCATACCTTCCTTACCATGAGCAGCTTCCTTTCTTAGTGACGGAGAGGGTCAGATGGAAACGACGCACGGGCGCTTAAAAGTGGGATCGTCAAGTGAAGCCGCGCCGTGGCAATGGCATCAGAGAAGTTCCTTTACTCAGCAGACAGGCTCATATTTTAAACGAGAACTGGGACTTTAGGCGCACGCTTGCAACGTGGCCACGATAGGCGAGGTTGACAAAATCTCGTCCTGCTTACGTTAGAATCTTCGCGTGCCTGCTGCCATCGAATGCCGCGACTTGCGCAAGACCTATGACGGAAAAGTAGAAGCCGTTCGCGGACTGAGCCTGCAGATTGAGGCCGGAGAGTGCTTCGGGCTCTTGGGGCCGAATGGGGCAGGGAAGACCACCACGATCGAAATCCTTGAAGGGCTGCTCGATCCCACCTCTGGCGAGGTTACGATTCTTGGTCACACCTGGCAGAAAAATCAACGCGAAGTGCGCGAGTTTCTGGGCATCTCTCTACAAGAGACCCGGCTCTCGGAGAAATTAACCGTCCGCGAAACCATTGAACTGTTCGCCAGCTTCTATCGCGAACCACGCTCCGCCAACGATGTGCTCGACGATCTGCAACTTGGCGAGAAGGCCGATGCTATGGTGGGCAAGCTTTCCGGCGGACAGCGCCAGCGCTTGGCCGTGGCTACGGCGCTGGTGGGAAATCCAAGAATTCTTTTTCTCGACGAGCCTACGACCGGACTCGATCCCCAGAGCCGCCGCCAGCTCTGGGACATTATTCGCAACTTTCAGCGGGGCGGCGGCACAGTGTTGCTTACCACGCATTACATGGACGAAGCCGAGCGCCTGTGCGACCGTCTAGCGATCGTCGACCACGGCCAGATCATTGCCGAAGGCACGCCCTCCGAGTTGATCGAGCGCCTGGGCGGGCACCACGTGGTGGAGTTCGAGGCCAGCGGCGACTCCAGCAACGGTGCTGCTCTCGACGCGTGGCGAATGCTGCCAGGCGTGGAGTCCGTTCGCCATGACAATGGTCTGGTCAGCCTTACCGTACGCGAGCCGCACTTGACCATCCCAGCGTTGCTCGATGCTGTCGAAAAACACGGCTCGCAACTTCTGCACCTGACAACGCGACAAGCGAGTTTAGAAGATGTGTTTGTCAACCTGACGGGCCGCCACCTGAGGGAGCAGTGAAGAGTCGGTTAGCATGAGCCTCGCTCAAAAAACTCCGGTAACGCCAACCCGGCTGCCAGCGCCCCGCAATGGCCGATGGTCGGCCTTCACGCACCTGGTGATGGTGCGCATGAAAGAGCTGAAGCGTGAACCCGAAGTTGTCTTCTGGGTGTTCGGGTTTCCGCTACTGCTGGCGTTGGGACTTGGGATTGCCTTCCGCAATAAGCCAGCAGACGTGACCTTCGTTGCGATTGTCCAAGGCAACGGGGCGCAGGACGCGTTATCCCTGATCAAACAATCACCGCAGAAGTCCTCGATCCGCGCCGAAGTTCTCGACAAGCCGGCAGCACTCAAAGGATTCCGTCTCGGCAAGTACGATCTGGTTGTGGAATCCGACGGCAAGGGCGGCTTTCAGTATCTCTACGATCCGGCGCGTCCCGAGAGTGTGCTCTCGCGGGCTGAAGTCGATGACGCTCTGCAAGTCTCAGCCGGCCGCAAAAATCCGCTGCCCACTTCCTCGATCATTTCGAACGAGCCCGGCTCGCGTTATATCGACTTTCTCATTCCCGGCTTGATCGGGATGAATCTGATGAACTCCGGCATGTGGAGCATCGGCTTTGCTCTGGTGGATATGCGCCAGCGCAAACTGCTCAAACGTTTCGTGGCCACACCCATGCGGAGAAGCGATTTTCTCCTCGCTCTGGCAGGGGGACGGTTAGTGCTCATGGTCGCTGAAGTCGGGCTGCTGCTTGGCTTTGGCGCGCTGGTGTTTCATATACGCGTACTTGGGTCGTTGCTCTCGATTCTGATACTAAGCTCGATTGGCGCCGTAGGTTTCGCCGGGTTAGGCCTACTCACAGCCAGCCGTGCGCAGAAGATTGAAAGCGTCAGCGGGCTGATCAATTTGATCATGATGCCCATGTGGATCTTTTCCGGAGTCTTCTTTTCCTACGAGCGTTTCCCATCGGTCATCCAGCCGTTTATTAAGTCGCTGCCTCTAACCGCGCTGAATGACGCTCTGCGCGCTACGATTCTCGAAGGGGCCCCACTTGCCAGCCAGGCTGGGCGCCTGCTTATCCTTCTGCTCTGGGGAGGGATTTCCTTCTTGCTTGCCTTGCGTTGGTTCCGCTGGACCTAGATCGTTCTGACAACAGCGCGGACCACAAGGCGCCTTGTCGTCCCGAGCGAAGCGAGGGATCTGGGTTCGTGCCCGCACCACCGGCATCGTCAAGGACGGCAAAGCACCCAGATCCCTCGCTTGGCTCGGGATGACACCTCGTCACGGAATACATCAACGGTGAAACTGGTCTAATGTGTTGCGACTCGACTCGGGGTCCTTAGGTGGCTTTCGCCGGCACAAATCTCAGCGACACCGAATTCATGCAATATCGCAGATGCGTAGGCGCAGGTCCGTCATCGAAAACATGGCCCAGGTGCGCATCGCATTCCGTACATGAGACCGCCATCCTCACCATCCCCAAGCTGATGTCTCTTGTACTCCGAACGTTTTCCGGCGCGATCGGTTGCCAGAAACTGGGCCAGCCAGTGCCAGAATCAAACTTTGTCTCCGAGCTGAACAACGCGTTGTCGCAGCAAATGCAGCGGAAGAGGCCCCTATCGTGCAAGTTCCAGTATTTTCCCGAGTAGGCAAATTCAGTATCGGCGTGACGCGTTATATCGAATGCGTTTGAAGTTAGCTGCTTCCGCCACTCGTCGTCGCTCTTGATGACCTTCGCTATGTGAACCGTTTTCAATCGCTCACCTGCATCGGAGAATTGAACAACCGTGACCTCTTGAGGCGCTTCCTTCGATACAGTCGCTTGTGCAAGCCGCGGCTTTCTCAACGACCACGCTGCCAATCCGGCAATCGCGGAAACCGAAGTCACAAGAAAAGCCCGCCGCTTCACTTTGCCCGATTCTTCGTCCTTTTCCACCAGTGATTCGAACATGGGTGCTCCCTCCTCCGATGTTACCTCGAACGCTACTTGCCGGTGTAAAGCTCGGGAAATTCCTGGTGAAGATGGGCAACCTTCGGCGCATCGTTGTAGACGATGTAGGGGTTGTTCGGATGATTAGTGGCGTAATCCTGGTGGTAAGCTTCGGCCGGATAAAAAGCCTTCAACGGAACCACCTGAGTCACGATTGTACGCGGGAAGACCCGCGCTTTGTCGAGTTGCACGATATACGACTCAGCAATCCGTTTTTGTTCGTCATTGCCGTAGAAAATAACCGACCGGTACTGCGTGCCTGAATCCGGGCCTTGCCGGTTCAACTGCGTGGGGTCGTGCGCCACCGAGAAAAACACGCGAAGCAACTGGCCGTACGTGATCTGCGCCGGATCGTAGGTGATCTTCACGGATTCCGCGTGCCCAGTTTCGCCAGTACTCACGAGCTCGTATTCCGCGGTGTTGGCCGCGCCTCCAGAGTATCCCGAAGTCGCGTTGACCACGCCCTTGACGTGTTGGAACACGGCCTGAATGCCCCAGAAGCATCCACCGGCAACAACCGCGGTTTGCTGTGTTTTGCTCGTGGCAATCGCCGCATCCATGGCCGGGTTCGGAACGGCCGCTATCGCGTTGTCACCTGCGTTGCAAGCAATCGCGGCCCCCAGCGTTAGCATCAATAGGAGGGCAAACAGGCGTGAAAAGCTACTCATAAAAACTCCCCTTGTCCGAAGTTGCAATCTTCCGGGCTCGTTTCCTTAGAGTCGCCAGCTTCACAAAAGTTTCGAGTCTCCCTAACTTAGTCCCGCTCCGTAACTTCCGCGCTGGCTGTGCATCCTATATACAGTGACGTCATGAACAGTCTGCTGATTCTAACTGTAGCCTTTTTCGGATGGACCAGCGGGATGCTGGCGCGAGCCCCTGAATCCTCAGCGAGCCCGGATCTCCGGACTCCAGTTCTCGTGGAGTTGTTTACCTCGGAAGGTTGCTCCAGTTGTCCTCCCGCAGACGCGTTCCTGCAGAAGCTGGATCGCCAGCCAATCGCGCGGGCGGAGATGATCGTACTCAGCGAACACGTCGACTATTGGAACCATATCGGCTGGAAGGATCCTTACTCTTCCCGTTTTTACAGCGACCGACAAGGCATCTATGCCAAGCGTCTCGGCCTCGACAGCGTCTACACTCCGCAAATGGTCGTGGACGGAACCAGCGAGTTTGTCGGCAGTGATGCGGCATTGGCGGACAAGGCCTTTGCCAAGGCGTTGACGAAATCGAAGGTTGCCGTCCGCTTGTCTTCTGCTTCCGTAGGCGCAGCCAATGTGTTGCAGGCCCGTCTGGAAACAGATGCGTTGCCGCCATCCTTCGGTTTGCGCGAGGCGGACGTCTACGTTGCCATCGCTCTCAACCATGCGGAATCGCAAGTCGCTCACGGCGAAAACGCTGGACGTACATTGACCCACACGGCTATAGTCCGGAGCATCGTGAAGGTAGGAACGCTTCGGCGAGGGCAAGCCTTTGCACAGGATATTCAAATAAAACTCGACCCTGGAACGGACGCCCACAATCTGCGGCTGATCGCATTTCTGCAAGAGCCGGGTCAGGGTCGAGTGGTCGGAGCTGACGTAGAAGCAGTTGGCGGCACCGTATCCGCGCGGAATTGAAATCAGATCATTCCCGGCGAGCAGTATCAGCCATTGAACATTTCTTGCAAATGAGCGCACGAGGGATGATAATTTGTATCACCTTTCTGTGCTGCGTAAAGTGGTTCACTTCGCTGCCAGTGAGCGGGAGTAGTTCAGCGGTAGAACGCCAGCTTCCCAAGCTGGATGTCGCCGGTTCGATCCCGGTCTCCCGCTCCATGAATCCGGCCAAGATTAAATACCCCGATCAATGAGGATGCCCTTGAACTCCGTAAACAACGCTGAGACCAACGACCAGCCTCTTCACCGCGATGCAACGTTGACGGTCACCGAACCCACCCCACACACGCAGCCACCGACTCTCCACAACATCTTCATCGGCAAAGATGGCCTCCGCGCGGGCTGGAGCCTGCTCATGTTCGTCGCCCTTTTTGCGGCGATTATGTACTGCGCAAACCGCATCGGGCACAAGCTCTATCCGCCTTCCCCGAAAGAAGCCGACCGCGCCGCCGCTGTAAGCCCGCTGCGCGGGATCATCCCCGAGTTCATCGTCTTCCTGGTAGCTCTTCTCGTCACCTGGATCATGTCGAAGATCGAACGGCGTCCCAACTCCGTCTACGGCCTGGGCGACAGCCGCATGTTCTCGCACTTCTTTTCCGGACTAGCCTGGGGAATCACCTGCCTCAGTCTGCTGATCCTGACGCTCTGGAAAACCGGATTCCTGGTCTTTAACGGACGGCTACTGTTTGGCAGCGACATTCTCAAGTACGGAGCCATCTGGCTGACCGGCTTCCTCCTGGTTGGCATGCTCGAGGAGTACCTTACCCGCGGCTACCTCCAGTACACGCTCAGCCGCGGCCTGGCTGGCTTCTATCGGTGGGCCTTCAAAACCCGTCATAGCGCAGCCCTGGGCTTCTGGAGCGCCGCCGTCATCTTTTCCGTCCTCTTCTTCCTCGGCCACACCAGGAATCCGGGCGAATCCCCCATCGGGCTGCTCTCCGTCTTTCTAGCCGGCATGGTCTTCTGCTTCAGCCTCTGGCGCACCGGCTCGCTCTGGTGGGCGATCGGCCTCCATACCTCGTGGGACTGGGGCCAATCCTTCCTCTACGGCGTAGCCGACAGCGGGCTCATGATTCAGCACCGCCTCCTCGCCGCCCACCCGGCGGGCAAGCCCATCCTCAGCGGTGGCACCACCGGACCCGAAGGCAGCATCTTCATCGTCGGAATTCTGGCCCTTATCGTTCTCATCATTCTTTTCACGCTGCCGCAATCACAATACGGACGAGCAGCCACAGCTCTCGAGGACCCGACGGCTTGATAAAATTGCGAGGCGCAGTATTCGCGGGCTGCTGGAAAACGTTGCAGCCGCGAAGCGGCGCAAGAATGCAGCCCACGGCGCAAGCCGTGGGTAAAAGCGGGGAAAATAGCGGTTCGTATCAAGGCTCGCCTTCAGGCGTGCCGTAAGCGTTATCTCTTCGACGACGCCTTCAGGCGCAGAGGTGCAAGACTTTAAACATGAAACGCGCAGCCCTCGGGATTCGCATGCATTCCGGTTGGGGTGTGCTGGTGGCGATGTCGGGCGACGCCGCCTCGTTCGAGGTTCTGGATCGAAGGCGCATCGTCACCATCGATCCAGAAATCCAAGGATCGAGCCAGCCCTATCACCACGCCGCGAACCTCGAACGTCCAGAGGCGGAGAGATATCTTGCCAACTGCGCAGCCATCTCGGAACGCCTGGCGTTCACCGCAATCGGCGAGCTGCTTAAGGAGTTGGACGCGCGAGGCTGCCAAATCAAAGGCGCTGCCGTTCTCTTGGCCTCAGGTCGCGCGCTGCCGCCTCTGGGGAAAATTCTCGCCTCGCACCCGCTGATTCATACCGCAGAAGGCGAATTATTTCGCAATGCGGCTAGCAAAGCCTGCGAACGTCTAAAGATTCCGGTCACGGCAATTCGAGAGCGAGACCTCGAGCAGCGGGCTAAAACAACCTTCGGCAAGCCAGCCAGCGGAGTCCAGCGCAGAATCTCAACCCTCGGATTTTCGCTCGGCCCACCTTGGACCAAGGATCACAAAACAGCAGCCCTTGCCGCGGCCATGGTTCTCGTGTAGGGCGGCGACAAATAATTGTCATTTCGAGCGAAGGTCCGCCCTCGGCACAGCGGAGGACGGAACGTAGTCGAGAAACCTTGCGTTTGCTCCAGCTTTATTGCGGATACCACTCCAGTATCCGCACTTCAATCCCCGTCCCTTCCAATCCTTTTTGAAATACGGCGAGATCGGAGCCGCGATAGTGATAAGGGATCACAATCTTGGGATGAAATGCCTTGACCGCATCCGCAGCCTCTTCCGGCGGCATAGTGTAGGGCAGATTCATGCACACGAATGCCACATCGATGTTCTTCAGCGCGCGCATCTCTGGAACGCCTTCGGTGTCACCCGAAAAGTAGAAGCGCTTGCCGCCGTAAGTCAGCACGTATCCGTTGCCGCGGCCCTTGTCGTGAAAGAGCTTGCCCTCACTGGGGCCGCGCTTCAGGTTGTACGCGGCGACCGCCTCAATCGTCCACGCACCCCAGGTCTTGGTTTCTCCGTTGGAAATTGGTTTGGCGCTCGTGACCGTCTGAACCACGGCCGGCGGTGCAAATATGTTGGTGTCAGCTTTGCTGACTTCCTTGATTGAATCGGGATCCATGTGGTCGCCATGGATGTCGGTAATCAGAATCAAGTCTGCTTTCGGGTGCTCCGAAAATTTCGCAGGCTTGGCAGGATCAAGATAGATGACCTTGCCTCCCGCCTCAATCAGCGTGCTGGCATGATACAGCGGCGTAATGTTGACCGGCCCTGCCGAGGTGGAAAAGACTTGCGTTTGCGCTGCGGCATGGCCCAGCGGTGAAAAAGCGACAAGCAGGAGGATCAAATTCGCGAATGGTTTCAAGCTCAACCTCACGTTCGGTTCATGACTGCGAACAAACAGTATTTTTGCACAAACTCTATATCAACAAAAGTCTCTCAGGAAAGCGCCGCCCGGTCCACTGGTCACCTCGGACCGCGAGAGTTTTCGCTGTTTGGGCTTCATTCTCCGATAGAAAAGAGGGTGCCCCATCCCTGCGTTCTTTGCAAGGGCGGGAAACGACGCCCTCGGCTAGTAAATCAACCCCCCACTTGAAAATGATGCCATACTTTAGACGTCCCGGTGGCTACAGTAAACCGCCGACCGATGTATATTTACTTATACGTTAACACGAGCAGAAGATGATCCCCGCGGAATTCAGAGCGTCGATTGCAGAAGAGGCGCCGCCCGTAGGGCTACCCGCGCCGCTCACAGCGCTGTGGTCGGATGCAAAAGGGAGTTGGTCCCGCGCTCACGCCCTGGTTGACGAACTGGAAACGCTGGATGGCATGGCCGTCCACGCCTATCTGCACCGCAAAGAGGGCTCAGCCTCGAACGCTGATTACTGGTATCAGCGCTCAGGGCGCCGCTTTTTTCGCCCCACCGTCGAAGCCGAGTGGGAAGCGCTGGTTGAAGGGTTGCTCTCCGGCTCCGAGAAGGCATGAGCACTACCTCTTTTGCGCGGAGGTAACGAGATGGCTAAAACGCCCAGCAAAGTTCCGACGAAAGCATTGGAAGGGAAGATCGCGCTGGTTGCGGGAGCAACCCGCGGCGCCGGTCGAGGGATTGCGATTGCCCTGGGCGAAGCGGGGGCCACGGTTTATTGCACTGGCCGGAGTTCCCGAAAATATTCATCCACGACCGCCGGTCGACCTGAGACCATCGAAGAAACCGCTGAACTGGTCACCGCGGCCGGAGGCCGCGGTATTGCCGTAAGGGTGGACCACACCAAGCCGGAAGATGTGAAAAAGCTGGTCGCCGGTATCAAACGGCGGCATAAGGGCCTCGACATTCTGGTCAACGATGTGTGGGGCGGCGACGCGATCACCGAATGGGGCAAGACATTCTGGACGGTCAATCTCGAAAACGGCCTGGGCATGCTGAAGCAGGCAATTCACTCCCACATCATCACTTCCCACTACGCCGTTCCCCTGATGCTGGGTCGAGGCCGGGGAATCATCTTCGAAATTACCGATGGCGACGCTTTCTACTATCGCGGAAACCTTTTCTATGACTTGGTGAAGATTTCCGTGATAAGGCTGGCCTTCGCCATGGCCCGCGAGTTGCGCAAACGGGACATCGCTTCAGTGGCGCTGACTCCGGGCTTTCTACGTTCTGAAGCCGTGCTGGATCATTTCGGAGTCAGCGAGGCCAATTGGAAGGACGTAGCAAAGAACGCCAAGAAAAAAGACAAGAACAGCGAAAGCCAAAACGACGCGCCCAACGATTTCATGGTCTCAGAATCGCCGAGGTACATAGGCCGCGCGGTGGTAGCCCTCGCAGCAGATCCGAAGGTGAAAGCCAAGAGTGGACGCGTTTTCAGTTCCTGGGCGCTGGCCCGCGAGTACGGATTCACCGACCTCGACGGCACCCAGCCTCACTGGGGCAACTACGCCCGAAAGAAGTACGGCAAATACAAAATCTGCGATGAGCAGTTTTATTCTTACTGGGTTCCGGGCTTGGTTGAGCTGATTTTTCCGGATTGGTTTTGATGGTGAGCAAGTCGCGCGCGGTGCCGTCCGCTATCGTGGGACTTTAGGGTTTCGTTGTGAATGCGCCGCAAACGGTCATCTCGTGCTGGATCGCTTTGACCCGGTCAGCGCCCTGGTAGTCCGCTGGCGCGTGATCTCGAAGAAACTCGAAAGCGGGGAGGCACTTCTGGAACCACGAACTGGCCTCGCGGCAATGCTCAATCTTTTGCTGCGCTGCGGTTTGCGACGAAGACGCCAGCATGACATTGGCTTTGCCCAGCAAGAACTGCCCGGATACAAGAATGTATCCAATCCGCGATTGCGGGTTCTTCGCGTTGGACATCGACTGGGCCGCGTTAACCGAAAAACGAAGCGGTTCAATCGCATCATTGGGCTTCCCGGTGTCTACAAGCACCTCGCCGATCTCGCCGCGGACTGCGGCGATGTCCTCCTGAAACTGTGCGTTCGTTGGATCGGCAGCGGCGAGCTTTTGAAACGACGACAAAGCCTCGCGATCCTGGGCGAGCGCAGCGTTGGCGTCCTTCATGTTCGCTAAGAGCTGCCCCATCGCGAATTGATCGTAGGCAACCATCCGGCGGAAATCTGTGTTGTTCGGATCCGCCACGACCAGAACTTGTGTAGTGACGATAGCCTTTTTGTATAGCGCCAGAGATTGGGGATAATCGTTTTCATCGTTTTTCAGAACATCAGCGGCCCGGAAATAGCTGAGACCCAGCAGCCGGCGCACTTGCACGTTCTGCGGATCCTCGGACAACATTTGCTCGAGCATCGCCGATCCCTGGCGAAGCGTTTCCAATCCGCCAGCGCGGTCATTACCTACCACAGCCTGCTTGTAGCCGTAGTCCATGCGATATGCGGCGAGGAGCGAGCGGTTTGCCGGATTGCTGGGATCCTCCTGATACAGGGCCTCCGCGACCGCGATCTCCTTGTGCGAATATTCCATCGCACCTTTGAAATCGCCTTTGTTCCAGAGCAAATCGCTCAGCTTGCTGTAATTCGCAGTAAGTTGCCGGCGTACTTCCTGGTCTTTCGAATCCGTTGCGGCGAGGGACTCTCGTATGGCGAGAGCCTTTCTGTAGCTCTCCTCGGCACCGACGGTGTCACCAAGATTTGCCTGGCGCGGCATGCCCTGGACGTCGCCGATTTTTTCGTAAGCGGCAGCCAGTTCCCCTTGCAAGGAACGGTCGCCTTTTGCCTCTTGGCTCAAGCTGTCCAGATATTCGAGTGCCCGGCTCACCAGGAGCTTGCGCGCCGGCGTCGAGCCGGGCAGGTCTTTGATCGAATCATGAACTTCAAACATCAAAGAGTTTGCCAACTTGCGCACGTCATTGAACCGAGCTTCGGCCCTGGCACGCTGGGATCGCGCGATCGATGCCTGTTCGCGGGCAATTTGCGCTTCCCGCAAAGTTGCGACTATTCCAACGATAAGAATAACGATTGCGGCGACAGTGGCTGCGACGCCGGCTTTATGCCGAGCGACAAACTTCGATATGCGATATCCGGCCGTGTCCTTACGGGCGAAGACGGGAAGGTTCGCGAGATGTCGCCGCAGGTCTTCAGCAAACTTATCAACCGATGCGTAGCGGCGCTCCGGCTCCTTGCGCAATGCCATGAGCACGATATTGTCGAGGTCGCCGCTAAGCCGCTTGCTCAGCTTGTCCGCCGAGCTTTCATCCAAAGGAATAGTTGTGGCTGAACGAAGCGGCGGTTGCCCACCCGCTGAAGGCGAGCTTTCGGTTCGTCGGACGACCGTGCTGGGTTTTTCAGGATCAACCTCGCAAACCGCCCGTGCAATCTGATGCGGCGTGTAGCCAGGAGCGGAGTACGGGTGTTGCCCGGTGAGCAATTCGTAGAGCACCACTCCCAGCGAGTAAACGTCGCTGGCGGTAGTGATGGGCTCGCCTTTCACTTGCTCGGGACTGGCGTATCCCGGGGTGAGCGCGCGGAATATGGTCAGAGTTGCCGGGCCGGTTTCAGCCTCTGTGTCGACAATTTTGGCAATACCGAAATCCAGGAGTTTCGGCGTTCCCTCATGGGTGACGAGAATGTTGCCGGGTTTTATATCACGATGGACGATCAGCCGCTGATGGGCATATTGCACGGCCGAACAGACCGCCACGAAGAGTTTGAGACGTTCAGCAATTGGCAGGTTGCGCGAATCGCAATATTCGGTGATGGGCTGGCCTTCGATCAGCTCCATCACAAAGTATGGGATGCCCTCTTCCGTCGTGCCGCCGTCGAGCAGGCGAGCGATGTTGGGGTGATCCAGAGTGGCGAGAATCTGTCGCTCATTCTTGAAGCGGCGGATGACGAAATCAGAGTTCTGGCCGGCGCGGACCAGCTTGATCGCAACTTGCTTGTGGTATTGATCGTCGGCGCGAATGGCACGATAAACCTCGCCCATACCGCCAGCGCCGATTTGCTCCATGATTTCGTAGGTCCCGAGACGCCGGCCGATCATCGGGTCACGACGGCCCGGATCGAGATCATCCGGCGCACTCGGATCTAGCGCTTGCGGAGGGGGAACGTTCAGAAAATCCGTGCCAGCTTGCTCATGAGAAGCGATGAGTGATTCGAGTTCCCGGCGCAACTCGGGATCCGCGGCGGAGACCTGTTCAAGATACGCAGGGCGCTGCTCCGGCGCAAGATTCAGGATTGCGTCAAGCTTGTCCTTGATTTCGTGCCAACGCTCGATCTCGTTCCAACGTTCCAGAGCCATTGCATTCCTTGTTTCCACCGGTAAGTCACCCAGCCTTTTTGGTCAGTTCGCGATGAAGCCAGGCCCTTGCAGTCGTCCACTCCCGTTTTACGGTTGCTGAAGAGATACCCACGACCGCCGCAGTTTCCTCGATCGAAAGCCCTCCGAAGAATCGAAGTTCAACTACCCGAGTCTGCTGCGGATCCAATCGTCCGAGTTCGTTGAGCGCTTCGTCCAGAGCAAGCAGGTCAAAATTACCTTTTCCGGGAAGTAATGCAACCGCCTCGCTCAAGGTCAAATTGTCAGCCCCATCCCCGCGCTTGGCCGCACGATGGCGCCGGGCGTAGTCGACGAGAATCTGGCGCATCAGGTGTGAAGACACTGCGAAAAAATGAGCCCGGTTGTTAATCTCAAGATCCTGGCGCACCAGCCGCATGTAGGCCTCATTCACGAGAGCGGTGCTTTGAAGGGTGTGCCCGGGACGCTCGCGGTTCAAATGACTATGCGCGAGGCGGCGAAGCTCATCGTAAACCAGCGGGATCAGAGCGCTAAGGGCTTCTCGATTCCCCTGCCGCCAGTCTGCGAGAAGTTGGGTCACCTTATTGGAGACAGCAGACTCCACCGTTTTTACCCTCTCTTCCGCGGCGATAAGCCTTGGGGGCATGAACGATATCCCGGTCTTGGGCGAAAGTCAACCGATTAGTAACACTAGACTTAGAGCAGAACGGAGCGGGTTTTTCTTCGTCCGGCGGTCGCCATTAATTTGCTGAGGGTCTCCGATTTTGATTCGCGGGGATGACGGAGGAATGAATGGTTCCTACGTATGTCGAAGGCTCGCGAGGTCTGAGGAAAACGCTGCACCTCAATCTATCCAGAAGTGATTAGGTCAAACCCGCAAGTGCTGATAAAACAGAAATTTACCGTTGTTTGACGATTCTTTACGTCCGCCCTGTGCTTGACTGTGTTGCAATATATGGGGCGAACTCCAAAGTGGCGGTCGTGAACGGGAGAGATGGAACTGTTTCATTTCTTCGCGGGTGCCCGTGTCAGTTGCGGCGCAATTGATACGAAGCACCGGCGCTGACCGTGACCCGAAGCGTGACCAACCGAACCTTGGGGGGTGGGCCATGCTGCAACTCGTGAGGCGGAGAGGATGAGATCGACAAAATATGCCACGTTAGGGTTCGCCGTCACGATGGTGCTTGCCTTAACCTGTCCTGGCCCCGGCGCGCTGAGCTCTGCTACCTCGAATGAGGCTCAGGAGGGTCAGCAGTCTGCGTCGGCAAGCTCGACGGCGAAGCCCGTAGGAGTGGTCAAGGCTATTTCAGGAAATACCATCACTCTGACTACCGACGCGGGATCAACTGTCAATATCGTGGTTCAGGAGTCCGCTCGTCTTGTTCGGATCGCTCCCGGACAGAAAGATCTAAAGGAGGCGACGCCCATCCAGTTGCAGGATGTGCAAGTGGGGGACCGGATTTTGGCCAGAGGCATTGCCTCGGAGGATGGCAAGTCAGTGGCTGCTTCATCCGTCGTACTCATGAAGGAGTCTGACGTTGCGGCGAAGCAGGAGCGCGATCGCGAGGACTGGCAGAAACGCGGAGTGGGTGGATTGGTGAGCAAAGTCGATGCAACAAATGGCCTCGTCACGCTTGCGGCTCCGGCCATGAGCGACGCCAAGCCGGTTACGATTCACATCTCGAAGACGACAATTATTCGTCGATACTCGCCGGACTCCGTCAAGTTCGACGATGCCAAGCCGAGCACGCTGGATCAAATCAATGCCGGCGACCAACTACGCGCGCGCGGCGTTCGCAGTGCGGATGGTACCGAACTGGCGGCGGATGAGGTGGTTTCTGGAGCATTCCGGAACATTGCGGGCACTGTCTCCTCAACCGATGCAGGAAACAACACTGTCACGGTAATGGATTTGGCAACGAAGAAGCCCGTGACCTTGAGAATCACCGCGGACTCGCAACTCCGAAAATTGCCTCCCACGGTTGCGCAGCGGATCGCAGTGCGATTGCGAGGCGGGTCTGCAGATGGCGGCAGCGATGCGCCGGCTGCTGGTGGAGGTGCGTCCGCACCCGACAAGGCAGGCGAGGCCAGGAGCAACGGTGGCGTGGGAGGAGGTCGTCCGGGCGGTGCACCTGATTTCCAGCAGATGTTGAAGCGAATGCCGGCCGTAACCCTCGCCGATTTGCAGAAGGGCGACGCCATCATGATTGTGACCACGGAAGGCAGTGCCAATAGCCAGCCGACCGCGATCACGTTGTTGAGCGGCGTGGAACCCATTCTTTCGGCCTCGCCCAACAGCAATCGGGCGGCGATGCTTCTTTCTCCCTGGAACCTCGGAGGCGGTGGCGGCGAAGCTGCGGCGGGTGCAACACCATAATGGAAAGAGCAGCTTAAGGTTTGCTTCAGGAGAATTGATGACGTCTGGCCGGTCCCGAAGGTTTGTATTCATATTTGTTACGCTTTTCGTCTTGCTGATGCTGACGGCTTCTTTGCCTGCACAAACTGGGTCGGGCACGCTTCGGGGCCGGGTCACGGATCCTACCGGCGCAGTAATCCCACAAGCCACCGTCGCCGCTACCGGAGCTGACGGACAAAAGGCTACAACTGTCACCGACAACCAGGGTTCATACGAGCTCAAAGGATTGTCTCCGGGAATCTACACCATCACGACTGCCGCAAAGGGCTTCGCAGTGTCTACCGAGCAGAACTTCGCAATCTCCGCGGATCAAGCTCAGCGGTTCGACATTGCGCTCGAGATTCAGGTAGAGCAGGAAAAAGTTGAGGTCCAGGAAGAAAGCACAACCGTAAGCGTGAACCCATCAGAGAATGCCAGCTCCATTGTGATCAAGGGGAAGGACCTCGAAGCTCTTTCCGATGACCCCGACGAGCTGCAGCAGGAGCTCGAAGCGCTGGCGGGGCCTTCGGCGGGACCGAACGGCGGGCAGGTCTATATTGACGGATTCACCGCGGGGCAGCTTCCGCCCAAGGCTTCGATTCGCGAGATCCGCATCAATCAGAATCCGTTTTCCGCGGAGTACGACAAGCTGGGCTATGGCCGGATCGAAATCTTTACCAAACCGGGGACAGATCAGTTTCATGGCCAATTTATGCTCGACGGTAACTCCTCTGCGTTCGACGCACTCAGCCCGTTCGCACCCGACCAGCCGCCTTTTCACTCGGAGTTACTCAATGGCAGCCTCAGCGGACCTGTGGGCAAGAGGGCGTCGTTCTTTTTTACCGCGCAGGTTAGGGACATCAACGACTCCAACATTGTGAACGCGGTCGTGCCTTCGGTCTCTGACCCCAGCCCAAGTACCGCCAACTTCACCCAGGCGGTTTCGAGTCAACAGACTCGAATCAATCTTGGTCCTCGGTTCGATTTTCAGCTCACCCCGAGCAACACCTTGACCGTCCGTTACCAGTACTTCCGAGACAGCCAGGACAATGAGGGAATCGGGGTGTTTTCGCTTCCTTCCCAGGCTTACAACACGGTTTCGACCGAGGACACCGTGCAGATCAGCGACACCCAGGTCGTGAGCACGAATATCGTAAACGAGACCCGTTTCCAGTATCTGCATGACAGCAGTAATCAGACGCTGATGCCTATTTCCTCCACTTCCTCTACTTCCTCTACAGCGGATCCATGTGCGCAGTTCCATTTCCAGGCGACCGTATCGGTGCTGGGAGCGTTTACCTGCGGAGATAATCAGATCGGAAACGGCTCCGACGTCCAGAATCATTACGAACTGCAGAACTACACCTCCATCGTTCACGGCAAGCACTTAATAAAATTCGGCGGGCGGCTGCGGGCGGTGACGGATTCTAATGTGTCGACTTCCAATTTCAATGGCGTGTTCACTTTCTCAACATTGTCCGCATATGAGCCAAACGTGAGCAACACGCAGATGGCACCGTCATGTTTGGCAAAGTTGATAGCAGATTTGCCCTCTGTTCCCTCGCCCGTGGCATTGGCGAATTGTGGCGCCAGCCAATTCTCGATCACCACTGGACAGCCGCAATCAGACGTCACCATGGTTGACGCAGGCCTCTACGCGCAGGATGACTGGCGGATCCGTCCCAACATGACGCTCAGTTATGGCCTTCGCTTTGAGACCCAGAATGACATTCATGACCGCGGGGATTTCGCTCCTCGGCTCAGCTTCGCTTGGGGCCTGGGTGGGGGCGGGAAAAAGGCAGCACCCAAGACCGTATTGCGAGCCGGCTACGGCATTTTCTATGATCGTGTCCCTTACAACCTTGTGCTGCAGACGGAGCGTCTAAATGGGTTTACCCAACAACAGACTATTGTCGGTGCGAATACAGCCATGGGACAGACTTCTCCGACCAGCTATCAATTCGCTTCGGGCCTGAGAGCGCCGTCCACCATGCAAACAGCGGTCGGCGTCGAGCGGCAAGTTGCCAGGAGCACGACGGTGGCCGTTACCTACATAAACTCCTACGGCGAACACCAGCTTTTCCTGCGCAATGCGAACGCGCCCTTGCCGGGGACGTATCCGCTGGATCCCACGCGGCCGTTTGGCGGTACTGACAACATCTACCAATACGACTCCGAAGGCATCTTCAGGCAGAACCAGGTGATCGCCAATTTTCGGACGAGTATTGGAACCAAGCTTTCGCTTTTTGGTTTTTACACGCTCAACTATGCGAACAGCGACCTGGGCTCCGGCGGCGGTGGCGGAGGAGGCGGGGGTACATCGGTGAGCTTTATTTCACACCAATACGATCCCATGGCCGACTATGGCCGGTCGCAATTCGACACGCGCGATCGCGGCGTGGTTGGCGGCACGATCTCGCTGCCCTATGCATTTCGGCTCAATCCCTTTATCATCGTTAGTTCGGGTGTGCCGTTTAACGTTACCGTAGGGCAGGATGTGAACGGCGATTCCATTTTCAACGATAGGCCTGGACCGGTTACCGCTTCGACGCCGCCCAGCAACATACGAGTGACGCAATGGGGCACGTTTAACGCTGCGCCGACTCCCAGCGGGCCTACGATCCCGATCAACGTCGGTACTGGCACCACGTTGTTCACCTTGAATTTGCGGCTCAGCAAGACTTTTGGTTTTGGGAAGGAAGTAGGTGCAGGGCAAGGTGCCGTGAGTGGACCAGGTGGAGGAGGAGGAGGCGGAGGACGTGGGGGCGGTCCGGGCGGCGGCTTAGGTGGCCGCGGATTGGGCGGATCGCCGGGCGGTGCGTTCATGACAGCGCCGACAAGCAACCGGCGCTACAATTTGACCTTCAGCGTCTCTGCACGAAATGTTCTTAACCGGGTGAATCTGGCGCCTCCGACTGGCAATCTTGATTCGCCGCTATTCGGCGAGTCGAACGCGCTCGCCGGCGGGCCGTACTCATACGGTTCCGCCACTCGCAGGATTGATCTGCAGGCTCTGTTCTCGTTCTAGCGGCTTGCTGTTTCGGAAAGATATTGTTACAACTTTCAGTGGAGAAACCGTGAGAAAATTCAGAGTCCTTTTGTTGGTTACGTTGGGTATCCTTGTCTGGGTGGTGGTTTTTGCGGGTTGTTCGGGCAGCAATTCCCTCACGGTTACGCTGGCGCCCGCTTCGGGACAATCACTGAATCCTGGACAGACCGTCACCATTACCGCCACGGTTGCCAATGACAATACGAATGGTGGCGTGACCTGGACTCTTTCCGGCCCTGGCTCGTTGAGTGGTAACACGAAAACCACAGTTGTATACACCGCGCCGACCAGTCTCTCGGTCACCGCAACCGCGACCATCACTGCCACATCGGTGGCCAACAGCACCATAACCGCGACCGAATCGATTACGGTGAACGCGGTGCTGACCATCACCACCACCTCGCTTCCTTCGGGAACCCTGAACGTTCCTTATAATTCATTTGTCAACGCCGCGGGCGCGCCCGTGCCCTTCACCTGGTCTGTGACTTCCGGCAGTCTCCCGGCGGGCCTAACCTTTTTGACGACAAGTACCAGCAGTTCTGCTCAGATCACAGGCACACCTACGCTCTTGGGAACTTCCAAATTCAGCGTTCAGGTTACGGACTCTTCGGGCACGAGCGTAACCCAGGCGTTGAGCATCACCATCAATACGCCGCCGCCTCTCTCAGTCGTGACCGGCTCGCTGCCCGCCGGCATCGTGAATACGCCCTACAGCCAGAACCTGCAGGCAAACAGCGGAACGCTGCCCTACAGTTGGAGTCTTGCGAACGGCACGCTCTTGCCGATTGGACTTTCTCTTTCGAGCACCGGCGTGATTTCTGGCACTCCTATCGTAAACGGCACTTTCAATTTCACGGTTCAGGTGAAGGATTCATCGACGCCCAATCCTCAGACGGCCTCGGCGAATCTGAGTATCACCATCAATCCGGGGACCACCACCAACAGCAGACTGAGTGGCAGCTATGCGTTCTCGGTACGCGGCTTCGATCCTAGTGGACTTTTCGTGGCTGCCGGCAGCTTTGCGGCAGATGGACAAGGGAACATTTCCGCCGGCATCATGGACATAAATGATACGACTGGGAGTTTCCCGGTCAATCAAACCTTCACCGGCACGTACTCCATCGGCACAAACGGGTTGGGGTTTATGACTTTCAAGATCGCCCAGCCAGTATCGGGCAGCCGTACGTTCGCACTGTCCATGACTGCCGCCGGGAACGCGAACATCATTGAATTCGACGACAGCAACGGCTCAGGAACGCGCAATTCCGGCGTGCTCCTGAAACAAACAATCTCCGCACCTAGCGGCAGTTATGCATTCGGGTTCGTGGGAATCGACTCGGGCAAGAATCGTTTTGGCGAGGCGGGAGAGTTTACGACGAACCAAACGGCGTTAACACTCAGCGGTTCTCTGGATTCCGATGACGCCAGTTCAGGTACCGCTTCCAACGTTTCCTTTACCGGCAAGTACTCGGTTGCATCCAACGGTCGAGGCACGATAACAATTGGGGCTGACAGTTACGTCATCTACGTCGTTAATGCGATTCAACTGCTCGCCGTGGAGATAGATCCCTTCCCTCCGGGTCTACATCCTCTTGTGAGCGGCACGATTCTGCAACAATCGGCGAATGGATCATTCTCCAATGGCAATTTGAACGCTCCCGGCATATTCGAAGTAACTGCGCTGGACCCAACTGGGCCCACGGCTCAGAGCCAAGTGGGAGTATTCGATGCTAGCGGTGGAAATGGGCAATTCAATCTGACATCCGACGAAAATAATGGCGGTACACTGAGTTCTCCGTGCAGCGGCACACCGACCCAATGTGCTCCTGGGACCGACGCCGTTGCTGCAACCGGACGTGTGACGCTAACCGATTCGGGTTTTCAGAATTCCCAAACTTCGCAAAATCTGCAACCTGTCTTCTATCTGGTGAGCAACAATCAGGCGTTTATTATCGGCACCGACCCTGCTGTTTCCTTCGGATTCATGACGCCACAGACGATACCGCAGTCAGGATTTTCGGACGCTTCTCTCTCGGGGATATACGCGGGTGGATCGCTTGCGCCTGTGGACCCCATTGTCGGCAATGTGGTGAGCAGCGCCATCGCGGTGCCTGGCAGCCTCACCGTCACGGCCAACGTCAGCAACGAGAGTGGACTGAGCCAGATCCAGATCGCAAGCGCCGCTCAGGTTGCTGCTAACGGTAGGGTTCAGGTGACCGTCAACAATAACGTTTCGGCCATTCTTTACATGGTCTCACCTCCACCGACTCCGCCGACGCAAGGACCACCCTCGCAGTTTGTCCAACTCTCGGCGGACCCGACTGCGAGAGTCGACATTTTTCAGCAGTAGTTTTCATGGACGGCTTTTGCGGAATACCAATGTCACTGCGCCGCGATCAGTTCTTGCAGTTTGGCGCGGTAGCCGCGGCTGCAGGAGAGTTGCTTGCCGTCTTTGAGGACCACCATGTACTCGCCGCGGTTGCAGGGCTGCAGTTCCTTGATCTTTCGCACATTCACGATGATGGAGCGATGGATGCGAACGAACTGGCTCGGATCGAGCCTGTTGGAAAGGCTGCCGATCCCTTCGCGAATCAGATAGCTTCCGTTTCTCGTTTTGACCTCGACGTAATTCCCAGCCGCTTCGACCCAATCAATCTCGCTCATGTCCACGAATACGACGCGCCCGCCGCTCTTAACCACCAATCGCCGGTCAGTTTGTGAGTCGGTCCTCGCCTCCGCCAGCAAGTCGAGAATGCGATGGGTTAAGTGACGGTCGTGAGTTCTTTGCAACTCGGCACGGGTTCGCTCGATGGCGGTGTGAAGCCGTGGCCGGTCAAATGGCTTGAGCAAGTAATCCAGCGCGCGGGCTTCAAACGCGCGAATGGCATGCTGATCGTTGGTGCTGCTAAGGATCACGATTGGCATGTCTTCCGGAGAGATACAATTCAGAACCTGAAAGCCGTCGGCATCTTGCATTTCGATATCGAGCAACAGCAAGTCAGGTTTGCGAGTCCTCACCGCGGTAATGGTTTGAAGCGCATCACTGCATTCGGCCACGATCTCAACTCCGCTCTCCTCAGCCAGCAAGAGTCGCAACTGGTCGCGCACTAGCGCATCATCATCGGCGATGACGACGCGGATCTCGGGAATCATCATGCGAATTTCACGCAGACGGCTTTCAATTTGCGGAGACCACCCCATAAAGATTATGACGTTTGAAACTACGAAATGGTTGGTCACAAAGTTCTGTGGATTGGTATCTCGCAGAGAACAGCTCACACCCGCTCTGCGTCATTCAATCAGAAGCATGAAACAGCAACTGCGTGACCCCCACAAATCCCTCAACACAGATCTCAACACCGCGGACAAATAACACACGAGTAGACATTTCACTGCTGTCTTCCAGATGACGCCCGGTTCTGTCTAAGGACAGGATTGCATGCCTGATTACAGATTCTTGTAGAACCCGGGTTAGGGATTTCAAGATTCATATAGGTTGACGTGGGCAGGCGCTCCAGTCGTCGCAGCAAATTGGAACGAACTCATCGTTCATCCGTATGAAATTCAGTTTCGTCCCGCGAGAAGCACAATCCATCACGCGAAGGTTCGAAGCGATCTTTTTGGTTGGTCGCATGCACAAACGATGCAAGGTTGTTCAGGCAGAGACGCCTTTTGTGAGAACTACAAATCGTCGGAGGAAAGTTATGAGTATCGCAAGAATGAGAACTTTACTGGCGCTAGCTTTGTTCGTGTTATCGCTCTCGGGATTGTATATCTCCGCACAATCTGTTACCTCGGGTGATTTAACCGGGACGGTAACTGATACGAGCGGTGCAGTAATTCCGCAGGCTACCGTCACCCTGAAGAGTACCACCGAAGGAACGACCCAAACGACGGTGACAAATCAGAGTGGAGCCTACCACTTCTCGTTGCTGAAACCGGGCAACTATATGGTCTCTGCAACCGCTTCAAACATGTCGGAGACTCGGCGCTCAGTAGATGTCCAACTGGGGCAAATAACGAGCGTTATGTTGAGCCTGAGTCCTCATGGACAGAACCAGACGATTGAGGTAACGGCCGAGGCGCCACTGCTGCAGACTGAAAACCCAAATCTCACGACTACGGTCGATGAGAAGCAGATTGCGCTGCAGCCGAATCCGGGGAACGACACAACCTACTACGCTCAGACCGCCCCTGGCGTGGTAATGAACGTCGGGGGAACTTTTGGCGGCTACGGCAACTTCGCCGCGTTCGGTTTGCCTCCCACGTCGAATCTTTTCACCATCAACGGTAACGACAACAACGACCCGTTTTTGAATCTGAACAATAGCGGGTCCAGCAACCTGACCCTGGGCGCCAACGAAATACAGGAAGTTGCGGTCGTAACTAATGGCTACACCGCCCAATACGGCCGCATGGCCGGGGTACAGTTGGATTCAGTGACCAAGTCGGGCAGCAACCAGTACCATGGCAATGCGAATTACTATTGGAATGGTACGGTGCTGAACGCGAACGACTGGTTCAATCCCTCTAGCAACACACCTAGACCGTTCGCGGTCAATAACCAATGGTCGGCTTCCTTCGGCGGACCCATCATCAAGAACAAGACTTTCTTTTTCCTGGACACGGAAGGTTTGCGTTACGTCTTGCCCTCCACGCAGAACATTTATCTTCCTACCACGGCATTCGAAACGGCGGTGCTCAACAATCTGACCGCGAACGGACGAGGTGCGGAAGTTCCGTTCTACAATCAAATGTTTTCGCTTTATAACAACGCTCCGGGACGCGCCAACTACTCTCCGGTAAGCGCCGCCGCCGATCCCAAACAAGGATGCTCCGACCTCACCACGTTTCCGGGGTTTGGCGTGGGCGGGGCGCCATGCTCCCTGTTCGACCATGCCTCGGGTACCAATCACAACAATGAATGGCTGCTGGCAGCCCGCGTCGATCAGAATATCGGCACCAAAGACAAGCTGTTTGGCAGAGTGCACTTCGATCGAGGGTCGCAGCCGACAGGCACGGACCTCATCAATCCGCAGCTATTTAATACTCTGAGTGTTCAGCCTACGGACGATGGCCAACTCAATGAGACCCACGTATTCAGTCCCAACATCGTCAACCAACTGGTGGCTTCCGGGATGTGGTACAGCGCGGTTTTCAGAGAGTCAACACCCGTCGGTAGCCGCTTGAACGTGTTGCCTTACAACAGCGTGACCCTGAACAGCATATTCTCGAACCTCGGGGGTACTCAACTGGCTGACACGAACTTTCCCCAGGGCCGCAACACTACCCAGTATCAAATTCTGGACGACCTTTCCATCAATCACGGAAATCACACTTTCAAGGTTGGAGTGAATTTCCGGCGCAACGACATAACTGATTACGGAAACGAGTTCAATGCCTACGGAACCTTGGCTTTCTCAAATCTGACCGACTTCGCCAATGGACTGCTGACGCCTGCTGCCGGCAACTTATACGCACAGAACTTTACGCAGTTCCCAAGAAATCCTATTGCCATCTACAGCCTGGGTATTTATTTCCAGGATGAATGGGCGATTAAATCTAACCTGAAGCTGACGGCTGCTCTTCGCGCTGATCGGAACTCGAATGCGGTCTGCCAGACCAATTGCTTTTCCACCCTGGTCGATCCCTTCACGTCGCTGGATCACAATCCGAACATTCCCTACAACCAGGTAATTCAGCCCAACCAGCACCAAGCTTTCGGCAGCTTGCAGGCGGTCGTTTTCCAGCCCCGACTTGGTCTCAGCTGGAGCCCATTCGGCAGAAACACCGTCATACGCGCTGGGGTCGGGATGTTCACCGATCTCTATCAAGGCGTGATCGTGACAAACATAGAAGCGAATGCGCCGACATTGAACGCTCTGGGTCTCACCGGCACGACACTCACCGGGAACCCGGCCGCGCCCGGAATTCCGGTCGCTCCGGGAGTGACGATCAATGGCATCAACGACGTGCAAACCACCGCGGTCAATTCCAATGCCGCTTTCAATTCCGGATTTGCATCGGGAGCCACGCTCGCCCAGTTGCAAGCGGCGGTCCCCGGATTTGCGCCACCCGCCTTTTTCTCCAGTGGCAAAATCAGCAATCCAACCTACGTGAAATGGAACCTGGAAGTTCAGCAAGCTCTAGGATCCAAAACGTCCTTTGACCTAAACTACGTGGGCACGCATGGCTACGATGAGTTGATCGAGAGTTCAGCCGTGAATGCTTATACTACAAATGGAGCGCTGCCCTTACCCACCACTGCGCCCGACACGCGCTTCGGTCCGGTCACGCAGATCTACAGCGGCGGAGTGTCGAACTACGCCGGCTTGATCGCTTCGGTGACGCACCGGGCCTCCTACGGTTTTAGCGGCACGGCCAGCTATACCTGGAGCCACGCCCTGGACGAAACCACTGGCCTCTTTAACACGCCGGTTGCTCTGTACGCCACGGTGCCTTACCAACTGGATCCGAATAACCTGCGGTTGAACTACGGCAATTCGGATCTAGACATTCGCAACAACTTCACGGGCACTTTCGTCTGGGAAGAACCGTTTAAATTCCAAAGTCACTGGCTTGAAGCGACGGCGGGTGGATGGTCGCTCTCGGGCACCATCTTTGCCCGAAGTGGGCTACCTTACTCCGTCATCGACAGCGGCGCGCCGATCGCTAACATTCCGCCCGGATCGGGAGGTCTTCCTCCAAACTGGGGAGTCTATGGAAGCTTGCTGAACCCAAACCAGAATTTTCCCGGGTGCAGCGGTCCCGGAAATATTGCCGCGGGAGATGCTCATCAGTGCTTGACCACGAGCATGTTCGTTCCCTCGGGTGCCGAGACTACTTTCGGCTCAGGCCGAAACCTATTCCGCGGACCAGGCTACTTCGATATGGACGCGGGCCTTATGAAGAACTTCTCTCTCACGGAGCGATTCAAATTCGCCCTCGGAGCCAATTTCTTCAACCTGCTGAATCATCCGCATTTCGCCGCTCCAGAGAATAACCTGGCAAACGGGATTGCGCCGTTCGGACAAATCTACGCCACGGCCCCAACACCCACCAGCATCTACGGTGCTTTTCAAAGTTCGGGGGTGACCGGACGGTTGGTTCAGATCGTGGGAAAGATCACGTTCTAACCAGCAACCGCTTGATTGAAGAAGGGCGATCTCCCAGGAGATCGCCCTCATTTTTGGAATCTCCGGTGAAGACGTGCGGCACCGTCGAGTGCAGACATCCGCTTCTTTAGTGCACGTACCAACGTTACGTTACGAGAGCTTCAGCGTCACAGAGAAAACCGGCGCACTTGCCGCATAATCACTGCGGGGGTGCATTTCGGTGGAGTTAAGGCTCGACTATCTATCCTGTTTGCTTACGATTTTTTCAACCATTCTGGTCGGACGGAGACATTGGGAAGGGTGGGTTCTGGCCGGCATAAACAGTGTGATTATTTGTCTCATCGGCTTCAGGACGTCGCAGTGGGGTTTCATTCCGGCAAATCTGTTTTGTCTCGTGCTTTATGCTGCCAACCTCAGAGCGTGGCGCAAGGCTGAAACGTCATGACCACCAACATTTATCTCAGCGACTCTTCGATTTCGGAGAGCCAATCGGGCCGTTTCAATACTTCGCGTGGCTTGGGACCATCCGCAGCTCCCACAATGCCGTCTCGCTCCATTAAGTCGATGAGATGCGCAGCGCGCCCATAGCCGATGCGCAGACGGCGCTGTAGCAGGGAAGTGGAAGCCTTCCCGAATTCAACTACTAACTTCACGGCATCTTCGTAGAGCGGGTCATTCGCCGCTTCTTCATCCTCACCGCCTTCGGCTCCAGAGCCGCTGTCTGCGCGTTCTTCTTTCGGTGCCTGCAGGAATTTCTCTTCATATTCGGCGAGTCCCTGGGCTCGCCAGAATTCGACAACCGCGGCGATCTCCTTTTCCGTGACGTAAGGCGCGTGTAGACGGTGAACCCGGGCGGATCCGGAGGGCAGGTAGAGCATGTCTCCGCGTCCCAGGAGGGCCTCGGCGCCGTTCGCATCCAGAATCGTACGGGAGTCCACCTTGGTGGCCACGCGGAACGACATACGCGCCGGGAAATTCGCCTTGATCAATCCCGTGATCACATCGACCGAAGGCCGTTGCGTCGCGAGCACCAGGTGGATGCCTACCGCGCGCGCCATCTGCGCGAGCCGCGTAATCGACTCTTCCACGTTGCTGGAATCGAGCATCATCAAGTCAGCCAATTCGTCAATGATGATTACGATGTAGGGCAGCGGACGTTCCTCTGCACCGTCGCCGAACAGGCTGGGTGTGTCGCTTTCGTCGAAGAGCTTGTTGTACTGGTCGATGTTCCGCACGCCTTTTTCGGCCAGCAGCTTGAGCCGCCGCTCCATCTCGCGGACGGCATTGCGCAGCGCGTTCGCCGCCAATTTGGGTTCGGTGATGATCGGCGTGTAGAGGTGCGGTACGCCCTCGTAATTGCCCAGTTCCAGCCGCTTCGGATCAACCAGAATCAATCGAACTTGATCGGGCGTCGCCTTGTATAGGATCGACATGATCATGGCGTTGATGGCGACGCTCTTGCCCGCACCAGTCGAACCGGCAATCAGTAGATGGGGCATGCCATTCAGGTCCGCGGTGACGATGCGGCCATTGATGTCTTTTCCGAGGGCCAGCGTGAGTTTCGACTTCGATCCGATGAACTCCGTGGATTCGATATTCTCCCGCAGCCAGATGATTTCGCGTTCGCGGTTTGGCACCTGAATGCCCACAGTGGACTTGCCTGCCATGCGTTCGATCAGGATGCTCTCCGCCTTCAGGGCAAGGCATAGATCGTCCGTAAGGTTGGTAATACGGCTGTACTTGATGCCTGCTGCGGGCTTGAATTCAAAAGTAGTCACCACCGGACCAGGATTGATCTGGGTGATTTGCCCGTGGACATCAAACTCGGCGTACTTTCCAGTGAGCACCTGGGCAAGCAACTTCAATTCGTCGGCATCGATGGCTTGTTGCTCATCTGGCCGATGCAGCAGGGAACTGGGAGGCAGCTTGAAACCACCGGCAATGCGCGGCAACGTCGTTTTAGGTTTCTGAGCGCTATCGGCACGCTCCGTAACTTCGGGAGAAGCCGTGTGCGGTTCAGGCCGTGATTCCGCCGCTGACTGGGCTTGTTCTCCGTTGTCTTCCGCAAACGTCCGATCGATGCCGGTTCGAGCGGGCTCCTGAACCCGCGCCTGAGATTGAGGCGGAGTTGCAGGCCGAGCCGGAACCATCTGGGTCGTGATCACAGGTTTGGGAGCAGCGCGGCGTCTTGCCAGCTCCTTCTGCATGCGCGCCTTGGCGCGAGATTCCCGCCAATCCTTCCACCGGTCCCATAGGGCAATCGCGAAAGCGAGCCGAGTAGGCGCCCAGACCTGCAGGGCAGCAAAAGAGAACGCCGTCGAAAGATACAGTGCAACGGCTAAGACGCTGGCGCAAACGATATAGGCTCCCGCCAAGTTGAAGTAATGGATGAGGAAATCTCCGACCATCCTGCCAAACAGGCCCTCAATCGGGATGGCATTCATCCAGCGTAAGTGCCCGGGCAACAGCGCCAGCAGAGCGGGGACAAAGATCAGCATCCAGATCCCGCCCAGGACCTTGGCGACCGGCGAAGAGACCCTGCGCGAACGAAACCAGCGAACGCCAAGCACTGCAGAGAAGATAGGAAGCAGGAATGCTCCAATCCCGAAACCCTGCAAGACCAGGTCGGAAATAACGGCGCCTACGACGCCGATCCAGTTACGAGCGGCTCGCGAACCGGTCAGTACCGAGGCGCTGTTTAACGACGGGTCCAGTGGCGAATACGAGGCCAATGCGAGGAAGAGAAGGAGCGCGGAGATGCACAAAAGAAAGCCGACCAGCTCATTCAGCCGGCGGTTATTG